>JAKVBV010000031.1 GCA_022446965.1 Phycisphaerales bacterium
GCAGCATGCGTGGCGCCGCATTCGGGGCAGGGCCGATTGCTCGGTGTGCCGCGCAGGTCGTAGCCGCAGGTCACACACGGGCGCGGGCCACCGCCATCGTCATCAGAAGCATGCGGCTCCAGATGAAATGGGTCGATGGGTGACATAGAAAGCCCCGAGATTCAGGCTGTGCACTGCTCCGCCGCACACACATGCTGCACGGCATTGCTGAACATCGCCAAGCCTACGGGTGTTTGGCCACTCAAGTCGCCCATGACTGTCCACGTGGGATGGCTTGTCCAGTGCAGGTAGCGTTCTGGATGGGGCATCAAACCCAGCACCATGCCAGTGTGATCGCAGATGCCAGCGACGAGGCCCTGTGATCCATTGGGATCATCATCGGCTGCATACCGAACTGCGATCTGGCCGGCGGCGTCGAGTGCGGCCATCGTGTCGTCGCTATCGCACATGAACCGACCTTCGCCATGAGCGATGGGCAGCACATGGGCGCCGGCGGGGACGTCGAGGCCGCGTGTCCACACGCAACGGGACTCGGGGTAGTTCACTTTCACCCAACGATCAACGAATCGGCCGCTGTCGTTGTGCAGCAGGGCCACGCGAGCGTCTCGGCCCTCGATGTTGGGCAGCAGTCCGGTCTGCACGGCGATCTGGAAGCCATTGCATGGCGCGATCATGGGCACACCGCGGGCGACCGCCTGGTGCAAGCCATCGATGATCTGTGTGCGAATAAGCGCTGCGCAGATGCGGCCTGCGGCGATGGCGTCGCCATAGCTGAACCCGCCGGGCAGGCCAATCAAACTGGCTTCATCCATCCAGTGCTGATTGCGGGCGAGTCGGTTGATGTGCACCGGCATCGGTTCCGCGCCGGCCAGATCAAAGGCCTCGCACAATTCGGCATCGCAGTTGATGCCCGGAGCAGTCAGCACCAGCGCTTTGGGTCGTGCCATGAAGTCCATTCTATACCTCAATCAAAGGCCCAGCCCGGTGGCCCAGGCCAAGTGCAGATCGTCAAGCGTGACATCGATTCCATCGCCATGAACGCGGTTGGAATCATCGAACGTGCCGATCACGCGATGCGGAACATCGCCCATCGCCTCGGCCAGGGCATCGAGTCCGTTGGGGCAGACCTCGAGAAGGTATCGGCTGGGGGTTTCGGCAAAGCATGCCACAGTGGTGGACTCGAGTTCGCCACGGACGGCGGCCATGTCCAGTGCAAGGCCGATCCCGCCGGAGAACGCCATTTCAGCCGCGGCCAGCAGAACGCCGCCTTCACTGGCGTCGTGGGCGGCATACACCTTGCCTTGTGCGATGGCGTTGGCAACAGCATGCGCCGTGCGTGGTCCGGTGGTGAGATTCGTTTCCGGCAGTGCGCGGTTGCCTGGCGCGTCGGCGGCCACCTGCAGGAGGTGTGATCCGCCCACGCGGTCCGTGGTGTCGCCGGCAAGCACCAACGCGTGTGTGGCGTGCTTGGCGTCCATCGTCACGCAGGTGCGAATGTCGTCGACAATGCCAAAGCCACTGATGAGCAGCGTGGCCGGAATGCGGATGGTTTCGCCAGACTCGGTGGTGAATTGGTTGTTCAGTGAGTCCTTGCCGGAAATGAACGGCGTGCGATACGCGATGCCCGCATCGTGACACCCAGCGCTGGCACGGACCAACGCGCCGAGCTGATCGGGGTCGTCGCAGCCGGGCCAGCAGTAGTTGTCGAGGATCGCGATGCGTGTGGGATCGGCACCCACACACACCAGATTGCGAACACACTCATCCACCGCGGCGGTGACCATGTGGTACGGATCGCTGCACAACCCGGTGGCCAGGCCGTTGGCGATGGCCAGTCCTCTGGTGGATCCACGCACAGGTGTGACCACAGCGGCATCGGCGGGGCCTGCATTCACGCCAGCATGGGGCTTGAGCACCGTGCGGCCCTGCACTTCGTGGTCGTACTGTCGAATGATACTGCTCTTGGCAGCGATGTTGGGGTGTGAGAGCAACGCCTTGAGCGTGTTGCCCAGATCCACTTCATTCGTGGCGGCGGGCTGATCGATGGTCGGCTCGCTCCACCGCGCTTCACGAACAAGATCGGGCAGGCCGTTGTGCATGAAGTCCATCTGCAGACGGCCCACTTCCACATCGCCTTGGTTCAGGATGAGCTCGGCGCCTTCGGTGCCGAACTCACCCAGATCGCACCACTCCACCTCATGGTCGGCGCAGATCGCGGCGATGGTGTCCACCTTCTCGGCAGGCACCGACATCACCATTCGCTCTTGTGCCTCGGAGATCCAGATCTCCACCGGGGTCAGCCCCACATACTTCAGTGGGGCGCGTTCCAATTGCACGGTGGCGCCGAGATGTTCGCCCATTTCGCCAACGGCACTGCTGAAGCCGCCGGCGCCGCAGTCGGTGATGGCACTGAACAGACACCCCGACTCGTGGTCACGCATCTCAAGGATGGCGTCGAGCACCTTCTTTTCGGTGATGGCATTGCCGATCTGTACGGCATGGCTGAATTCATCGGCGTGCGTGTCGGTGAGTTCGGCACTGCTGAAGGTGGCGCCGTGAATGCCATCGCGGCCAGTGCGGCCGCCCATGGCGATGATGCGGTCGCCCGCTTGCGGATCGCCGTGTGTGCGATCGCGGGGCATCACGCCCACGCAGCCGCAGAACACCAGTGGATTGCCCACATGGCCGGCGTCGAACCACACGCCGCCGTTGAGCGTGGGGATACCCATGCGATTGCCGTAGTCACGAACACCGGCGACCACCTGGTTCAGGATTCGCCGCGGGTGAAGGCAGCCGTCGGGGACGTTGGTGATGCCAAGGGGCGCCACACAGAACACGTCGGTCGCCGCGATGGGGCGTGCGGCAAGGCCCGTGCCCAGCACGTCTCGAATGCAGCCGCCGATCCCGGTGGCGGCACCGCCGTAGGGCTCGAGTGCCGAGGGGTGATTGTGTGTCTCCACCTTGAAGCACACTGCGGTGTCGTCGTCGAAGGCGACGATGCCCGCGTTGTCCACGAACACACTCAGGCACCAGTCGCCGAGGTCTTCGGCCATCAGGGTGTGCGTGGCCGCGGCCACGGTGCGCTTGAGGAGATTGTCGATCCGCAGTGCGCCCGATTCACCGGGCTCGATGTTCGGGATCGACTGGGGCAGAGTGCCGTGATAGTCGATGGTGGCCTTCAGCGTTTTGTGTACGCAGTGCTCGGACCACGTTTGGGCCAGCGTCTCCAGTTCGATTTCGCGCGGCTCGCGGCCCAGCGTGCGGTAGTGCGCTTGCACTTTTCGCATTTCCTCGAGGCTCAGGAAGAGGTGCGCTTCGCGGGAGAGCTTCTGCAGGGCATCGTCGTCGAGATCGCACAGCGGGATGTCTCGCACCTGCACATCACGAGTGTGACCGTGCTCGAAGGCGTCGGGGTGGTGGGGGGCATCGTGGATCTCGTGGATCAACGGATTGCTGAGGCAACGCAGTGCCAGCGTGTTGGCGTCTTGGGCATTGATCCCGTGGAGATCGAAGCGGCGACCGGTGCGCACTGAGATGGGGCGGCCGATGAGCGCCTCGATGGCGGCTTCCACGGCTTCAGCTTCCGGGTCCATCACACCAGGTTGGGGATGTACCTCGATCAGTTGGCATCCACGTGGTTCGGCGGCGCCGATGGTGACGTGTTCAGCCACTGGATCGGCGAGCAGGTCTGCGGCCAGTTGCTGCAATTCATCGGTGGATAATTCGCCTTCGAGCAGATACACCGCACTGGTGTCCACGCGTTCAGGTGTGGCGGCAAGTGATGCGGCGGTTGCGGTGGCACAGACGGCAGCGCCCTTGGGGTCGCCGGCCGTGTCGCTTGGTCGCACTTCAACACGATGCACAGTCATGTCAGGCGCCGCCGTTTCCGGCGACCTCCTCTGCAGCTGCCTTGGCAGCTTGATCGCAACGTTCGTTCTGTTCATGGCCGGCATGGCCACGTACCCACTTGGTGGTGATCTTGAGTCGAGCGCGATGGCCGTCGACCACACGCCACAAATCTGCGTTCTCAACGCGTTTGTTGCCGGCGCGCTTCCACCCGCGTCGCTTCCACCCGTCGAGCCACTCATCGATGCCCTTGAGCACGTACTGCGAGTCACCGTGCAGCAGCACGGTGGTGTCGTCATCGAGTGACGCCAGCCCCGCGATGGCCGCGGAGAGTTCCATCCGGTTGTTGGTGGTCTGGGCTTCGGCCCCGGTGAGCAGGGTTTCTTGCCCATCGCGTTCGATCAGACACGCCCAGCCGCCCGGGCCAGGATTGCCCAAACAGGCCCCATCGAAGTGCATTTCTACCATGGTGTTGGACACCGCTGAGGGGGCTCCTGAGGGCCTCAAAATGGCCCTGCACAAGGGTGTAGTTTATGCCCAACTGGGGGTGGCCGCAGATCAGCGATGCCAGCCTGTGGATGGCGACTTATCCGGACGTTCGGCGACTTATCCACAGAAGATCCCGTTTTCGGACCCTTTTTCATGGGCGTACAGGGCCAATTGTGCAGGCTGGTCATAGGGGTGCTCCTGGGGGTTTCCGGGGTGTCAGGACTTGCCCTTTTTCGCGGTCTCGATACACTGCGTGGCTCGCCTGAAGGGGTGAGAAGAGGATTTCCATGCCGACTATCAACCAGCTCGTCCGCAAGCCCCGTCGTTCCCCAGCGGTGAAGTCCAAGGTCCGCGACCTTGACGCCTGTCCGCAGAAGCGCGGCGTATGTCTGCAGGTTCGTACCGTCACCCCCAAGAAGCCCAACTCGGCGCTTCGCAAGGTGGCTCGTGTGCGTTTGAGCAACGGCAAGGAAGTCACGGCGTACATCGGTGGCGAAGGCCACAACCTGCAGGAGCACAGCATTGTGCTCGTGCGTGGCGGTCGTGTGCGTGACCTTCCTGGTGTCCGGTACCACGTGGTTCGTGGTTCGCTCGACACCTTGGGTGTCGATGGCCGTAAGCAGGGCCGTTCCAAGTACGGCGTGAAGCGCGGCAAGAAGTGATTCAACGGCGGCGCAGTGTGCGTCGCGACAATGCATGCAGGCAAGTAATCGCACGCGACCACCGTGCGGTGAACACAGATGACCCGAATCGATCGGGCAAGATGAGCCGAAAGGAAGCCAATCATGGCTGGTCGTATCACCAACTCAGAAAAGCAGCTTCGTCCTGACCCTCGCTACGGCGACAAGGTGTTGGCGAAGTTCATCAACTGTGTCATGCTCGACGGCAAGAAGTCCACAGCCCAGCGTGCTGTGTACGACGCACTCGACAAGATCCAAACTCGCATCGACAAGGACAAACGCGACGGCATGCCCGAGAAGGCGATCGACGCCTTCCGTCAGGCCATCGAGAACGTGAAGCCCAACGTCGAAGTGCGGTCCAAGCGTGTCGGTGGTGCCAACTATCAGGTGCCGATGCCCGTGACGCAGCGTCGTCGCCAGAGTCTGGCCTTCCGCTGGATCATTGGTGCAGCCCGCGGCGAAAAGGGCAAGCCCATCGCCGAGCGCCTCGCTCGTGAGCTGTACGACGCCGCCAACAACGAAGGCAAGGCCGTCACCACACGCGAGCAGACGCACCGAATGGCCGAGGCGAACAAGGCGTTCAGCCACTTCGCCTGGTGATGTTCATCTAATTTCTGACAGCGGCCGCTTCCTCTGGAGGCGGCCGTTGTTTTTGCAAGGTCTGTCCACCCCATGGCCAAGCAGCACGACACCCACGACTTCTGGTTCAACCAGGCCAAACGCGATGGCTATCGCTCTCGCGCCGCCTACAAGTTGATTCAGATCGACGACCGCCGCCGCGTGCTGCGCAAAGGTGATTGCGTGCTCGACCTTGGCTGCATGCCCGGTTCGTGGTTACAGGTTGCCGGCGATCGCGTTGGCCCCAAGGGTCAGGTGTGGGGGATCGATCTTAAGCAGACCAACAGCCACAACCTGCCCGAGCATGTTCACATCCTCACCGGCGATGCGGCGCACTTGGAAGAGGCGGGACTGCCCGGCGACCTCCGCTTCGACGCGATCATCTCCGACATGATGCCCAACACCACTGGCACCCGTGACACCGATCACTTTCGCTCAATGGGTGTATGCGAATTGGCCTTGTGGTTGTGCCCGCGCTGGCTCAAGCCCGGCGGCAATCTGGTGATGAAGGTGCTCGAGGGTGCTGAAATGCCGCGGTTGCTGAAAGACACCAAGCTGCGCTTCGCCAAGGTCAAGCCCTTCAAGCCCGAAGCGAGCCGGTCGGACTCCACCGAGATCTTCGTGGTGGCGCATGGGTACACCGGCGGCGCTGCACACAATGACGACGCACCCGACGTCGCCGCGGGTCCACCGCCAGCGCCCGAGGGCTGGTGACCGCCCGCGTGGTCTGACGGCGATGCACAAGAAGACGCACCCGACGTCGCCGCCGGCCCACCGGCGGCGCTGCATGCACAACCCACGGATTCACGCGGCTGTCGTCACCGGCCGTGGGGCCAGCTCACCCAGTGTCAGCCACGCAACTGCGCCCACTCGCTGCGGCTACC
This sequence comes from Phycisphaerales bacterium, assembly GCA_022446965.1. Classification (GTDB taxonomy): domain Bacteria; phylum Planctomycetota; class Phycisphaerae; order Phycisphaerales; family SM1A02; genus JABAAC01. The sequence continues at coordinate 6,518 of JAKVBV010000031.1, forward strand.
ATGCCTTGGCCTCGGGGCGCCCGCGATGCGGCGGGCTGAGATGCACCCGCAGCACCTGATCCGGTTCATACCGGCGGAGGGAAGGCGCCCGCATCATGCCTGTCCCGCCGCCCCAGCGGCACGGTGACTCATGATTCAGCCAGCCCCATCCGATCCTTCCGCGTCTCAGCAGACGAGCGATATCGACATCACCCACGCCAGCAGCGATGCCTTCGCCGCAGCGTTGCCGCTGCATGGTGCCGCCAATCCGTCGACCGAGGCTCAGGGCACAACGCCCGGCTCGTTCTCGTTGGCTGCCGACATCGGCGGGCCGCGCATGTACACCAGCCCTGATACCCCGGGCATGCCAGCGCCGAGCACCAAGACCGCCTGGGATTTTTTGCCTGATGGCTGGAGCATTGAGGACTGCGAAAGCGACAAGGGCTGCCGTGGTCACAACAAAGGCGACCACGCCATTCGTGCGATCGCGCCCGCCGGCTTCACGCCCATCACGCAGTTGGAACACGCCCGCTTGGGCACCATCACACCGGCCATGCGCCGCGTTGCCGAACGCGAATCGCATCTCACTGCCGAACAGATCCGCGACGAAATCGCTGCGGGCCGCTTGATCATTCCCGCCAACATCAACCACCTTGCCGGTGCACTTGATCCAATGGCCATCGGCCGGGCCACCGCCACCAAGATCAATGCCAACATGGGCGCTTCGCCCGTGAGCAGCGGCACCGACGAAGAAGTTGAGAAGCTGCAATGGGCCAAGCGGTGGGGCGCCGATACGGTGATGGATCTGTCCACCGGCGGCGACCTTGATGCCTGCCGCGACGCCATCATCACCGCCTCCAGCTTGCCCATCGGCACCGTGCCGATCTATTCGATGATCATCGATCGCAAGCTCGAAGATCTCGATCGCGACTGGATCCTCGAGTGCATCGAACATCAGGCCAAGCAAGGCGTGGACTACATGACCGTGCACGCAGGCCTCAAGCGGGCGCACATTCCGCTGTTGCGTGATCGGCTGATTGGTGTAGTGTCGCGTGGCGGATCACTGCTCGCCAAGTGGATGTTGCACCACGATCAGGAGAACCCCACGTATGACTGCTGGGATGACATCTGCGAGATCCTGCGCCGCTACGACGTGAGCTTCAGCATCGGCGACGGCTTGCGGCCCGGCGGCCTGGCCGATGCCACCGATCAGGCGCAGCTGGGTGAACTCGAAGTGATCGGCGAACTCACCGAACGCGCCTGGCGTTTCGGCGTGCAGGTGATGGTGGAAGGCCCCGGCCACGTTCCGTTGGATCAGATTGAATTCAACATGAAGTTGCAGCGGCGCCGGTGCCACGGTGCGCCCTTCTATGTGTTGGGCCCGCTGGTCACCGACATCTTCCCGGGCTACGACCACATCACCAGCTGCATCGGTGCCACCAATGCAGCGTGGCATGGCGCCGCCATGTTGTGTTACGTCACGCCCAAGGAGCACCTCGGCCTGCCCAAGAAGGACGATGTGAAGCAGGGCTGCATCGCCTACAAGATCGCCGCCCACGCAGCCGATATCGCGCTGGGCATTCCCGGCAGTCGCGACCGCGATGATGAACTCACCAAGGCTCGGGCCGCGCTCAATTGGCAGCGGCACTTCGACCTGTCGTTCGACCCTGACACCGCCCGTGCTTTGCACGATGAGGATCTCGATGTCGACACCGACTTCTGCGCCATGTGTGGGCACGATTGGTGTTCGGTGCGGATCTCCAAGGAGATTCAGGCGTTCGCCTCCGGGAAGGATGAGAACTACGACTGGGACAAGCCCAAGATCTCCGATGCCCTCACCGACGAACAGAAGGCCATTCTGGAACAGCGTGGCGTACTGGACCCTGCCGAGATTCACCGGTTGGCGAGCAAGACGCGCAAGGGCATGGGCGGCGCGGGCAAGGCGGCATGCCACAGCGACGCGGCATCATCGGATGAAGCCCAGCAATTGCAGGATGCCCAGGGCGTTGCACTCGTACAGTTGAACACCAACGAAGTGAACCGCCTGCCCAAGCATGACCCCATCATCTGAACAGACCGATGCCCTCAAGGGACGCCCCAGGCGGTACTGGTTCGGTCCTGTGTTGTTTCCGGATCGGTACTTGTGGCTGGTCTTTCTGTCGGCGCTCGATGTCATGCTCACCCGCGTGATCCTGTTTCTCGGTGGCACCGAGGTGAATCCGCTGGCTGAAGAGGTCATCAAGCAGTGGGGCATGCCGGGCTTGTCGTTGTACAAGTTCGTGATCGTGGCCTTCGTGCTGACCGCGTGCGAGTACGTGGGCAGGCAATCACGCCCACAAGGGCGACGGCTGGCGATCATCGGTGTATGCATCGCCGCCTTCCCTGTGGTGTGGTCGAGCTTCTTGCTGTTGGGCATGGCCATGGAAGGCGGGGCGCATGAGATGCTCATTCCCCGCGACCCTTTCCGCGTGGCCCCCTGATCTTCGTTGTGGATCGAGTTCAGCGCACGCCGGCGGGGCCGTCGAACCGCTTGTCACACAACGCACCTTCAAGTTCGTTGAGCCACTGTTTGGTGGCATGACTCGCATGGGTGCCGCGCTGCAGCAACGTCTGCACGAGGGCATCGGGGTTGTCGCACAACTGATGCACGATGCCGTGGGCATGCATGATCTCGCCAGTGACAAGATCGCCGCCCATGAGCAGTGACCTCGCCCGGCCACCTGCTGCGGGCAGCAGTACCGGCAGCGTCACGGCCGGGGAGATGCCGAGTGCGTGCACCGGATAGCCGAACTTCGCGTCTGGCTGCGCCGTCACGATGTCGCACGCCATGGCCAAAGCGCAGCCTCCGGCGATGGCGGCGCCTTGCACATGCACCACGGTGGTGGCGTTGCAGCGGCGAATTGCCTTGATCGCACAAGAGAGTGCGGTGATGAGTTGCTGCAGGTAGCTATCGCGCGTGCGCACCAGATCCATGTCGAAGCCACTGCAGAACACGCGGCCTTGGCCGGTGAGCAGCAACACGGATGACGCCGAAGCGGCGTTCGCCTGTTCGGCGATCGAGTGCAGCACGTCCACCGTGAGCGCGTTGCGCCGGTCGGGGTTGGTCAGTTCGATGTGTGCGAGCGGCGATTGGGTCATGCGAACATCACCAACCAGAGCCCCATCCAAACAGCGGCCACGCACATGGCGACGAAGGTGAAGCCAGCCACGTCCTTGGCCTTCACGCCGGTGATGGCCAGCAGCGGCAGTGCCCAGAAGGGCTGCAGCATGTTGGTGAGTTCGTCGCCGAAGGCCACTGACATCAGCATGGTGCTTGGCGCCACGCCTGCATCGATGCCTGCTTGCAGTGCGATCGGGCCTTGCACCGCCCACTGTCCGCCGCCGCTGGGCACCAGCATGTTCACGATGCCCGCCGACGCCATGGTGGCCAGCGGCAGTGTTTCGGGGCTGGCGGTGTCCACCAGTGCATGTGTCATCGATGCGGCCAGTCCCGAGGTGATCAGCAGGCCCATGATGCCTGCGTAAAGGGGGAATTGCACGATGATGCCGGCGCAGCCCTTGGCGGCGTGACCCGCTGCGTGGGCAAAGTGCTGTGGCGAGCGATGCAGCATGAGTCCCAAACCAAGCAGCACCATGATGACTTGGTTCAGCCCGAGACGGTCGATGCCGCTGTCGCTGATGCCGATGATGGCGGCGAGCAACATGAGCGCGCCCAGAGCACCGTTGAGCAGCCACAGGTGCGCTCGCCCTTCACCGGGGCTGACGTCGTCGTGTGTGTTCGGCGTGAAGTCAACGAAGGTCCGCGTGGTGCGTGCCCGTGTGCTCATCCACCAGAAGGTGATGGGCAGCAGCACAACAAGGCCACCGCTCACGATCAGATTCAGTGGCGAGAACAACGTAGTGTCGAGTCCGATGGCACCCACGCTCTGTACCAGTTGATCGGGCAGCACCTTGGTGGCACCCGCGTGTGTGGTCATGGCCAGTGGAGCGCTGCCGGAGAAGCCCCCGTGCCACACAAGCAGGCCCAGGTAGCCCGCCGCGGCCAGCAGGGGATAGTGCACGGCGATGCCCTTGGTGCTGAGTGCACGGCCTGTTTCACGTGCCAGCAGCGCACCGCCGACGAGGGCGAGGCCCCAGTTGAGCAGCCCCAGCACCGTGGCGATGGCGGCCACCATGACCACGGCTTGCGGTCCCGATGTGGGCACGGTGGCGATGGCGGCCAATGCACGTCGTACGGGTTGTGTTTCGGCCAGCACATGACCGCCCAGCAGAATGAGCGACATCTGCATGGCGAAGGCGAGCAGCTTCCACATGCCGTTGCCTGATGACCACGCCCGCAGCATGCCAGACATGCGCGATTGATCCTCAGGGAGCGTGCCCCACAGCAGCACGGCGAGCATGGTGCCCAGGGTGAGCACGATGGCCAGCACGAACGGATCGGGGATGAAACGGCGCATGGGCGCAGCCTACCTCGACATGTGATGGAAAGGTGCATGCTGGCTTCGAGCAGCAAACAACAACCAGATCATGCGCCGGCGCCGATGCATACCTGCGTCCGGTGATGCCATGCGGTTAGGCGGCTGGACGAGGCGTGGCGAAGAAGTCGGAGGTGTTGTTATGCGTCTCCATTGGTGTTCTCAAGCAGCGATGAGCCATGCATTGCGTTTGGCTCGGGTTGAAACGGGGGAAGGGGAACAAAAAAAGCCCCGCCGGCGAGGGCGGGGCTTCAAGAAACATCGGAGTCAGATCAGGTGATCAGCGTTTCGAGGAAGGCTCCGCCCTGTGGCTGGTGTGAAGCAGAATGCTCCAAAGGGCTTGGCACAGGCAGCACACCACATGCACAGCAACCATGGCCTTGGTTGGTGTCTGTGGCGTGGCGAACGCGATCGCTCTGGCAGCATCGTTCTTCGAACGGTGTTGCGAGGTCATGCGGCGTCGAGATCCCGTAGGCTGCGTCATTGCTGAGGAAGTGAGCCTCAGCCTGCACCGCAATTCAACCCTCAAGTCTTGAGATTTGATGACTTCGACCACTTCATCCGACGAGTTCCGAACACTGGGCCTAGGCGATCGCCTGATCGACAACCTCGGCCGCAGTCGTATTCGTCGCCCACGTGATGTCCAGGCACAGGTGATTCCTGCCGTGCTCGAAGGGCGCGACGTGCTCGCCATCGCCGCCACGGGGTCGGGCAAGACGCTCGCGTGGGCCGCGCCTGTTGCTCAGGCCTTGCTCGATGATAAGCCCGCCAAGGGACAACGGCTGTCGCCCCATCAACGGCTGCGGTGCATTGTTGTCGTGCCCACCCGTGAGCTTGCCGAGCAGATCGGCGGCGTGGTGAAGGATCTCATCCGCGACTGTGTGCTGCGCTCCACGGCTGTGTGGGGCAAGGTGAGCCTGGGCCCGCAGCGCGACGCCATTACGCCGGGCGTGGATGTGCTTGTGGGCACACCTGGTCGCCTGCGTGAACTCATCGAAGCCGATGTCATCGATCCAGCCAGTGTGAAGACGCTGGTGGTGGATGAAGCCGACCGCCTGTTGGACATGGGCTTTCGCCCCCAACTGCTGTGGCTCACCAAGAGACTGCCGCGGTGCGAGCAGCGCATTCTGGCTACTGCCACCATGCCCAAGGATGTGGAGGCGCTCGCTGGTGAACTGCTCAAGGCGCCCATTCGTCTTGAAGTGCATCCCAATACGGTGGCGGTGGACCATGTGCAGCAGCATGTGGTGATGGCCCACCCACGCGATCGCGTGAACCTGCTGCTGCATCTCATGCATTCGGGCACGCTCAAGCGGGCGATCGTGTTCTGCCGCACCCGCCGTCGCACCGGCTGGGTGGCCACGGCCCTGCGCCGCAACGGCATCACGGTGGGGCAATTGCACGGCGATCGCTCGCAAGCACAGCGTCGCCGCGCACTGGCAGCCTTCGCCAATGGCGATCTGGATGTATTGGTGGCCACCGATGTGGCCAGCCGTGGGCTGCACATCGAAGGGGCGCGGCATGTGGTGAACTACGACCTGCCCAATTCCAGCGAAGACCTGGTGCACCGCGCCGGCCGCGCGGCGCATGGCGTGAAACAACGCGGTTCCGCGTGGACCTTCATCTGGGCACAAGAGCAAGGTGAGTGGAAGACCATGGCGCGGGCTGCTGGTGTGAAGGCCAAGCCCGAGACGGTGCCAGGCTTCGTGCCCGAGGCGGCATCCGAGCGAAAGAAGGATCGCAAGCCCGACGGCAAGGTGGGCCAACGTCGCTCAGGCAAACCCAGGGGTGATGGCGGTGAGCGAGAGCCCGGGTGGCTGCGCGATGCCATGTACGGCAAGCGATCTGGTGGCAAGAAGCGGGTGGGACCGGGGCGTCGACGCGCCGCGTCACGCCCGATCAAGCCCAAGGACAAGCCCGGCCGGGGCATTGTGCGTCCTGACGAGTGATGTTCAGTGTGGGGTGGTGGTGTCACCGGTGGCACGGGTGCCCGGCCGCGAAGTGTCGTTGAACCGTCGGGCCATGGTGCGATTCCACGGGGTGTGCCAATGTCCGATCATGAGGTCGCGATACTCAGCATGACATCCGTAGCACGCCAGTGACTCGGGGCTGAAGAACCAGATGCACAGATCAAGAATGAGTACGGCGATCATGCAGCCCAGCACGATGGGGCCACCCACGTAGCCCAGCAAGCTGAGCAACGCCAGGGTGAAGGCCAGAACCACCACGATGCCGGTGAGGCGAGGCAGCCGCTTGCGGCGAAACATGTGTTCTTCACCGCACAGAATGCAGCGGCGAAGCACGCCTGCGTCATCATGAGCTCTATCCCAATCGGGGTAGACCTCGCGGCCACCATTGGTGTGGAGTCGTGCAGGTCGAGTGTCGTGTTCTACGCGTACCCAGTCGCGTCGACCGGGGCCGTCAGAAGGCAGCAACAGCAACATCGATGATGTCGAAGTGCGGTGTTCCTTCGGGTCGGGTTTGTCCTGTGCTTGCGACATGCAACTTCGCCTGAGAAGGTACACACCATGAGTGCGTGGACGCAGCAATTGGCCGGCCGCTTTCTGGCCTTCGAAGGCCCTGATGGCTCTGGGAAGTCCACGCAATTGGCAAGATTCACCGCGTGGGCGCGCGTGCAGGGCCTGCAGTTGGTGGAAGTTCGTGAGCCTGGTGGCACCGCAGTGGGTGAGCGCATTCGCGATGTGCTCCTTGATCCGGAGAACACCGATCTCACGGTGCGGGCCGAGATGCTGTTGTACATGGCATCACGTGCGCAACTGGTGGAGACCATCATCGAGCCGGCCTTGCGGGCCGGGCATCTGGTGATCGCCGATCGCTTCGTGGCCTCCACGTGCGCGTATCAGGGCACAGCTGGTGGCCTGCCCATGCACGACATCCTGCGTGTCGCGGAAAGTGCCATGGGTGGTCGCTGGCCCGATCTGTCAATCATCTTCGATGTCGATGAGCAGACGGCGGCGGGGCGATTGAGCCCATTGCTCGATCGCATGGAGCGCAAGGGCGCGGCCTTTCATCGGCGTGTGCGTGAGGGCTATCACCTGCTCGCCGAGCAGCGGCCCGCCGACACCGTGCTCATCGACGCCACGGTCGATGAAGATGCTGTGTTCGAGGCGTTGCTGCAGATGCTGCAGCGGCGGCTCACCAACTGACGTACGCCACGGCGATACACTCGCCCCTTCCGCATTACAGCAGCTGGAACTGGTGGCATCACTGGCCACGGTCGCATCTTGTTGGAGCGAGTGGGGGCCTGGGCCCCGCTCAGCAGTCATCCCACGGGGTGCCGGTGAGATCCACGATGCCAGGCGCGATGCGGTCGGCGCCGTCCTGCGCGAAGGCGAGCTGACGGTCAGTCCCGGTACCTTCTTCAAGGATCGCTTCGGCGAACGTGAGTTCACGCTCACAATCGAGGCGGGCTGCAACAGGCTTGCACAAGTCGATCATGCGACGGGCGAGTTGTCGGGCCGGGGCCGCGAGCATCGTGTCGGGGTCTACCAACGTGGCATCCAAACCCCATCGCACCGCATGCCACTTGTTCTGCCTTGCGATCATCGGATGACAGTCACTTTGCCACGCGCCTTTGTCGATGTCATCGCTGATTCCCGCCACCAGACACTGCACCACCGCCGTGAGTCCAAGCAGATCACGCATGCGAAGCGGGGTATCCATCACCCGTACTTCCACAGTGCCGAACCGACCCACCGGCCGCACGTCCCACCAGATCTCCTTCGAAGAGCGAATGAAGTTGGTGCTGCGCAAGTGCTCAACCAACCAGGTGAATTCAGACCAATTGCGCATAGTCTCAGGCAATCCGGCCGTGGGCAACGACTCCATGATCTTGCTGCGATACGAAGCCAAGCCGGTGTCGTGCCCGTTCCACCACGGGGAGTTGGATGACATCGCAAGCAACACCGGCAAGTGTCGCATCAGACGATCACACATCTGGATCGCCTTGTCCGGGGAATCCACGCCCACGTGCACATGGAACCCGAAACACAACAGACGCTTCGCCACCAACTGCATGGTGTCGAGCAACCACTCGTACCGCTCGCCCTCGGTGATTGCCTGGGTATCCCACCGCGATGTGGGATGCGTGCCAGACCACAAGTATGTGCAGCCCAGTTCAGCGGCCGTCTCATAGCCCCATTGCAGTCGCTCACTCAAGTCACGTCCGGCATCGGCCACCGTGTTGCAAACACCGGTGTTGAACTCCAGGTAGCCCTGCATGAACTCGGGCTTGACGAAGTCATCCCACCCATCGGGGATGCGGTTGAGAATCTCACCCGCCATGGGGGCAAGCTCACAGGTCTCGGCGTCCACCACGCCCAGTTCGATCTCCACGCCAATCGTGGGTGTAGGGCTCGCTCTGAATTCCAACGGCATCGTGCAGCAGCCTCCGTGCAGTGACTGCGGCACTGTACTTCGAGTGGGATCGAGGCCGCTTGAAGGATGTTGGCCGACTGGTCAGGCGCGCCAGTCGAGCACGAGCTTGCCGAACTGCGTGCCGGCTTCCAAACGCGACAATGCCGCCGCGCCATCACACGCCGGGAACACAGTGTCGATCACCGGCTGCACCCCGTCGTTGGTCAACAAGGCCATGGACGCACTGAACTCGCTCATGTTCCCCATGGTCGAACCGTGAATCGACTGCTGATTCCAGAACAACCGGGCAAGATCGGTAGGGGGATTGGCGCCGGCCGTGCAGCCGCACAACACGAGTCGGCCGCCTCGAGCCAGCGACTTGATGCACTCATGGTGCAGGGGGCCGCCTACGGAATCCACGCACACATCAACACCGCGATTGTCGGTGCAACTACGCACGGCCCGAGCGATGCCTTCGCCCGTGTCGAGGACGGCGTGGTCGGCGCCCAACGCAAGGGCGCGATCGAGTTTGTCTTGATGCCGGCTCGTCACCACCGTCATGCAGTCAAAGTGCAAGGCAATATTGAGGGCCGCGAGCGCGGTGCCACCGCCGATGCCGGTGATGAGCACATGGTCGCCACGCTGCAACTGCCCTTTGGTCACCATCATTCGCCACGCCGTCAAGTGCGACAGCCCGAACGCCGCCGCTTGCACCGGATCGGCATCATGCACAGCCATCACGTTGGTGGCCGGCGGGCAGAAGTACTCCGCATGCGTGCCGTTGGTGTGTTCGCCGAACATCACGATGTCGCGGCCCGCTGGCTTGCCCTGCTGGGGCCGCTCCATGGCGGCGTTGACCACCACCCGCGTGCCGATCCAGTCGCTGTCGACACCTTCACCCACGGCATCAATCACACCGCAGCCATCACTGCCACCGATGTGCGGGTAGCGTGTGTCGATACCGGGCAGACCGCGGCCCACCCACAGATCGAGGTGATTGAGCGCGCTTGCTTCAGTGCGCACTCGCACTTCACCGGCCGCAGGCTCGACATCAGGCACATCGATGAACTCGGCGTTGGGCGCAACCGGGTCACCCTGCGAGGTGATCGCGAGGGCTTTCATCAGGCTTTCTTGGCTGGTGCAGGCGGCGTGAGGGTGCAGCCTTGCTTCAGCAGCAGATCTCGCGTCTTGATGATGCCGTCATCTTCGGAAACCTGACCACCTTCGTATTCCACACCAACCCACCCTTCGTAGTCATGCTTGCGGACCAACTCGAACATGGAGCCGAAGTTGCTGTGAATCTCATCGCCGGCCTCATTGAAGTCGTGCGACTTGGCGCTCAATGCCTTGGCATGGGGCAACAGCTCGTCCATGCCCTTGTAGCGGTCGTACATTTCCTTGGTGCCCCAGTCGAGCACGAAGTTGCCGAAGTCAGGCAGTGTGCCCAGCCGTTTGTGGTTCACCTGCTTCACCAACGCACTGAGCCAGGCGCCGTTGCTGGACAACCCACCGTGGTTCTCGATCACCACGTTCATGTCCATCGCGTCGGCGTGCTCGCACAATCGGGCAAGACCATCAGCGCACAGATTGCGTTGTTCTTCGGGTGTTCCTTGGCTGGGCACGTTCACACGAATCGCATGACATCCCAGCAACTTCGCGGCGCCCAGCCAGCGGCGGTGGTTGTCCACGGCCTGCTGGCGACCACGCTCGTTGGGGTCGCCCAGCGCGCCTTCACCGTCGCACATGATGAGCACGCTGGTCACACCCACGTCGCTGCAGCGGCGCTTGAGTGCGTTGAGCCATGCTTCATCTTCAGACTTGTCCTTGAAGAAGCCGTTCACGTACTCCACGCCGCGGATGTTGAACTTCTCGACGCTGTAGGCGGGGAAGTCCTCAGCCTTGAGTTCGCCGGCATGGTGCTTGCGGTGCAGTGACCATTGGGCGAGTGAGATTGGCCATTTGGATGCGTCGGTCACGGGTGTTGTTCCCTTCTCCTGGGCAAGTGCGGTGGGGCCCAGCACGGCGGTGGCGGCAATGGCCCGGTTCATGGTGCGTCGGCCAATGTGCATCAGTCTTCTTTCTCGGTGTCGTCACGAAGCACGGCATGGAACCCCAAGAAGCCCTCGCGGCGGCCGTCGGTGTCTTCATCATCATCCTCCGCTTCGGCCTGCACGGCCTGCAGCAATTCGGAAACCGCCGCTGCTTGCTGCTGGTTCAGCGGCAAACTCACGATACGGTCAGTTCGAACGCCGCCCACGATCGTCGTGAGCACGGCCACCGTATCGTCGTCTTCCAGCGCCGCCATCACGTGATCACCAACCTGCCGCTCCACGGTGCGGATGCTGGTGATGTGATGCTTGAACGTGCCCGGAGGATGTTCATCCGGAGTCGGCGTTTCAGGTGTGTCAGTCATCCGAGTTTCTCCCTCGCGAAGGTGGTGGCTGTATCAAGCGCTGCTGGCACCGCATCGGGATTCTTGCCCCCAGCCTGGGCCATGTCGGGGCGACCGCCGCCGCCGCCACCACAGGCCTTGGCCACTTCGCGTACCCAATCGCCGGCTTTCAGGCCCGCCTTGATACCGGCATCGGGCACACGAGCCACGATCAACACGCTGCTGTCATCGCGTGAAGCCAACAAGCATGCCGCTTCGGGGCAATTGCCCTTGATGGTGTCCATGGCCGCAAGCAGGGCGTCCTTGTCACCGGCGGGCACTTCACCCACGATCAAATCGCCACCGGCTTGGGCAAGTTCGCGTGCGGCATCGACCGCGGCTGTCTTGCTTTCACCCGCGGCGGCCTTGCGGAGCGTCTTCACTCGGCCGCGAAGCGCATCGAGCGCGTCATCCACCGTACGGCGGTGGACCAGGCCCAGCTCAAGTTCCACATGGTCGCGGGCAATCGTCTCGACATGCGATTCGAGATCAGCGTCTTCGGCCGAATTGGCCGCTTCAACACGCTGCAGCAATGCTTCGCCGGTGGATCGCAGGCTCGCGGCCGCATCTCCGGTGACGGCGACAACACGGCGAATGCCCGCCGCGAGGCCCTGCTCCTGCGTCAACACGAAGTCTGTGATGCCTTGTGTAGAAGCAAGATGCGTGCCGCCGCAGAACTCGATCGATGCACCTATCCAGTCGCCAGTGGGTGTAGCCGTGAGATCATCGATCGACGCACCGATGCTCACCACACGAACCGGATCTGGGTACCGCTCACCAAACACGGCCCGCACGCCGGTGAACTGCTGCGCGAGATCCAGCGAGCATTCGCGCGCATCAACCGCGAGGTTGCGATCGATCATGTCGCACACGTGCGTCTCGATCGCCGCCAGCGTGGTTGCGTCCGGTGCGCTCCGTGTGCTCACATCGAACCGCAGGCGGTCGTCGGCCACGAGCGAACCCTTCTGTTGGGCTCCGTCACCAAGATGTGCCCGCAGTGCATGGTTCAACATGTGTGTGGCGGTGTGATTGGCTTCGATGCACGTGCGGCGGGCCATGTCCACTCGAGTGGTGACATGTTCGTCGCGATGCAGATCACCTTCGACCACTCGGCCAATGTGCAGCACCCAATCTCCCGCACGCTGGGTGTCGGTCACCTGGAACGTGGCACCCCCGTGCGTATTGCCTTGGGCTTCAACGATCAACTTGCCGTGATCACCAACTTGTCCGCCTTGTTCGCCGTAGAAGGTGGTGCGATCGAGTACCACGATGCCCTCGGCGCCGCCCATGAGGCGGTCCACCAGTTGAGCGCCGTCCCACAGGCCCACGATGCGGGCCAGGCTGACGGGTTTGTCATCGAACTTCGCGCTGTCGTCGGTGGGTTTGGCGCCCAGTGCTTCAAGCCCCGCGATGGCATCTGGAGGCAAGGTGGCCGCGGCTGCAGTGCTTCCACCAGCGCGGCTGCGCTCGCGGGCGGCTTCCATATGTGCTTCGTAGCCCTGCAGATCTACGGTGATGTTGCGCTCACGGGCCATCTGCTCAGTGAGGTCGATGGGAAAGCCCCAGGTGTCGTGCAGCGTGAACGCATCTTCGCCGCTGATGGCCCCATCGCCGCGGGCGGCGGCGTCGTTGAACAACTGAAGGCCACGATCGAGCGTGCGCAGAAAGGCTCGTTCTTCGTCTTCGATCAGGTGTGCCAGGAGTTCGGGATCATTCTTGAGCGTGGGGAACACATCGCCCAGTTCTTGCACGACCACCGGCACCAGTGTGCACAGCAGGGGATCTTCTGCACCCATGGCCTGTCGTGCCATGCGCACGCCACGGCGCAGGATTCGCCGTAGCACGTAGCCGCGACCATCGGGACCGGGGCGTGCGCCATCGGCCAGGGCGATGCAGAGACACCGAATGTGATCAGCCAGCACTCGGTAGGCAACGTCCACCGGGTTGTCGTCGTTGTCTGTGTACGCCGACGCGCCAGTGTGTTCGGCGATGGCGTCAAAGATGGGTGTCCACAGATCGGTGGCGTAGTTGCTGCGCACACCTTGGCACACGCGAACAATGCGTTCCAGACCCATGCCTGTGTCCACGTGCTTGGCGGGCAGCGGCACCAGTTCGCCGCTGCTGCGGCGATCGAACTGCATGAACACCAGATTCCAGATTTCGATGACGTCCGGGTGATCCTTGTTCACCAGTGGCGCACCACTGCAGTCTGGCGTGGAGTCGAAGTGAATCTCACTGCACGGGCCACACGGGCCAGTGGCACCCATTTCCCAGAAGTTGTCCTTGCGGCCCCAGCGGGTGATGTGGCTCGGGTCGATGTCGGTGAGTTCGGCCCAGAGCTGTTCAGCTTCTTCATCAGGGCCAAGGCCGTCGGCGTCGTCACCGGCGAACACCGTGACATGCAGTCGCTCTTTGGGAAGGCCCCACACTTCGGTGAGCAGTTCCCACGCCCACGTGATGGCTTCAGCTTTGAAATAGTCGCCGAACGACCAATTGCCCAGCATCTCGAAGAACGTGTGGTGCCATGTATCGCGGCCCACGTCGTCGAGGTCGTTGTGCTTGCCACCAGCGCGGATGCACTTCTGGGTATCCACAGCACGGACGTACGATCGCGTGCCTGTGCCCAAGAAGACGTCCTTGAACTGATTCATTCCTGCATTGGTGAACAACAAGGTGGGATCGTCATGTGGCACGACCGGCGCCGAAGGCACGATGTCGTGTCCGGCCTTGTCGCGGAAGAACTCGAGGAAGTCGGTACGGATTTGGGCTGCAGTGCGTGTCACGGGGAGTCTCGGGTGGAGCGGGCCATTCTAGGTTCGCCGGCGGGTATCCTCCCGCCCATGCATCCATCACGGCGACCATTGATCGGTGGAAATTGGAAGATGCACGGCGACGGGGCGGCATCGATCGCCTTGGCCTGCGGGATCGAAGACCACGCCGGCCCGGCCGAGCTCATCGTGTTCCCATCCATGCCCTATCTGGCCACCGTGGCTGATGAACTGGCCGAATCCGCCGTGGCTGTGGGTGGACAGGACGTGTCGGACCAGCCCGAGGGGGCATGTACCGGTCAGACCGCTGCCGCCATGTTGCTGGATTGCGGCTGCACGTGGACCCTCGTGGGCCACTCCGAGCGACGCCACGGCATGGGCGAAACGTCCGAGCTGTGCTCGGCCAAGGTGCGTGCGGGCCTCGCTGGCGGCCTCAATGTGATGCTCTGTGTGGGCGAAACGCTTCAGGAGCGAGAGGCCGGCCATGCTCGTGATGTGGTCCGGGAACAACTCGAAGGCTCGCTCGCTGGGGTCGAAACCGGCGATCTGGCTCGCATGGCGGTCGCCTATGAGCCTGTCTGGGCCATCGGCACAGGCCTGACAGCCACCCCGGAAGATGCGCAGGACATGCATCAAGACCTTCGCGAAATGCTTGCTGGCCGGTATGATGCTCCGTCCGCCACGGGGCTTCGCATCCTCTATGGCGGTTCGGTCAAGCCGGCCAACGCGGCCGACCTGCTGGCCTGCCCCGACATCGACGGGGCACTCGTCGGCGGGGCTTCGCTTGAACCCGAGTCATTTCTTGCGATCGCGAAAGCCGCCGACACATGGACAGCCTCTTCCTGATCCTCACCATCGTCTTCATCATCGCCTCGGTCGCGATGATCCTGATCATTCTGGTGCAGCGGCCTCAGGGCGGCGGCCTCGCTGGTGCTTTTGGTGGTGCCGGTGGTGGCGGTACTGAAGGTGTGTTCGGCGGACGAGTCGGTGATGCCCTCACCGTGATGACCGTGGTGGGCTTCTGCATCTATCTGGTGCTGGCCATTCTGCTGAACGCCAACATCTGGACGCCCGACTCCACCGCCATCGCTGAGGAAGCGGCCACTGATCCGATTTCCCAGCCGGCGGCCACCACTGGCGGGGCGTCTGATGCCGCACCGCCACTGGACACCGGCTTCGAGCCCGCGCCCGTGACCGACGACAACGTCGAAGTTGAATTCACGCCCGAGGGTGATGCAACACCCACGACCACCGGGACGCCTCAACTGCAGACGCAATCCGGCGGCGATGGCAACTGACCATGCCTCGAAGCATGACCGGATTCGGCTCGGCCGAAGCCGCGGCGGACGGCCGCAGGTGGCACGTCGAAGTGCGAACGGTCAATGGCCGTGCGCTCAAGTGCAGCTGTCGGCTGCCCGAGTCGCTGTATGGACTGGAAACCGACATCGAACGCACCGTCGCGGGCACGCTTGCCCGAGGCAGTGTCACCGTAACGGTGCGGTTGCATGAAGAAGCAGCAACGGCCAAGGCCAAACTCAATCTGGCTGCCATTCGTGCGTACATCGACGAACTGCGTCCAGTGATGGAAGACGCCGGTCTCAGCGTGAGCGCCGGCGACGTGTTGTCACTGCCCGGCGTGGTGGATGACGACCACGACGATGATCTCCGCGCCACCGCCATGAGCGTGCTTCAGCCAATGCTTGCTCAGGCGTGCGCCGGTGTGAACGCCATGCGCGATGCGGAAGGCGTCGCACTGCACGACGATGTCACGTCGCATTTGCATGTGATCACGACCCAGCTGGATCAAGTTCGCGCCGACGCCCCGCGCATTGCCGAGGCGTATGAAGCACGCCTGCGGCAGCGCATGCAGGCCATGCTCGCCGATCTGGGCGCCCAGTCTCGCGATGAAGACATCATTCGCGAAGTGGCGATCTTTGCCGAGCGTACTGATATCGCCGAGGAGATCTCGCGACTGGGGACGCACGTGGAACAGTTCGCCGACCTTCTTGGCAAGGGCGACGGCCCCGTGGGCCGCACGCTCGACTTCCTCGCTCAGGAAATGCTCCGCGAAGCGAACACCATGGGCAGCAAGTGCCAGAATGCCGATGTGGCCCGCTGCATCGTGGAAATCAAGGGCGCCGTGGATCGCATCAAGGAACAGGTGCAGAACATCGAGTAACGTCGGGCTGATGGCTGAACGCATCAGACCTGAGCATCAACGCATGAGCCGCGAAGAACTTCGCAGCGTGCTGTCGCATTGGGATCTGGCCGGCATCACGTCGTTGCAGGAACTGCATCTGGGATCGACACGCGCTCCCAAGGTGATCGTCACCTGTACCGACGGCAAGTTCCTGCTCAAGCGGTTCGCCAAAGTTCGCACGGATCCGGTGCGTACGGCCTTTCAGCATCAACTACATCGTTCACTGCAAGGCGCGGGCTTTCCCGTGACCGAGTTGATGCAACTGCGGAGCAACGCGGGCACGCTGCTCGAAGTGCAGGGCCACAGCTATGAACTGTGCCGGTACATCGACGGCAGTCGATTCGCCGGCACCACCGATGAGGCGCAGTCCAGCGGCAGTCGTCTGGCCGGCTTTCACGATCTCACCAAGACGCATCTGCGCACGGCTCCGCCGGGGCGTGGGTTCCATGCCCGTGACGATGTGGCGAAGGTCGCGGCGCGGCTGCAGCAGACACGTCCCGAACTCGACAGCGCACAATGCGGCCTGCTGCACGATTGCATGAAGCAAGCATCCTTCGACGCATCGGCGAGGTGGGCTTCATTGCCGACGACGGTGGTGCACGGCGACTGGCATCCGGGCAACCTGCTGTTCGGGGAGTGGGGCGTGAGTGCCGTGTTGGATCTGGAAACAGTACGAGCAGACGCCCGCATCGCCGAACTGGCCAATGCGCTGCTGCAGTTCTCCATGCCGGTGGGCAGAGGCGGGGCCGCGCCTGATGTGCACATGAGTACGCCCGATCTAGACATGCTTCGCGCGGTGCTCAAGGGCTGGGCGCTGATGGCTCGCGATCAACTCATTGACGCGGAGGTGCAGGCCCTGCCGCCACTCATGCTCGAAGCACTGTGCGTTGAGGCGGCCATCGCGCTGCACCGCAAGGGCAGATTCAATCAATGGTCAGGTCCGGACTTCCTCAGCTTCGTGTGTCACCGGGCGGCATGGATCAAATCGCACGCGGATGACATTCGTTCGATGGCGGTGTCACCATGATCACGATCCTGTGCGCTGTTGCACTGCTTGCGACGGATCTTCAAACGCATCTGGCGGGCCTCGACGCGCCGAAGTGGCGTGATCGAGAAGCAGCCACCATGGCCATCGCACGCGATTGGCAGGGGCTGCCGATTGCATCCATCGAAACGCTACTTCGTGAACGAGCGCTCTCGCCCGAACAACGGGCGCGGCTCGTGATCGCCATCGAACGAAGGGTGTTCTTGTTGCCTCGGGCGGCCATGGGGGTGCGATTGGAATCACAGGGCATCGTCCGGCCCGTAGGCGCGCCCGAGGGCGGTGTGATGGTGACGGCACTCACGCCAGGTTTGCCAGCCGAGCACGTGCTCAAACCAGGAGACATCATCACGCAGTTGGACGACACGCCGGTGCACTCGTCGCGTGATCTGGTGATGTTCGTGCAGTCGCACTGGCCAGGCTCTTCGATTCGCGTGCAGGCGCTGCGTGAGACAAACGGCACGTGGAATCCGGTGGCGGCTTCACTCACGCTCGGTTCAGTCGATGCCTTTCCCGAATCCGAGCGGCCTCGCCTGACCGCAGTCACTGATGAACAGCGGCGCACCGTGGAGCGCATTCGTCGCCTGTATGCCCCTCGGGGACGGCAGGTGAAGGCACCACAGATCGCCGGTCGTGGCAGTGCCGCCTGGATGACACAGACCGTGCTGGCGCAGCGACTGGAACTGGAAGAGGCGCCACTGGATCAACGCGAACAGCTCACGGCCGTCGCCACGGCTCGGTGGCGCACCTGGCTCAAGGCCGTTGACATGCGACTTGGCGATCGGTTTCTCGATCCGGTGCGACGTGAACAACTCGAAGGAGCACGTGCGGCGCTGCTGGATGCATTGGCAAGTTTGGAACGCTGAGCGCTTCAGGCGGTGAAGGTCACGATTGCGGCCATCACGATGCCCGCGATGATGAGCAGCCCCACGACAGACGCGGCAATGATCGCCGGCATGGGCATGTGATCGCCTGCGGTGAGCGGGAGGCTGTCGACGCGATCGCCCACGTCGACTTCGTCCCAATCGATGTCCACTGAATCGGCGATGTTTGCAGCGAGCACGGTGCGGGCGGCATCGACATCACTTGCTCGCACCTGCACGTCGACATGAAGCACCTTGGGGCCCAGTGCGCCTCCGGCGCCGATGGTCGTGCCCAATGAGCCGAACACCCTGGCTTCGATGCCCGCGTCAGCGAGTACCGCAATCTTCACGTTGGCCGCGAACTCTGTGGGTTCGGTGCAGACCGTGACGAGTCGGTCGGGATCGGTGCTCATGCGTCCTCCTGTTGCAACAGGGTACGTAATGCAGGGAGTTGCTCTGGTCCCCACGGGGTGCCTTCGACCATCACGCACCATGAGGCGACTTCGTCCTTGGCGATGCACTGCGATTGTGTGTCGATGCCCTGTGCGACGGCGGCGTCATGCACGGGTGCGGCCTGAACCGCTTCGCCGTC
>JAKVBV010000032.1 GCA_022446965.1 Phycisphaerales bacterium
CACAACGCCATCGCGCCATCGCGAGGCACACGTCCGAACGTAGGGCGCAGGCCGAACGTGCCACAGTGCTGACAGGGTGAGATTATCGATCCACAAGTTTCGGTGCCCAAGGCGAATCCCACCAGGCCCGCCGCGGTGGCGGAGGCGGAACCAGCGCTGGAGCCACTTGATCCGAGCTCGGTATTCCATGGTGAGTTGGTTCGTCCGCCAAACCAGATGTCGCCGTAGGCCAGGGCGCCGAGCGACAGTTTGGCGACCAACACGGCGCCGGCGTCATCGAGTCGTTCAACCACGGCTGCAGTGGTCCTCGGCACGCGGTCCTTGAATGGCGCAGCGCCAAACGTGGTGGCGATGCCCTCGGTGTCGAACAGGTCCTTGGCGCCCCACGGGATGCCATGCAATGGGCCACGGCTTCGGCCCTCGGCCAATTCTCGGTCGAGCATCGCCGCCTGCTGCATCGCGCGATCTTCTGTCAGCGTGATGACGCACTTGAGCTGCGGGTCGTACTTCTTGAGTCGATCGAGATACAGCGTGGCGAGATCGACGCAACTGATCTGCTTGGTGTGAATCCAATGTGACAGTTCAGCAAGCGAGGCGAATGCGATCTCCGCCGCATCATGAGGGAGTCGTTTGCGCCGAGGCCGGGGGATGGCATCATCGCCGGTGTCCGTGGCCAGATTCAACGTGCGACCTGGCAGCAGTGGATTGAAGGTGGTGGCAGGGAAAAGCGACTCACTCAATGTGGCCCCGTCCACTCGAGCAGCGAAGCCTGCAACCTGCTCATTGATCGTGTCGGCGATCGCCCGACGTTCCTCGGGCGTGAACGACATGCCAGCGAGCTTTTCCGCTTCGGCAATCGTTCGAGGCGTGATGTCCGGGCGGGCGACGGTGCGGCCGGCGGGCATGGCAGTGGCACGACTCGGCAGCACGCCGGTCGCGGCGGCGGCAGAAAGGAAGGCGAGAAAGCTGCGGCGGCCGATTCGATCGTTCATCTCATCCATGCGCCCATGCTAGGGTCAGCGCCGAGTACCAGCATGACCAACCAATGGGCGATCGCGATACACGGTGGGGCAGGCGCCATTCCTGCGGATCTTGATCCGCAGCGGAAGGCGGACATCACCGCCTCGCTGGCATCGATCGTGCGGGCGTCGTCCACCCTGCTCGAGGCTGGTGCATTCGCCATCGATGTGGCGCAACACGCCGTTCAACTACTCGAAGATGAACCGGCTTTCAATGCAGGACACGGCGCTGTGCTGTGCGCCGACGGCACGCACGAACTTGAGGCCGCGATCATGGACGGCCACACCGGGTCTGCGGGCGCCGTCGCTCTCATGCGCACAACTCAGAACCCCATCG
Organism: Phycisphaerales bacterium; assembly: GCA_022446965.1. GTDB lineage: Bacteria > Planctomycetota > Phycisphaerae > Phycisphaerales > SM1A02 > JABAAC01. The sequence goes on from JAKVBV010000032.1 coordinate 1,357, forward strand.
CCGCCGCTCGCGCCGTGTTGAAAACCGGCTCGCACGTGATGTTGGTGGGTGCGTCGGCTGATGCGATGGCTCAACGGTCAGGGCTGCCGCATGTAGACAACACGGCATTCACCACGCCGCATCGCAAGGCAGCATTCGAGCGGTGGCGTGACGGGCGGGACTCCGGGCCGCATCACGCCACGGTCGGCGCGGTGGTTCTGGACATGCAGGGGAAACTCGCTGCTGCCACCAGTACGGGTGGGACCACAGGCAAGACACCCGGCCGCATCGGCGACGCGCCGCTCATCGGTGCGGGCACATGGGCTGATCGTCAGGTGGCGGTGTCGTGCACAGGACACGGGGAAGACTTTATGCGTCACGGCACGGCGCGGCATGTGTCAGATCGTGTGGGCCTGCTCGGCGAGACGGTCACACAGGCGACCGCCGCCACACTGGCTGCGATGCCCGACGCATGCGGTGGGCTCATCGCTGTCTCCTGTACAGGTGAGATCACCATGCCCTTTACCTCCAAGGGCATGTATCGGGCTGCTGCAGGATCACGGCAGGCCGTTCAGGTGGGCATCGGGCCGGATTCAGATTCTGCACTGGACTGAACTCAGCGGTCTGCCTGGGTTGAGGGGGCTCAGGTTCACCCTGAGCGGGAGAGAAGGGCATGAATCATGTGCACGTGATGTGCTGCGCGGTCATGGTGGCCTCAGCAGCGTGCCCACCGGCGTGACCGACTACGACTACTTCACCGGTGGCTATGCCGACGGCAATCAAGGCTTCCGCATGGCGAACCCCGACGGCATCTTGTCGCTCGTGTTCCATGAAGCTGTACCGACCGACACACTCGAGCCACTTTCGCCGTCCGACGCAGCGAGGTGTATCGCGGGCATGTTGCTCGCGGTGCCTCGAGGCATCGTGCAAGGCACGGTGACCGGCTCGGCTGTGGCACATGCTGAGGGTGTCACCGTAGGTTGTTCAAGACTTCTTGGACTTCAGTGAGGCACGCGGGCATCCGGTGCGACTAAGGTGGATGGCTTGGATGCCATGTCCTGATGCAGAACCCAGCGTGCGAACGAATCCCGGTGTGTGTGCTTGATGATCCAGCCGAGGTGTCTCGGCAGGTCGCCAAGGAGATCGCCGATCTCATTCGATCCAAGCAAGAGGCCGGCCAAGACTGCGTGCTCGGCTTGGCGACCGGCTCCACGCCGACCGGGGTGTACGACGAGCTCATTCGCATACATCGCGAGGAAGGGCTGTCGTTCGCGAACGTGACCACGTTCAATCTGGACGAGTACTACCCCATGCACCCTGAGGCGCTGCAGAGCTACCGCCGGTTCATGCAGGAACATCTCTTCGACCATATCGATATCGACCCCTCTCGGGCCCACGTGCCCGACGGCCTCGTGGCCGAGGATCGCGTGGCTGAGTGGTGTGCCAAGTGGGAACAGCGGATCACGGATGCCGGCGGAATCGATCTGCAGTTGCTGGGCATTGGCCGAACCGGCCATGTGGGATTCAACGAACCGGGCTCATCGGCGGAGAGTCGCACCCGGCTCATCACGCTCGATCGCGTCACCCGTGTCGATGCCGCGAGTGACTTTTTCGGTGAATATCAGGTGCCTCGGCGAGCTATCACGATGGGTGTTGGCACCATTCTCGACGCCCGCCGTGTGCGATTGATCGCCTTTGGGGAGAAGAAGGCCCACGTTGTGCGACGAGCCGTGGAAGGCGAAGTCGACTCCACAGTGGCAGCCAGTTATCTCCAGGGTCACCCCGATGCGCAGTTCGTACTCGATCTGGCGGCTGGGGCCCAGCTCACACGAAGCCGGGCGCCGTGGCTGATTGGCCCTTTGCATTGGGATGATCAGAGCATCAAACAGGCCGTGGTCTGGTTGGCACAGCACACAGGCAAGGCGATCCTCAAACTCACCGATGAGGACTACAACGAACATCATCTGCAGGAGCTGCTGGCGGCGCACGGTCCGGCGTACGACATCAATCTGAACGTCTTCCGAGGCATGCAACGCACGATCACCGGCTGGCCAGGCGGGAAACCTGTGTCCGAGCGTCGCCCGGGCGATGCGCCACGTCGTCGCGACGAAGTGCATCCCAAGCGCATCGTGATCTTCTCACCGCATCCCGATGATGACGTCATCTCCATGGGCGGCACCTTCATCCGTCTTGTCGAGCAAGGCCACGAGGTCCACGTGGCGTACCAAGTGTCGGGATGCATCGCTGTGTTTGATGACGACGCGCTCGACCGCGCCGAGTTCATTCGTGATGTTGCACGCGAGTTTGACATCAATCTCGGCGGCCTTGACGCAGACATCGAAGCTGCGTTGCAGTCCAAGTCGCCGGGGCAGGTGGATTCGGACACGGTTCGAATCGTGAAGACGCTCATCCGTCGCGCAGAAGCGCGATCGGGTGCGAGATTCTGCGGTTTGGAACCGGAGCGATGTCACTTCCTCGATCTGCCGTTCTATGAGACAGGTCGAGTGCGCAAGAAGCCACTGGCCAAGGAAGACGTCGACATCTGTGTCGATTTGCTCGAGCGTGTGCAGCCGCATCAGGTGTACGCAGCCGGTGATCTGTCCGATCCCCACGGCACACACCGCACGTGTCTCGCCGCGGTGACCCAGGCGGTCGATCGCGTCAAGGACCGCGATTGGGCCGAGGGACTCGACCTGTGGTTGTATCGCGGGGCCTGGCAGGAGTGGGAGCCAGAGCGCATCGAGATGGCCGTGCCGCTGAGTCCGGCAGAATTGAGCCGGAAGATCTCTGCGATCTACAGGCACGAGTCACAGAAGGACAAGGCGCTCTTCCCCGGCGACGACGATCGCGAATTCTGGCAGCGGGCCGAAGCACGCAATCGGGCGACGGCGCACATCTACGACGAACTCGGACTGGCGGAGTACGAGGCGATCGAGGCCTTCGTGCGGTGGCAGTCGGTGGAAACGGGAACAGTGGGGGATGTTCAGGAGCACCGCGCGCATGAAGCGTGACACCGCCCCTAAGCGAGCGATCGCAGATGGGCCGCAGGTGTATTCCGGCCGCGATCTGAGTTGGCTGCAGTTTGATGAGCGGGTGCTCGAGGTCGCTGAAGACACGGCGCGCCCTGTGCTCGACCGCGTTCGCTTTCTCGCGATCAGTGCATCGAATCTCGACGAGTTCTTCATGAAGCGTGTGGCACTGTTGCGTCGTCGCATTCAACTTGAAGTCGAGCGAGTCACGCATGACGGTCGAACCGTGCGACAGCAGTACGACGCCGTCGTGCACCGCGTGAAGGAACTGCAACAGCGCCAGATCGACTGTTGGGTGGGCAGCATCGTGCCGCAACTCGATGCGGCGGGCATTCGGACGACCGATTACGCCGAGCTGCCCGAGCGTCAGCAACGTCGAGTTGACCGCTGGTTCATTGAGCAGGTGTTTCCGTTGCTCACGCCGCTGGCTGTTGACCCGGGCCACCCATTCCCGCACATCTCCAACCTCTCCTTGAACTTCGGGGTGCTGGTGGCGGATGAGGATGGCGAATCTCGCTTCGCCCGGTTGAAAATGCCCGATCTCGTGCCAGGGTGGGTGTGTGTGCCGTCCAAGGGCGCGATCGGCACGCTGGCGGGGGCATCGACACCATTCCGTGCCGTCCCGATGGCGCAGGTCATTCGCAACAACCTGCAAGCGGTGTTCCCGGGCATGACCATCAAGGACGTGATGGAGTTTCGGCTCACACGTTCGGTTGGTCTGGAGGAACAGGAAGACGACGTCGACGATCTCTTCGAAGCCGTCGAAGCTGCACTCCGGCACCGCAGGTTTGCTGAGGCGGTGCGATTGGAAACTGAAGCGGGAGCGGCTGGCCAGATGGTGCAGCTGCTCCTGGAAGAACTCGAGCTTGATCCAACGTGCCACTTCGGCCGATCCGGGCCGCTCGATTTTACACGATTGGGTGAGTTCGGACGAATCGACCGCCCGGACTTGCGGCGTCCACGATGGAAGCCGGTCACGCCCCCGCGATTGCGACAGGATGGACAGTCGATCTTCGATGTCATTCGACAGGGCGATCTGTTGGTGCATCATCCGTACGAGTCGTTCCGGGCCAGCGTGGAGCGTTTCATCTCTGAAGCGGCGGATGATCCCGATGTTGTCGCCATCAAGCAGTGCCTGTATCGCACCGATCCGGACAGTCCCTTCATTCACAGTCTGCTTCGCGCTGCCGAGTCGGGTAAGCAGGTGGCGTGTCTGGTGGAATTGCGAGCGCGCTTTGATGAAGACCGCAACCTGCAGTTGACGCGATTGCTGGAAAAGCACGGCGTCCATGTGGCGTGGGGTGTGATGGGATACAAGACTCACGCCAAGTGCTCGCTCGTCGTGCGGCGTGAGGGCGGGGGCTTTCGCAGTTATGGCCACATCGGGTCGGGCAACTACCACCCGGTCACGGCCAATCACTACTGCGACTTCGGTCTTCTGACCGCCGATGAAGCGATCACGGGTGATCTCACCCAGTTGTTCAACTATCTCACCGGGCGGTCACGGCACGATGAGTACCAGCGGCTTCTGGTCGCACCGATCACATTGCGGTCGCAGTTCGAAGCCTTGATCGAAGCGGAGATCGCTCATGCCAAGGCCGGTCGCCCCTGTGGCATCACGGCCAAGATGAACCAGTTGGAAGACCGTCGCATGATCGAACTGGTGATGCGGGCATCCAGAGCAGGGGTGCCGATTGACCTGCATGTCCGAGGGTTCTGTTGCCTGCGGCCTGGCATCCCGGGGCACACCGAAAATGTGCGCATCCGATCGATCGTCGGCGAGTTTCTCGAACATGCCCGCGTGTACCACTTCCGCAACGGCAAGGAAGACCCGCTGGACGGGCACTGGTACATCGGGTCTGCCGACTGGATGGAGCGGAATTTATCGAGTCGGGTGGAAGTGATCACACCCGTGACCGACATGCGATCACGAGAACGACTACTGCGCGTGATGCAGGCGGGCCGTGAAGATGGTCGCAATGCCTGGGACATGCAGCCCGACGGCACCTGGGTGCGGGTGCACCCTTCGGCCACGGCGGCTGAACACAGCTTCGAGCGTCTGGGCGCTTTCGACGGCTTGTGTCGAGACGCATTGGCGGTGGAGGTTGATGCCATCGCCAGCGGTGTGCCCGAGTCGGCGGAAGAGGAGGCAACGCACGATGCGCCGCCTCGTCGACACGTTGCCGAAGTGGATCACATGATCGGCCTCGTGCTTTTGGATGAACCGTGGCGCACGCGAAGCGAAGTCGCTGCACGGGCAGGCGTGTCCATGGCGATCGCATCGCGTGCTGCATCGCGGTTGGAAGCCGCAGGGCTGCTCATCGTGCATGGCACCGGCCGGGCCGCCTTGTGGCAACCCACACCAATGTTGGCCGACGCCCTCGGAGGCCCCTTGCCCTTGTTGTCGATGGAGACGACGTGGGTGCGGCAGTGGCTCACGCGGCGTGTGGCCGCCCATGTGGATCGCACCGGCGGCGAGGTACGGCGACAAGATGATGCCGATCTCGTGACGCGGGCCAAGGACGGCGAGTGGACCGCGTGGGGCATGTTCGACACCTTGCAGGGCATCAAGAGTCGGCTGCAGGCCTGCCCGGCGTGTGACGTGGATGTCATCGAACTGATCGCCCATGATCAGGCGGCATGCCAGACACTGCGTCGACGTGTGGCGAAGATGCCCGCCGGCCCGTCGCACATCCGTGTGCGCACCATGTCACGAGTCATTGCTGAAACAGCGCCAAAGGCCTGATCGATGAAGACGCTTCTGTTGATGCGACATGCCAAGTCTGAATGGACAGATCAGTCGATGTCTGATCACGACCGCCCGATCAACGAACGCGGCCGCGCTGCCGCGCCGGCCATGGCAGCATGGATGCGAGATCAGGATCTTGAACCAGAAGAAGTGATGTGCTCATCCGCCACCCGCGCCCATCAGACGGCTCAACTGGTGTGCGAGCATCTGGGTATCGCCATCAACAGCGTGCACCGCTCGCTGTATCTCCCATCCGTCGACGACATGCTTGGCGAGCTGGTCATGGCCAAGGGTGATCGGGTGTTGATGGTGTCACACAACCCCGCCTGCGAAGTGTTCGCGGAGCGCATCACCGGCGAGCTCAAATCGATGCCCACGGCCGCGGTAGCGGTGATCGATTTCGACATCGAGTGTTGGTCGGATGTGGTGCTGTCGCCCCATGCATCCTTGCGAATGCGGCAACGGCCCAAAGCGCTCTGATTCAGAAGAGGCCGGCGGTGAGAACCAGACCGAGCAGGCACAGATAGAGGCCGCCCGAAGCCAGGCCAGCTGCTGCGGCCGTGGATGTTGACGTCGCCATCGCCCGGCGGCCCGTCCAAATGCCGAGTGATGCCAGTACCGCGCTCACAGCGAACACGCCGAACGCCGTCACGGCCACGGCCCAGCCTTCGAGCGATGCGTTGAGCACCTGCACGCCCACGCCCACCTGCATCGTCTGGCCAGTCGCATGCAGCGTGTTCTCATGCACGGGGACATCGGCAGCGAGGGTTCGCATGGTGCCGGAGAAACACGCCACGAAGGCGAGGGCAAGCAGCCAGGCGGAGGTGCCCAGCGCTGCACTCATGCGACCGAGGATTGAACGAGGAGGAATCGGCATGGCGAACCAGTCTCTTCGGCACCTGCTCGCGGAGGCTTGAGCCATCCCAAGTGCGGTTCCGAGAACTCCTTTTGTCGCGCCGCCGTGGAATCCAGACACCGCACCCCCGTATGCTGGTCCGCTGTTTGGAGGAGAGCACGTGATGCGATTGCGAAGTGTTCTGGCCCTGGGCCTCTTTGTCGTTTCCCCGGCTTGGGCATTCGGGCAGGACGCGCCTCGTGTGGAGCCGGTTCCCGGAGAAGGGATGCAGGTGTCGGAATGGGCAACGCATCCGCTGGTGCATGATCCGGTCGCCATCGACATCGATCCACATGGCCGTGTGTACACCGCCGAAACCGGACGACAGGATCTCGGAGTCGTGGACAACCGCTCCAGTGGTTTCTGGCTGCTCGATGATCTTGCCGCCCAGACCACTGCCGATCGTCTGGCGTACTTCCAGAAACACGCGGCCCAGCGTGAGGGCGGGATGGCGTGGTACTCCAACTGGTCCGATCTCATTCGTCGTGTGTCTGATGAAGACGGCGACGGCATCGCAGACACGGTCACGGATTTTGCCGGCCCCTTCAACGACCCGCTCGATGGCACGGGCGCTGGTGTGCTCTGGCGTGATGGCGCCGTGTGGTACACGTGCATTCCACACCTGTGGCAACTGCACGATGCCGACGAAGACGGCGTGGCCGAGTCAGAAGAGGAGCTGTTCAGCGGATTCGGAGTGCGCACCGCGCTCAGTGGCCACGACATGCACGGCCTGGTGATCGGCCCTGATGGTCGCCTGTACTGGTCGATCGGCGACCGTGGATACAACGTCACACTGCCCGACGGCACCGTGTGGAAAGACCCACACTCAGGCGCCATCTTCCGGTGCGAGCAAGACGGCTCGAACTTCGAAGTGTTCGCATTCGGGCTGCGCAATCCACAGGAGATCGCGTTCAACCAGTGGGGCGATCTCTTCACCGGTGACAACAACTCCGACTCCGTCGACCGCGCTCGATTCGTGTACATCCCGCAGGGTGCCGAGATTGGGTGGGACATGGCCTATCAAACGCTTGGCGGCGACAACGAGCGTGGCCCGTGGGTGCAGGAAGCCCTATGGCAGCCCGATCATGACGGCCGCCCGGCGTGGTCCATTCCACCGCTGGCGAACATCGGTGCGGGGCCTTCCGGATTCGCGTTCATTGACGGCGAAGCGGTACCCGAGCACTTTCGCGATCGCCTCTTGATGTGCGACTTTCGTGGTTCACCACAAGGCTCACTGGTGCATGCGGTCAAGGTGCAGCGAGCCGGTGCCGGCTATGAAGTGGTGGACAACGACCCCTTCATCTCCAAGGTGCTCACCACGGACATCGATCAAGACTGGGGCGGCACGTTTCTCGTGTCCGACTGGGTGATCGGCTGGGACAACACCAAGACCGGTCGACTCTGGCGGCTGGAACCCGAAGGTGGCGTGCAGGCCGAGTCGGCAGCAACGCTCGCTCGCGTGGCGCGAGAGGGATTCGCCCAACAAGACATCGACACGCTCGGCGAACTGCTCGCCCATCCGGATCACCGGGGGCGCACTGAGGCGCACCTTGCCCTCGCACGCCGTGGCGATGAAGGCCTCGATGTGCTGGCCGCAACGCTGGAAGGGCACACCGAAACCTTGCCGCGGATTCATGCGTTGTGGGGCATGTGGGCAATGGCCCGCTGGGACGACAGTGTGGCTGAACCTGCGATCGAGTTGATTGAGTCGGCCGCCTGGGATGACGATGCCGAAGTGCGTGCGCAAGTGGCCCGTGTGCTCGGAGATCTCGGGGCCGGTGGTGAGACACTCTCCGAGATGCTCTTTGATGAATCACCGCGTGTGGTGGCTTTCGCTGCCAACGGCTTGGGCAATGCCGGCACCGTGGACGACATGGATGCGATCGCCGAAGTGCTCTGGGCACTGGAAGATGATCCCGATGTCTTCGTTCGTCACGCCGCCGCAATGGGCCTGGCCGGCATCGGTGATCGAGAACGACTGCTTGAGTTGCTCGGTGATCCACAGCCGACCGTGCGCCTGGGTGCCCTGTTGGCGTTGCGCAAGTTGCGCGATCCCGCCGTGTCCACCTTGCTGCGAGATCAGGATCTGTTCATCGCGGCCGAGGCTGCCCGTGCCATTCAAGATGCCGAGATCGACGATGCGTTCGGCGATCTGGCTGCAGCTGCCGACGCTTGGGGTGCAGATCCCACCGCAGCGACGCAGTCGCCACACGAGATCACGTGGTCGCGCTGGCCGCGCACCGTATCTGCGACGGCAGATCTCACCGATCCTGAGCTCATCGAAGGTGATCCTGAAGAGACACTCACGCTCACCATCGCAGATGCGCCAGTCCGCGCTGGTGACAACTTCGTCGCCCGAATGTACGGCACGTTCATGCCGCCAATGGACGGCGAGTACCAGTTCGTGATCACCAGTGACGACCAGAGTGTGCTGCTGCTTGAGATCGACGGCGAGTGGTCGAAGGCCTGCGGGATGACCTCATGGGGGCGGTACAAGGGCTGGCAAGACAAGCCAGAACAGACCAGCGATCCGATCACGTTGCGCGCTGGTGTGCCGATTCGCTTTGATGCTCGGCATCGAGAAGGCGGAGGCAATGACTTCGTGTCCATCGGGTGGATTCGCCCAGATGGAGTGATGGAAGCGCCCATCGGTGGGTCGACGGGATCGCGAGCGGTGGAGTCGATCGTGCGTCGTGCCATCGAAGCCTGTGTGCGTGATGGTTCGCCTGATCGTGCGGCGGCCGTGGCTCGAGTCGCACTCAATCAGGAGCTGCCTGAGGTCATCCGCGTTGACGCACTCGATGCACTCGCGTCGTGGGCACATCCTGAGCCGCGCAACCGCGTCACCGGGCGATGGCGCCCGATCGATGCACGCGATGTGGCCGACGTGCGTGCCGCGCTGGGGGCGCTGCTGCCACCGCTGGCACAATCACACGGCCGGGTGGGACAGACGGCAAGCGCCGCTGCCCAGTCTTTGGGCGTGGCGCTCGATCCTGCCATCTTGCAGGAGACCTTGGCCGATGCCAACGCTCCAGTGCATCGCCGCATCGATGCCGTTCGCGCACTGTCGGTGTCCTCCGATGCCGATCTGGCGCGAACCGCGATTGACCAAGCCGTGGCATCATCGGATCCCGCATTGCAGTCTGCGGCACTATCGCTGCTCAATGATCATGATCCAGTCGCCGCGACGGCGCTGGCCATGACCTGGTCTCGCACACCAGCGCTCCAACGCGCGGCGGTGCAGCAGTTGGGCCGGGCAGCCGACGAGGCCAGTGCGCGTGAGTTGGCCGCGATTCGCGACTCGATCTCCGATCAAGACAACCGCCTGGACGTGCTCGAAGCGCTCGTTGCGCGAGGGACGGCGATCTCCGAGGCGGAGCGATATGCCGCTGCGCTGCACGGCGGCGATCAGGCTGAAGGTGAGCGGATCGTGCGATTCCACGCTTCAGCACAGTGCATTCGGTGCCATGCCTTTGACGGCGTCGGTGGCATTGCCGGGCCGGACCTGTCAGACGTGGGGTCGCGCCTCGACGATTCGACACTGCTCGAGTCACTGCTCGACCCACAAGCCACCATCGCCGAGGGCTTCGGCGAGGCGTCAGCCATGCCGGCCATGCAGGAACATCTCACGCCACTGCAGGTGCGTGATGTCGTGGCCTGGCTAAAGCAGCGACAGACCAAATCCAGCGGCCACTGAGAGTATGCTCGCGCCATGCGCACGTTGACAGCATCGTTGATTGCATCACTATGTGTGTCTTCACTTGCCCACGGGGCTCATGTCGACCGTGGTCGGCTCGTGTTGGACAAGGGTGACACCATCACCATCGTCGGCAACACGTTCGCCGAGCGCATGATTCACCACCCACACTTTGAAGCGGCAGTGCAAGTGGCACATCCTGAGCACGAACTGCTCTTTCGCAATCTTGCTTGGAGTGGAGATGAGGTGGCGTTGCAGCCACGGCCGTTGAACTTCGGCAGTGTTGAAGACCGCATCCGTGCGACCAGCCCGAACGTGCTCGTGGCCTGCTTCGGCATGAACGAGTCATTCGGCGGGCTGGAAGGGCTGCGCATGTTCAGGACGCAGTTGGGTCAGTGGCTGGACCAACATCAGGCGATGAAGATCGACGGCGTGGCGCCGGTCATCGTGCTGGTGTCGCCAATTGCCCACGAAGACCTCGGTCCACCGCTGCCCGACGGTCGGGAACGCAACTTCATCCTCGCCAAGTACCGCGACGTGATGCGATCCGAAGCGATCAAGCGGGGCGCGTTGTTCGTGGACCTGCTTCGCCCCATGCAGCGTGCCATGGCGACAGACGACGGTCCGTGGACGATCAACGGTATTCACCCCAACGATGCGGGCTACGTGTTCTGCGCCGAGGCCATGGGTGAACAACTCGGACTGCCGTTGGCGGTACAAACGCCGGAGCCAGGTGTCGGTGACCCGTTGGTCGAAGCGATCAAGAAGCGCAATGATCTGTTCTTCCAGCGGTGGCGCCCTGTGAACACCGAATACGTCTATGGCCGCCGCCATCGCCCCTATGGCAATCAGAACTTTCCGGGTGAGATGGAGGAACTCGACCGGCTGGTGTCTGAAGGCGACACCGAGATTCACTCGATCGCGCAGGAGCAGGCGGTGAAGGAATGATCGAAGCACTTGTCATTGCAGTCGCATTGGGGCAGACGGCCCCAGAAGATCGGCCCGTGCCCTCCGTTACGGAGCAATTGGAGCGATTCACGACGGCGCCAGGATGGTCCGTGAACTGCTTCGCCTCTGAAGAGCAGTTTCCCGAACTTGCCAATCCAATCTGCATGGCGTTCGACGCCCATGGCCGCCTGTGGATCGCGTGCTCACCCACCTATCCCCACCTGGTGCCCGGTGACGCGCCGAACGACAAGCTGCTGATCGTGGAAGACACCGACGGTGACGGCGTCGCCGACACCAAGACGGTGTTCGCGGATGGCCTCTACATCCCGACTGGGTTCGTGCTCTCCCACGAAGGCGCTTATGTGGTGGACCAGCCCAATCTCGTGCACGTGCGAGATCTTGACGGCGATGGTGTGGCCGACACCAAGGACATTCTCCTGAACGGCCTTGGTGCGGAAGACAGCCATCACAGCATGTCGGCTTTCACGTGGCACCCCGATGGTGCGATGTACTTTCAGGAAGGCACGTTCCATCACACCCAGACGGAAACACCCTGGGGTCCGGTGCGCACGCACGACGGTGCCGTGCTTCGTTTCGATCCACGGACCTGGGAGATGGAAGTGATCTCGTCGTATCCCTATGCCAACCCCTGGGGGCATACGGTCGATGCGTGGGGGCGCAGCCTCATCACGGACGCAAGCAATGGGCTTTCGTATCGCCTGATCCATGTGGGCGGCGCCAATCCTTATCCCGATCCGGACAAGTTCCAGTCGCCGGTGCGCGGTCGACGTTCGTTCACCCCCGGAGGACGTCGTCCCACCGCGGGCACTGAGTTGCTGCACGGCACGCACGCACCTGAAGACCAGCGCGGACGGTTCCTCGTCACTCAGAGCATCGGCTTCCACGGTGTGCGGTGGTACGAACTCTACGACCAGGATTCTGGGATTTTCTCACGCACGCTTACGCCAGAACTGCTGCAGTCGTCAGATCCCACCTGTCGCCCATGCGATGTGGAAGTGGGCCCCGACGGCGCGGTCTACGTGCTCGATTGGGCCAACCCGATCGTGGGGCACATGCAGTTCAATGTTCGTGATGAACGCCGTGACCACACGCATGGTCGTGTGTGGCGACTCACCGCCGACGGGCAGCCGCTGGACACACCAGCGAAGATCGCCGACACCAGCGTGCAGGAACAGCTTGAATTGCTGCGTCATCCCAACGAACGCACCCGCATGTTGGCACGCCGCACGCTTGCTGATCGGGGTGCTCAGGCGGTGCTGCCCACGGTTGCCCAGTGGCTGCATGGCATCGGTGAGGATGATCCCAACCGCGATCGGCTCATGCTCGAAGCACTGTGGCTGCATCAATCGATGGGTGAACCCAATGCGGAGCTGCTCGATGCAGTGCTGGCTTCGGATGACCCGCGTGCCCGCGCCGGGGCGGTGCGTGTGCTGCGATGGTGGCTGGATGAGCTCGACGATCCCTACACGCCGATGCAGCGTGCGGCGCTCGACGGCGATGCCCGCGTCCGATCAGAGGTGATCTATGCCCTGGGCTTCCTCGAAGAACCGCGGGCATTGGAGATTCTGTCGCTGGCCCTGCGTCAGCCCGTGGATGACGACACCAAGGGCGCTTTGCACCGCACGATGACGGCGCTGCAGTCCTTCGGTGAGGTCGGTGGCGAAGGCACGCAGTCCTATCGCCTCGGTCGCATGAGCAATGACGTGCTGCTGGGCCAGCCCATGGATCACTTCGTGGCCATCGAAGTGATGCGTCGTGCATCGATCGATGCCGACACACGCCGATCAGCAGCGCAGTGGCTCGCACAGGCCAGTGGCCGTCCGGTTGCCGCTGAGGTTCTGGCCACTGCAATCACGCTGCCCAAGGGTGATTCGGGCCTCGACACATTGCTCTCGTTGCTGCTCGCGGAAGAGGCACAACCATTGCAAGGCATGCGGCGCGAGCTGCAGGATGCTGCGATCAACAGCAGCAACGATGATGCGATTCGACAGGCGGCGCTGGCCGCACTGGTTCGAGCTGACGGCTTCAGTACAGCATGGGACTGGGCCGGTGCAATGAGCACCACGGCCGCCCGCATGGATCTGCTGGCAGGATTGCAGCAGATGCCCGAGGGCGAACTCACCATCACGCGTTTGAACGAGGCCTTCGATGCGCTGGCGTCGCGACTGCCACCACCACCCACCGAAGTGCTGGAAACACCGAATGCTCGCTTTGTTCGCGTGTCCATGAACGGCTCGGCCACGCTCACGCTGCCCGAGGTCGAGGTGATGAGCGCAGCGCAGAATGTTGCGTTGGGCAAGACGGCCACGCAATCGTCCACGAACTGGGGCGGCACGCCCGACAAGGCTGTGGATGGAAACTCAAACGGCTCCTATGGCGTCGGCACGTCCACCCACTCCAACGAGGGCGAAGACAGCCCGTGGTGGGAAGTGGATCTCGGCGCGTCGTATCCCGTGGATGCGATCACCGTGTACAACCGCACCGATGCGGATTACGGCAGTCGTCTCAACAACTTCACCGTGCAGTTGATGGACGCCGATCACAACACCGTGTGGCAGCAAGACGAGATCAAGCGACCACGCCCCTCCGTGACACTTGAGCCTGCTCGCGCAGGCGTGGCACCGATCACCGGTCCGGCACTCACGCTGATGGCTGCCGTGCCAGACCGTGCCGAGGCGGCCCGAGCCGTGCTCGAGCAGTGGGCTGGGTGCACCGATGCGCATCTGCAATGGCAGGCCATTCTCGCGCTCGATGCACTACCGGATGAGGTCAAAGCCGATCTGCCGGTGGAGCACCGGTTGATCCGTCAGCCCATGCGGGCAGTCAAGGATCAGATGGCCTACGACGTGAAGAGCTTCGACGTGCCTACCGGTGCGCCGGTGGAAATCGTGCTGTTCAATGACGACGCCATGCCGCACAACCTCGTGCTCGTGGGCCGCGGCAAGCTGCGCAAGGTTGGCAGGGCATCAGATGCACAGGGCATGGGCGGTGATGCTGCTGCACGCGACTACGTACCCGACATGCCCGACGACATCATGCACGTGATGGGCCTGGTGATGGAAGGCGAAGAAGGCGTGCTGCGATTCCGTGCCCCTGACAAGCCTGGCCGCTATCCCTACGTATGCACATACCCGCAGCACTGGCAGATGATGAACGGCGTGCTCAAGGTGGTTCGTCCCTGATTCGAGTGGGGGGCGGTAGGCTCTTCGCTTCCCATGGCTGCAGATGCACTGAACAACCCGCACCAATCCCCTCTGCGAGAGGTGTGGGCGGTGGCCTGGCCCACCGTGCTCACCATGACGTCGTTCACGATCATGCAGTTCGTGGACCAGTTGATGGTGGGGCAGGTGGGCCCGACGGAAATCGCAGCGCAAGGCAGTGGTGCCATCTGGGCATTCGTGCCGTTGTCCTTTGCGATGGGCATGTTGTCCATCGTCAACACATGGGTGAGCCAGAACGTTGGCGCGGGCAACAACGATCGAACATCCATCTACGGGTGGATGGCGATCTGGATGTCCTTGGCGATCTGGGTGATCGTGCTCATCCCTTGGGCCTTCGCGCTGCCGTGGTTCTTCTCACTCGTGCATCCCGACGCCTCTGCCGAACTGTTGCAGATGGAGACGCAGTACGGCCAGATTCTCATGGTCGGCGGCTTCTTCACGCTTGGTGCCCGCGGCCTGCATCAGTTCTTCTTCGGCACATTGCGGCCGATGATCGTGACGCTGTCCGCGGTGGCAGGCAACGTGGTCAACATCATCGTGTCCTACGCACTGGTCTTCGGCGAGCAGGGCATCGAGCATCTTGGATTGCCCGGTGTGCCGGGCATCGCGCCCATGAGTGTGGCTGGTGCCGCATGGGGCACCGTGGCCGGTGTGTTCGTTGAACTGCTCATTCCGATGATCGTGTTCCTCGGGCGCGAGTTCAACGACACCTACGCAACCCGAGCCAACTGGCGACCGCGATGGTTCGCTGCCAAAGACATCATGCGTCTGGGGTGGCCCGGGGCCCTGCAGTGGGGCAACGAGATCATCTGCTGGTCCATCTTCATGACGGTGCTCGTTGGTCGCTTCGGCGAGGAATCGTTGGCAGCGGGCTGGATCTGTCTGTCGTGGATGCGGCTGTCGTTCATGCCCGCCAACGGGTTCTCAGTTGCGGCCAAGAGTCTCACCGGCCGGTACATCGGTGCCGGCGAACCTGATGTCGCGGCATCACGGGCGAGGCTGGCGATGTGGGTGACGATGGCGTGGATGTCGGTCTGCGCTGCGGGATTCATCATCTTCCGAGAAGAGATGATCGCGATGTTCGTGTCGGGTGATGCGGCCCCGGAAGAAGCTGCACGCATTATCGAAGTCGGGGCCGGTTTGATGTTCGTCGTTGCCTTCTTCCAGACGGTCGATGCCCTCGGCATCGTGTACTCCGGAGCGTTGTCAGGTGCTGGCGACGTGGTGTGGCCTGGCGTGCTCACGGTGATCTATGCCTGGGGTCCGTTGGTACTCGGCGGATGGTTGCTTGCTGAATATGCGCCGCACCTTGGCGCCGTTGGCCCGTGGATCGCCGCAGCCGTCTACGTGGCGGCGCTGGGCATTACGATGGCCTGGCGATTCGAACGCGGGTCGTGGCGATCGATCACACTGGTCGAACGCGGATCCGATCTGCTGGAGACCCGTCCATGATGTTCAAGGCGTTCATGTCCACGCTGCTGATGATCGGCGCAGCGCACGCTGAGCCGATCAAGGTGGGCGTGGTTGAGTCACCGCCCTTCGCGTGGCAGACGGACTCCGGCGAGTGGACCGGCGTGGCGGTCACGCTGTGGACACGGACGGCGGACGATGCCGGGGTGCAATGGACGCCGGTCAAAGTGGACCGCGTTGATGACATGCTCGATCAGGTCCATGCCGGCACCTTGGATATCGCCATCGGCGGGCTCACCGTGACACCCGAGCGAGCAACGGAGGTGGACTTCCTCCCAGCCTTCGAAGTGTCGTCCATCGGTGTAGCCACGCCGGCCGTATCGGAGTTGCAGTTCGGCACGCTGCTCGGTGCCCTGTCCAACAGTGCATTCGTGGGCTTGAGCGTGATCGTCATCGCGCTGGTCGTGTTGTTCGGCATCGCCATCTGGCTGGCTGAGCGACGAGCCAATGGCAGTGAGTTCGGCGGTCGTCATCATCACGGACTGGGCAGTGGGTTGTGGTGGTCGATGGTCACCATGAGCACGGTGGGGTACGGCGACAAATCCCCGAGGACGTGGGTCGGCCGCACGATCGCGGGTATCTGGATCGTGCTGGCATTGGTGCTGGTGTCCGTCTTCACCGGCGCCGCCGCAAGTGCGTTCACGCAGCGGGCCGTGTCCACCACAGCCACGACATGGGAACTGCAGGGCAAGCGCATTGGCGTGATCGAAGGCGGAGAGACCGAGCGATGGCTCAATAGTCGCGGGGTTCGCACAGTTCAGGTCGTGTCTACTGCGGAAGGCCTGCGGCAAGTTGCCAAGGGGGAGTTGCATGGCATGGCCGGTGACACCATCACGCTGCGGTGGACGATGCTGGAGCACTTCATCGACGACCTCACGGTTCGCGGGGGCTTGCGTCAGGAACGCCTTGCATTCGTTGCGCGCCCGGGCTTGAACAGTGAGAGGAAGCTCACCGTGTCCATGTTGCGCGTGCTGCAGTCGGAGGAATGGGCTCGCACACTGCGCGGTCATGGTTGGCCGGCATCCAACTTCCTACACTGATCAGCTGAGCAGATCGTGCACCACGTGCCCGTGCACGTCGGTCAGTCGCATGTCGCGGCCGCCCACACGCATGGTGAGCCGAGTGTGATCGACACCGAGCAGGTGCATCATCGTGGCATGCAGATCGTGCATTTCCATGGGCTTGTCCACGGCGCGATAGCCGAACTCATCAGTGGCGCCGTAGATCGACCCTGCGTTCACGCCGGCGCCCGCGATCCATGATGTGAACCCGAACGGATTGTGATCCCGTCCATCAGCGCCTTGTGCAAATGGTGTGCGGCCAAACTCGCCAGTCCATACGACCAGGGTGTCTTCCAGCAGCCCACGCTGACGCAGATCGCGCAGCAACGCGGCGACGGGCTGATCCACAGCAAGTGCGTTGTTGGTGTGGCCCTTGCGCAGATCGTTGTGCTGGTCCCAACGGTCACCATCCACGGCGGGACACGTGAGTTCCACAAAGCGCACACCGCGTTCAACCAGCCGCCGTGCAAGCAGGCACTCGGCACCAAAGATTCGGGTGGGTTCAAACTTGGCGTCGAGGCCGTACATCTCACGAGTGGCCTTGGACTCCCCGTCCAAACCCATCAATTCGGGCACGCTGGCCTGCATGCGAAATGCCATCTCGTGATTGGCGATCGCGGATTCCACGGCCGCATCGTGAGCGGTGCGTTCGAGGAAGGCGTTGTCCATGTCGGCCACGAGGGCGTGCATGCGTTGTTGTCGATCGGGTGCGATGCCCGGTCGAACATGATCGAGCCCGGTGCCGTGGGGTCGAAGCCGTGTGGCCTGAAACTCCGGTGGCAGGAAGCCGCTGCCAAAGCAGTCAAGCCCACCGGGGGGCGTGAGTCCGCCATTGAGCACCACGTAGTCGGGCAGATCTCGAGCATCGGAGCCCAGGCCCCATGCAATCCAGGCGCCCATGCTGGGGCGACCGGCAATGCCCGAGCCAGTGTGCAGGAAGTAGTTCGCAGCGGTGTGTTCGCTGAACTGTGATGTCATCGATCGAATCACGCACAGTTCGTCGGCCAGTTCACGCACGTGCGGGAACAGGTCGCTCACAGGAATGCCACTCTCACCGCCTGGCTTGAATGCCCATGGCGATCCCAGCGTGGCGCCGTTGTTGTCGAATTGCGTGGCGGCGATGGGCATGGGAAATGCCTTGCCGTGGTCCCGCGTCAGTCGGGGCTTGGGGTCGAATGTGTCCACCTGAGATGGACCGCCGTCCATGTACAGAAAGATCACGTTCTTGGCCCGAGGCCGGTGATGCACGTTGGCCGAGGTCAACTGCGCCAACGCGCCGCTGAGCCCACCGTGTGCGCCCATCGCGCCCAGCGCCATGGCGCCGAATCCACCGGCAGCGCGGGCAAGCATGTCTCGCCGTGTCATAGGCAAGGGTGCATAGCGTCCGCATTCGTGGCAGTTGGTCATGGAAGAAACACGAATGCCTTGGCGCAGAACATCGCGTGCGCGACATCGGTGAGGGATTCTGGTGTGGGATCGACGGGTGTCCACGCCACCAATTCATCGTCGGACAGCGTACGGCCCCAGGCCTTGGTCGCCATGAACTGCACGGGTTCCTCTTCCGGTGCTGCCAGTGCGGCAAGCTCTTGAGCGCACTGTCGAACGAAGGGATCGTTCATGAGGGTCAGTGATTGGGCCGGAAGATTCGACACCGTTCGCCGCCCGCATGGTCGATTGGGCGTGGGGCGGTCGAACACTTCCATCATGGGTACGGCGAAGTTGCGGCGTACTTCCAGATACAGGGACCGACGGCGATCGCCGTCCATCGGGCCACTGGTACCCGGGCGGCCGCGGCCGGTCATCGATGCCGTGAGGTGAATCGGTACGGGTGGTCCGCCAAGGCTTGAATCGAGCTCACACGTGGCAGACAAGAGGGCGTCACGCACCTGCTCACCGGTGAGCCGGCGGACATTGGCTCGGTGGAAGGCGTGATTGAGCGGATCGATCGCTTCACCAGCTGAAGTGCGGGCGCTGGACTGGGCGTAGGTGTCACTGAGCACGATCTGGCGGACGAGTTGCTTCACGGTGCCGCCTTGGGCCAGGGTCGCCGCGAGTGTGTCGAGCAGTGCTGGATGGGTTGGTGGCGTGCCCATCGCGCCAAGGTCGTCGATCTGATCGGTGAATCCTCGGCCCATCAAGTGGTGCCAGATTCGATTGGCGGCAGTGCGCCACAGCAGGGGCTGCGATGGGGCGGTCACTGCTTGTGCGAGTTCCAGTCGGCCCGATCCGGAGGCGATGTCGGCACTGCCGAGCAGGTCGGGCACAGCTCGAGGCGCCGGTGCGCCCAGTTGGGCGGGATCGCCGCGGTCATACACGGGCTGTTGCACGATCGTCGCGTCGCGATAGCGCAGCACGGTGATGGGGGCGGGCAAGGCGGTGCTCTGCGCGATCAAGTCGTTGCATGTGGCTACAAGGGCGTCGTCCGCCACCTTTCCCATGCGCCAATTGATGAGCGCCGTACCTCTGGCGGACCGGTCCATGGCGGCCGGTGCCCATGGCGGTTCATCGCTGCACGCCACCGCATCGATTTCGAGTGTGCCGTCACCCGTATCGGCAGCCTGCAGATGGGCGCGATGGCCGCGGTACTTGCCCACGTCATGTGTGATGGTTGTCCAACTGTCCTTTGCGTCGACAGTCTTGCGGTGTCCTTCAAACAACAGTGCGTTGAAGGTGTCCATGATGTAGTCGTCCACAATCACCCGCAGTTCGCCGGTGCCCCGTACACGCCAGTGCACGCGATCGGCATCGATCGTGAACTCCGGGCTGTGTGCCGTGCCGCGAGTGCCCGTGCCCAGCAGGCCCGAGTGCATCGAGCCGCGCTGTGTCAGTCGTGGCCCCGCGGCCGTGGGGTACCACGTGCCAGCCGGAGCATGGGCGAAGGCGTGGCCATCCGTGAACCACTCTGATTCAGATTCAAAGTCGTACAGCACCGGGGCAGTCGGTGGCGGAAGCACCACAGGGGCATCGTCGGGCATGGGGCGGCCCGCGCCCATGGCTCCGGCAGCGGTGATCCACGCTTCCAGGGTGCGGACATCCGTCGTGGTGTCGGTGCGGAGTTGGGCCAGTGCATCGATGTGCTGTGCAACGCCGGCGTTTTCGTCAGCACCGGCGAGCACACGTCTCGACGACCGCACCATGTTGGCGAGCCCCTGGTAGTCGCGGGCCGAAATGGGATCGAACTTGTGGTCATGGCACCGCGCACAACTGATCGTCACACCAAGCAGCCCACGGCCGAGGGCGTCGAGCTGGTCGCTGCGGTGGTCATCTTCGTCACGCAGCACATCGACCGGTGCATGCACGGCCTGATGCATGCACCAGAATCCGGTGCCCAGTGGAGCAATGTTCAGGCCCGTGGTGGGGTCGATGCGAGGGTCGATCAGATCGCCGGCCAGCAGTTCCTGGGTGATTCGTCCCCATGGCACGTCATCATTGAGTGAGTTCACCAGCCAATCGCGAAAGCGCCATGCGCCGTGCAGGGGGTAGTCGAATTCATGGCCGCAGGTCTCGGCGTAGCTGAAGGCGTCGAGCCAGTGTCGGGCCCAATGCTGGCCGAACCAGTGCATTTTCAGCAGGCTGTCCACGATCTGCGCCCGTGCCTCGGGCGTGTCATCGGCGTGCAGCGACTGCAACATGTTGGGGAGTGGCGGCAGGCCGGTGAGGTCGAAGCTCACGCGACGAAGCCACGTGGCGGTGTCGGTTGGCGGCGCCGCTTCGAGACCGTCGGGCAGGGCCGCGGTGATCTGTTCGTCGATCGTGCCCGTGCTAGGAGACAGCGGCTGCCAGGCCCAGTGATCTGCATAGGGCGCACCGGCATCAATCCAGGCACTGAGCAGATCCACTTCGTCCGGGGTGAGCGGGGCGTGGTCATCCGGTGGCATGCGATCGTCAGGATCGGTGGCCTGCACCCGGGCGATCATCACGCTGTCGGCGGCCGAGCCGGGCACGATGGCGGCGCCTCGGCGTCGCTCGGCGATCGCCTCATCACGAATGTCCAATCGGAGATTCGCCGCCCGCGAGGCCGGATCACGTCCGTGGCAGCTGAGGCACTTGGCTGCCAGCATCGGCTGGATATCACGGGCGAAATCCACGGGCGCTCCTGCGGTGGCCCCCGTCGCCAGCACCAGTACACCCGTGAACATTCCTCGATGCTACCGCTTGTTTCCGGTGCGTGTCTTGGCGGCGAACAAAGCGCTTCTGAACTGAATCTGAACGCGCACCAACGAGCATTTCCGCGTTCGAACACGAACCAGTCGCCTTCTTCACGAGGGCGATCAGATTGACAGTCAATTACCTCCAGAGGAGACACATGAATGATGGGTACACGACTGATGCTCGCCAGTGGCGTT
>JAKVBV010000033.1 GCA_022446965.1 Phycisphaerales bacterium
TGATGCCGCGGATTGCGGTGCTGCCTCAGCTCGCGACGACCACTTCCTTCACCGGATCCCACCGCAACACTTTGTCTTGCGCCCAGGCGTCCACGCCCATCTTGATGGCCACCATCGTGGCGCACCCGAGATCAACATTGCACGCGAGCGTGTCGCCATTGCGCACAGCGTCGAAGAAATTGTCGCGATGCGAACGGCGGCTCACACTTGGCATTGAGCAGGTGCTTGTGTCATCGCCGAGGATGTCGGCATTGGCCGCCTTGAATTCCTTCTCCCAGGGCCGTTGCTGGTGCATGTCGATACCGCCACCAAACTCCATCGTGGCGTGGCGACCCCGAATGACATACGGCCAGGTGTCGTCGTTGGTCATCACCGATGACAACACCACCGTGTGCTCACTGGGGTAGTCGGCCATCATGAAGAAGGTGTCCGGGATATCACGCTCGTCCTTCTCGAGATACCGACCACCACTGGCCACAACCCGTCTGGGATACGCGCCATCATGCCCTTCGATCGCCAACAGCAAGGGTGCGAGACGGTGATACATGAGGTCGGTGGCGAGCCCGCCGTTGTAGGCGAGGTACTTGCGGAAGCGGAAGAAGTGATCTTCGTTCCATGGAATCTTGGGCGCCAGGCCGTGCTCATGACCAAGCCACCGATCCCAATCGACATAGTTGTCCGAGTCGGTCGCGTTCTGCGGGCCACACCCTGGATGGATATGCCAGTTGAATTGCCCACCGCGTGAGTTGCGGCAATACGCACCTTGGCTCCACGTCACCGGACCGATGCGTCCATCGGCGATGGCATGGCGGGCTGCCCAGAAGCGACCGTCACTCGTTCCTTGCGGACCAACCTGCAACACACGACCGGTGCGCTTGACCGCATCGCGGCACGCGAGCGCCTGCTCGATGGTGTGTGACAGCGGCTTCTCAACGTAGACATCCTTGCCCGCCTCCATCGCTTCGATGGCCATCTTGCAATGCCAGTGATCGGGCGTGGCGATCAACACGGCGTCGATGTCGGGGTTGTCAAGAATGCGCTCGTATTCGATCACCGCTGCGGTGTCGTCGAGCTTGGCGATGCGCTGCGCTTCATTGAGGCGGCGACGATAGACATCACACACGCCCAGCACATCGATGTTTTCCTTGGCCTTGTCATTCACCATGCCACGCAGGTGGCCGGTGCCCATGCCGCCGGTGCCGATGACCGCCATGTTCAGGCGTTCATTTGCACCCAGCACTCGCCCCCACGACACGCTCGGCAGAAGCATAGATCCTGCAGTTGCACTCAACATGTGGCGACGGGTGATGGGCATGGGTGTGATCTCCTCTTGTCCCGCCAGCCTACCGCCAGCCATTGCGACGTGCGCACTACCGCCAGCGGATCCCCTTGGACTCGAAGAAGGCCTGGAGGTGCGGACGCTTGGGCTGCTCGTAGAACCGCTCCATCTGCCCACACCAGGTGCGACCCGACGCCCCCCGCTTGAGGTAGTAGTCCTTCATGAGTTCGTCGTACGCATCGCAGCCCGCCAGCACATCGGCGTCGGACATCACGCCGTTTTCCTGCAGCACCATCGAGATGGGAAACCGCGGCCGCGGCCAGGGGTCTTCGGCTGGTCGGCCCACGGTCATGCCGAAGAGCGGCGAGACACGATGCGGCAAGTGCAGCAGATCCTGCACCGCCTGCAGATCGTTGCGAATGCCGCCGATGTAGCACGTCCCCCAGCCCATCGATTCAAACGCAAGCGCCATGTTCTGAGCAAAGAGCGCCGTGTCGATCACGCTCAACAAAAATGACTCCACATTCTCTTCGCACGGCACTCCGCATCGCTCGGCGAGCAACGCATGGCGACGCATGTCGGCGCACAACACGAAGAAGGCGCCGCAATCGAGAACCTTCTCCTGTCCACCGCTGATGCTGACCAATGCTTCACGCATGGCGGCATCGGTGACGTGCACGATGGAATAGGTCTGAATGTTGCTGCTGGTCGCGGCCTTCTGCCCCGCTTCGACCGCGGCATGAATGTCCTCGGTCGGTACCGGCTCATCCGTGTACGTGCGAATGGACCGATGGGCGAGCATGAGCTCGATGATGTCGTTCATGGTGTGTTCTCTTGTGCGTCAGGCACCGATGTAGGTGTCGTAGATCGAACGTGCTGCGACGAGATCGTCGGTGGCGATGAGCGCACGGCCATCGGCGAACACCGTGATCGTGATGTCGTCGGGCAAGGTGCAACGCAGCACATGGGCGTCGTGTCGTACGTCCCCGTGCTCGGTCAATCGTGCGGCGAGCTCATCGAGGTTCATGTGTCCAGACTGATGTGGATGCACCTGCACGGCATTGCGGCCACACAGCACACTGGCGGCGCTTCCGCGTCCGCCTTCAAGCCACTCGAACGTGCGCGAGCCGCAGCATGGGCATGTTGCACTCGGTCCGGGCAGGGCCATTCGCCGCGATTCGCCCTGCCATGGATCGACCGCGTGCATGGTGCGGTCGAGGTCGTCTCCTGTGCGTCCGATGAGCAGGCTCAACGTGAGCGCGGCTTGATGCGCGGTCACGGTGCCGATGGCGGGGCCGAGCACGCCAGCGGTGTCGCACGTGGGCAACGTGCCAGGCGGCGGAGGCTCGGGAAACACGCATCGCAGGCAGCCCGTGGGGGCATCCCACTGCACCGGACCGCGTGGATCCGGTGGCAACAGCGGCATGACAAGGCCGCCCGTGCCCACGGCGCCGCCGTACACATACGGAAGGCCATCGCGCACGGCGAGATCGTTGAGCAGATAGCGGGTGTCCAGATTGTCGAGGCCGTCCACGAGCACATGGCACCGGGCGGCCAAGGGCTCGATGGTGGCCGGGGTGATGTCGGTCACGTGCGGCTCGATGGTGATGTCGGGATTGATGGCAGTGAGCCGATCCGCAGCGGCAATGGCTTTGGGACGGGCGTCATCGGCGTCACGCTGGGCGTAGAGCATCTGCCGCTGCAGATTGCTCGTTTCAACAATGTCTCGATCAACGATGCGCAGTGTGCCCACGCCGGCTCTGGCAAGCAGATCCGCCACGCCGCAGCCCAGCGCCCCCACACCAGCGATCAGCACGGTGGCTTGGCCGAGGGCCTCCTGGGCCGCCTCGCCAAAGTCTGGAAGCAACATTTGCCGGTGGTAGCGCATGATGAAATCGGGGTGAGGAAGGTGTCAGGTTCCAATGATCTCGCATTGGGACGTGCACTGCAGCAACGGGGCCTGGCACCTTTTCATACGACGGCCTTCACACCCTCTGCGCTCGCGAGCGCCTGAAAGATGCGATCCCGATCGGCCTCGCTGAGCACTTCGCATGCCCCCTCCACCGAGCAGTACGTGCCCTTGGAGCTCACATTGCCCATTTTGATCTCATGTGGGCGATCACTTAGCACGTCGCCGATCAGGGCACGCAGCGTGTCAGCGTCCTCGCCGAGCACGCGATATCGCCACTGGCAGGGATACTCAATCTCCGGTTTGAGGGCCTGTTGTGACATGGAAGTGCCAGCCTAACACAGCCGCCATCTCCCCCTTGTCGCCCAGCGGTGGACAACTTTGCCCGCTCCAAATCGCCGCACACTCTGGCGGTACCCTTGAGTCGGCGCGTGTGGGGCGCGTCGATGATCGACCCCTGTTTCACTCTGGAGACCTACATCATGCGAACCCCGATTCTGGTTGCTGCCATTGGCTCACTTGGCATTGCCACGCTGAGTCTGGCACTCGACGTCAACGAACCCGTCGGGCAACCCGTCGACCCCACCATCGCCGCCCCATCAGGCAGTGGTGGCTCGCGAGACAACTTCCCGGCCTTTGACAGTGTCAGCAAGGGATACACCGAGGTGTTCAGCAACCTCGACGGCAAGCCGGGCATGTACACACTGTTCCTGGACAAGAAGAACAACCGCGTGCTGGCCGAACTGCCCCGCAACTTCAACCGCCAGAACATCTTCATCGCCTACACCGTGTCAAGCGGTATCGGTCAATCCGGCGTGCAGACCGGCGACCTCTATGGCCGCTGGGAACGCATCGGCAGCCGTCTGGCGTTGATTGAACCCAATTTTGACACCCGTTCAACGGGCGACTCACAGAGCAAAGCCGGCCACAGCCGCGTGTTCACCGATCGCGTCATCCTCGACGTACCGATCGTGTCCACCGGCCCCAAGGGCGGCCCGGTCATCAGCCTCAGTGATCTGTTTGGCAAGAGCTCAGGGCAGTTCTTCGGCAGCGCCACCGCCGGCGCGAACACTCGGCTGATGACGGTGGAGAAGGCCAAGGCCTTCCCCAAGAACGTCGAACTCGCCTTCAAGATGCCGCTGCGGGGCGGACAATTCGGCGAGATCGCGTACTCCATCGCCGAGATCCCCGAGAACACGGGCTATCGCCCTCGCGAAGCTGACGAGCGTGTTGGCTACTTCACCACGGCCCACATGGACATTGGTGACGCAAGCGAAGACCAGCCTTGGATCCGCTACGTGAATCGCTGGGATCTGCAGAAGGCCGATCCCAAGCTGCAACTGAGCCCCCCAAAGAAGCCCATCATCTTCTACATCGAACACACCACGCCGGTGCGCTACCGACGCTGGGTGCGTGAGGGCATCCTGGAATGGAACAAGGCGTTCGAGGCCATCGGCATCGTCAACGCCATCGAGGTGTATCAACAAGATCAGGCCACCGGCGCTCACATGGAGAAGGACCCGGAGGACGCACGCTACAACTTCGTGCTCTGGACCAACTCCAACATGGGCTTCGCCATCGGCCCCAGCCGTGTGCATCCCAAGACCGGCCAGATTCTCGACGCCGACATCGTGATGGATGAAGGCTTCGTGAACAGCTGGACCAGCACCTGGAACAACGTCATTCCGGAAATGGCCATGGAAGGCATGGGCCCTGCCGTGCTGCAGTGGTTGGAAGACAATCCAGCGTGGGACCCCCGTGTTGCGTTGGCCGACGCCACCGAGCGGCCGGCCATCGAGCGCCGTCTGCGTGAACGCGCTATCGCGCGAGCTGCAGGCGCACTGCCCGACCATGGCGAAGCCGCCACAGAAAGCGATCTGCTTGGTGACGAGTTGTATGACGGTCTCGCTGGCCGTCGCAGTCAGGTGAACGGCAACTGCCGTCACGCTGCGCTCAAGGCACTCGACGTGGCCATGATGCGTATGGCATCCGAGATCGTGATCGGCATCGACGTGCCCAAGCCCAAGTTAGCCAACCCCAACGATCCCATCAGTGGCACGTGGACCGGCACCATCACCATGACCGGTCCTGAAGGCGCAATCCCCGCCATGGAGATCTCCCTGCAGCTGGAAATGGATGAAGGCAACAACGTCTTTGGCAAGGTGTTCATGGGCATGATGGGCGACGTCAATGTGAACGGATCCTGGAACCCCGACACCGGCGAGTTGAGCCTCACCCCGGATGAACCCGAAGCCGAAGGCGACGAGCCGCTCGTGCTGAAGATCGCCGACGGCCGCATGACCGGCTCCATGGAGCAGGGCCAGTTCAGCATGTCCATCGAAGCCACGCGTGAAGCGGTTGCTGAGGAGGCACCTGCGGACGAAGTGGTGCTCCTTCTGGGCGATGACGACGCCAGCGATGAACACGCCGAAGAAGACATTGATGAAGAAGAGCTTGCCGAAGACGATGATGCCGTCGAAGAAGAGGACGCTGAAGAAGAGGCCTCTCCCAAGACCGTCGTCCAAGGCGAGCAGATGATCGATGGCGTGCCCGAGCGCTTCATCGGCCCCATGCTTCGCGAAGTGATCATGCACGAGGTCGGGCACACGCTCGGCCTGCGTCACAACTTCAAGGCCAGCACCATCCACACCCTCGAGGAGATCAACTCCGAGGATCACAAGGGCGTCGCCCAAAGTGGTTCGGTGATGGACTACCTCCCCACCAATATCAACTACGAACTCGGTGAAACTCAGGGCGACTGGACCACCACCACAATAGGTCCCTACGACTACTGGGTCATCGAGTACGGCTACGGCTTTGGCAAGCCGGAGAAGGTGCTTGAGCGTGTGAATGAGCCACAGCTCATCTACGCCACCGATGAAGACACCCGTGGTCCCGATCCACGGGCTCGTCGGTTCGATCACGGCAAGAACCCGCTCAACTACGCAGAGTCGCAGGTCAAGTTGATGCAGCACCTGCGCACTCAGATTCTCACGGACATGGTGGACGATGGCGAAAGCTGGTCGAAGGCCCGCCGTGCCTACGAAATGACACTGGGCAAGCAGATGCAAGCCATCGCCATCGCATCTAACTGGATTGGCGGTTCATATCTCAGCCGCAACAAGAAGGGCGATCCGGGTGAAGTTGATCCGGTGCGTCCGATCGAGGCTGAGCAACAGCGTCGCGCTCTGACCATGGTGATCGAATACACCATGCCGGACGAAGCCTATGGCCTCACGCCGGAACTGCTACGCAAGATGACGCTGGACAAGTGGTACGACGGTGGCGGCATGCGAAACATCTCGCGTGACGAGACGTTCCCGGTACACGACCGCATCGGCGGCATGCAGACCACGGCGCTCACGCAGGTGCTCAACCCACAGACGTTGGGTCGCATCTACGACAACGAGTTCCGTGCCCTTGAAGGCGAAGACGTGCTCACGTTGCCCGAGACCATGGCATTGATTCGCGATGCCGCCTGGACCGAACTGCAGAATGGCCCCGCCGCCGACTGCTCCAACCGCGATCCATACATCAGCTCACTGCGGCGCAACCTGCAGCGTGCTCACCTGGACCGGTTGGTCTATCTCAGCCTGCCCGGCAACGGCTTCGGCTCGGCGTCCACGCCGGTATCGAACCTCAGCCGCATGCAGTTGCGTGATCTGCAAACCCAGATCGATCTGGTGCTGCAGCGTGACGGCCAGCGGATGGACGCGTACTCCCGCGCCCACCTTGGTGAAGCCAGTGACATCATCGGACGTGCCCTGAACGCCCAAATGATGACTGACGCTCGCTGAGTTCAGGTACCCAGATCCTCCGTTTCGGAGGTCGATCATCTGCGGGCCCGCCTTCGTGGCGGGCCCGCGGTCATTTTGTAGGCGCCGCTGTACGCTGCACGACTCATGATCACAATTCACGCCGGCATTCCTGCTTCGAACAACACGCTGTACCGGGCAATCCGGTTTCTGGCTGGTGATCCCGCCGCCCTAGTTGTTCGCGATGACGGCCGCCGCATGCTGTTAATTCGTGACATTGAAATGAACCGAGCCAAAGCGAACGCCCGCGCCGATGTGGTGCACTGCCCTGCCGACTTCACGCCCGAAGGCGGTTTGTCCGGCGATCGCGAAACGGCCACGGCCCAGGCGCTGGCTGAAGCCTTGCAACGCGACGGCGTGGATCGTGTGCGTGCCGACCGCACGCTGGCGTTGTCATTCGCCCACGAACTGGCGGCCGCGGGCATCGCCATCGACTACGACGCCGATCTGGGCGTGATCGATCGCCGCATGAAGGATGCCCAAGAAGTGGCCCATCTGCGCGAAGCGCAGGCCGCCACGCAACGTGCTATCGAAATGGCCTGTCGCACGATCGCGTCATGTGACGCCGATGCCGCCGGAGTTCTGCAGCATGAGGGCGCCCCTCTCACCAGTGAACGTGTGCGGTCGCTGATCGATGTGTTCCTGCTCGAAGCGGGCTACGACAATCCCACCAGCATCGTCGCCGGCGGAGTGCAGGGAGCCGATTGCCATGATCACGGCCACGGTGAACTGCTCACCGGCACGCCGATCATCATCGACGTGTTCCCCCGGTGCAAAGCCACTCGATACAACGGCGACTGCACCCGCACGGTGGTACACGGCGACGTGCCCGAGTTGGTGCATCGCATGCATGCGGCGGTCGTGGCCGCCAAGGCGGCTGCCGAAGCGGCAACCCAACCCGGCACGACTGGCGAAGCGGTGCACGGCGAAACAACGCGCGTGATCCGCGAGCACGGCTTCGCCGTGGGCCTGCCCGAGGCTGATGCCCCCGACGATCGCGTGGCCATCGTGCACGGCACCGGGCACGGCATCGGTCTTGATGTTCATGAGCCGCCGCTGCTGGATGTCGGTGGGCCGCCGCTGGTGCTCGGCGATGTGCTCACCATCGAGCCGGGGCTCTACGGGGCCTGCGTGGGCGGTCTTCGTGTGGAGGACATGGTGCTGGTCACCGAGTCAGGCTGCGAAGACCTGGGCACCGGCCTGCATGACGGGCTCACCTGGACGTGATCCCCATGACAACGTGAATCAAAGTCACGCCGCGTCGGGCACCACCGGCGGCATGGGCACTGCCAGCAACTCGGCCACCGCCCGCACCATTTCCGCCTCGGCCACGGTGGTCACACCGTCGTGCTCAACAGCACCAACCACAGCCTGCAACAACCGGCCTCGCTCTGCGAACTTCAGCGTGCGCAGATCGTGCACGGCCGAATTGAGTTGCTTCAGCGACACGGCGATGTTGGGCGGGGTTGCTGGAATCTTCAGCCACTGACATGCGGCTGACGTGACAGCGGTCATGGCCGCCTCGTCATCGTGCCCGGAGCGAGCCACCACGGAGAGCAGGGTGTGCACTGCATCAGCAACCTGCGACAACCGTGCCGTCGTCGTATGCGATGCTTCGCCACCTCGATCGAGGGCCGCATCCACCAGCAATGCCGCCACCCACTCGAAACGAGTCACCGCACCATCGGCCATCACCACCTGCTCCATGGCGGTACGGAAACTTGCCGCTTGTGTGTCTGAGAGTTTGGACAGCACCGGCGAGGCGAGATCCAGCAGCGGCACGCGGCAGCGATCGTCCATGCCCGCGTAGGCCGGCAGGAGTTCCTGCACTTGCGCCACCGTCGTGGCGCCGAGTGTTTCTTCGATGGTGTGCAACTGTCGTCCCACCGCCTCGCTGTCGGCACCTTGCTCGTGCACCAACATCGCAAGTACCACGGCGGGGACGTACTGGGGCGCGTGCACGGCCTTGTTCAGCTTCCGCGGCACATGAGAAAGCACTTCGCGCGTCCAGGCCATGTCGACGGCGTGGATGTCGCCTACCTGTGCTAGCGATCCGGCCAGACCGGCCATCGCCACACCAATCGCAGGCGCTGCCGCTTGGTGCTCGACCTTGCGTTCGGACATGCCCTTGGCCCAGCGGCGCGACGCTTCTTCGGCCGATAGCTTCGGCCGCAACTCACCCACCTGCTCCGTGCTGATTCCCTCAAGACGCGCGATGCGTTCAGGCAGCGGTGGGTGCGACGCAAACAGCGACGGCATGGCCTGGCTGAAGAACATGTGATTGAACTGGCTCGTTTCCGCCGCGAGCTTGGTGTTCCGCGGTGCGCCACCAATGGCTCGCAACGCACCGGCAATACCGTCGGTCTCGCGGGTGTACTGCACGGCACTGGCGTCGGCGAGAAACTCCCGCTGTCGGGACACCGCCGCCTGAATGAGACGAGCCACGAGTGTGCCGGCGAATCCAATCACGCACAACAAGAGACCCAACATCATGATCGCCAGCGCGATGGGCATGCCGTCGTTCTTCTTGCCACGCCCACCACCGCCCCACAACATGGCGTAACCGATGTAGCGCCACATGAAGTAGCCCACTACACCCAGCACCATCACGCCATTGATCACGGCCACGAGGCGCACGTTCAATCGCATGTCGCCGTTGAAGATGTGGCTGAACTCGTGCGCCACCACGCCCTGCAACTGCTCGCGATTGAGACGATCGATACAGCCCTCGGTGAGCCCGATCACAGCCTGATCCACAGTGTGCCCGGCCGCGAAGGCATTGATCGCATCGCTGGGCATCACATACACAGGCGGCACGGGCATGCCCGACGCGATGGCCATTTCTTCGACCACATTCAAGGCGCGGCGTTCCGCCTGATCCATGGTGTCCAGATCGATGCGGCGCCCACCGAGCATCTCGGCCACACGCTCGCCACCGCTGCGCAGCTGGGCCCACCGGTACAGGTAGCCGCCCCCCACCAGCAGCAGGATGAAGACGAACACGGCCAGTGCGACACGAGGGTCCCACCAAACAATCTCCTGCTCGACCCAGGCATCGACCGCAGATCCCTGGCCGTAGCCATCGCCGTACTCGTACTTCCGCAGGTAGCCGCCGGCCAGATGCACCACGAGCATCGTGGCGAAGTAGACCGCCACGATCATCGTGACGACACCAGCCACCAGCAGCCCCACCAGTTGCCCGGTGCGCTTGTGCGCGTTGTCTTGAGCAGCAAAAAAGTCCATGGAACGCGTACGTTCGGTTCAGACGATCAGGCGCCGAAGTCCACCTTGGGCGCGGCCTTCGCTTCTTCGCTTTCCACTTCCCACATGGCCGCTTCCTGGAAGTTGAACATGCCCGCGATGATGTTCGACGGGAACTGCTCTCGGCCGTTGTTGAAGTGCATCACAGAGTCGTTGTAGGCCTGGCGGGAGAATGCCACCTTGTTTTCGGTGGTCGTGAGTTCTTCCTGCACCTGCATCATGTTCTGATTGGCCTTGAGGTCCGGATAGGCCTCGGCCACGGCCATCAGCCGACCAAGCACGCCGGCCAGGCCAGCTTCTGCGCCGGCGAAGGCCTTCATGTTGGCGGCATTGGTTGGATCGGCACCCATGGCCTGCGCCGCCGAGTGAGCCATGTTGCGAGCCTGCGTGACTGCCTCGAGTGTTTCGGACTCGTGCTTCATGTAGCCCTTGGCGGTTTCGACCAGATTCGGAATCAGGTCGTAGCGGCGCTGCAACTGCACGTCGATCTGCGCCCACGCGTTCTTCACGCGGTTCTTGAGCGTGATCAGACCGTTGTACATGGACACGATCCAGAAGATCAGCAGCAGACCAACCCCGCCACAAATGATGGCCACGATGGCCCCGGTACCGAATGCAAGCATCATGTTTGTTCCTTCCTCGTGCAGCACGGACCCGCGCTGCAGGCCGGCCACTGTACGCGAATAGTGGGTTCAGAATCCAACTTCGGCGATCTGGCCACGCTCAGTCACGCAGTAGCGACCGTGCGGCAAGCCACTGGGCTCGGCGATGGCACATGGTGCGCCGCCCTCGGCCTCGATCGCACCACCACCCACCAGCAGATAGGTGGCGTCTCCGTGGCCAGGCACGAGAAGATCGCCTGCAGTCAACCACCCGCCGCTGACGAGGTCACGCAGGCGAGCGATGTCTTCGCCGTTGCTCCTGGCCAGATGAAGTGCCGTGTGCAGCGTGCCCAGACGAGTTCGGCGTTGCGCCAACGCTGCGGGATCCACGACTGCCGTGTCGACGTGTTCATCGTGCTGCTCGGGTTGGACCGAGAATTGATCGATCAGCAATGGCGGCTCGTTCTGCTCTGCCATCGCTGAACCCAGCGCGGCCGCCACGATCAGCGGTGAGAACGCGCTCACATAGCCCACACCGGCGGTCATCTGCGCGACCATCGAGCGGTCGGCCGTGCCACGAGCGATGAGGTCCGGCCCGTCGAGCTTGGCCCAGAACAGCCCGGGCTGCATGTCGTTCGTGAGACGGGTGTAGGCCGGCACCACGGGTGGTGCAGGTGCTTCTGGTGAGCGGCGGGACCGCGTATAGTTCTCCAGGGCCGCGCCAACGAAGGCCATGCACCCGAAACCGTCGGCCGCGAGCACCTTCTGGTCCATGTACTTGATCTGCACACCGCCGAGGCCGTCGGTACCACGGGCCATGCGGAAGCCCTCGGCATCGAGCACGCTACGGCGAGCATCAAACTGCGCCACGGCTTCGGCCACCGCCTGCGGAAACAGGCCCATCACCAATGTGCCGTCAGCCACGGCGATTGTCGGCTCGACCGGAATCGGCAGACCAGGAAAGCGCATCGAGACGGCCGTGTCGCACCCGCTGATGCGCTGGGCAAGAAACCGCACGTAGCCCTGCGACTCACTGGCGGCAGCGTGATCGGCCACGGATGCAAGCGTGCTGATCGACTCGGACATCGTTGCAGCGTCACGAAGGCCAACCAGACCGACCAACGACGCCAGGCCATTCCCGCCGGTCTCATTCGACATGTAGAAGGTGAGCGAGTCACCCAACGGCGCGATCAGGCCATCGCGGAAGTCCACGCCGGTGACGGCGTGGAACATGTCGTACCCCTGCTGGAGTTCCGTGTTCCCGTCAGATCCACCGGTCATCTCCACCGCATCAAGCAGTGCGTTGATGTAAGTGCCAAAGTCGATTCGCGTGCACTCGAAGGCACAGGCCGACTCGGGAATGCGGCGCAGCAGGTTGCGCGTCACACCGTCCTCCGGCAGGAGATGACTGAAGTGCGTGCCATAGTTGGCGAAGTGGCCGGCCATGTGCACGGTGTCTTCGGTGGCGCCAACAGCACACACCACACCAAGCGGATCCTGACCGAGCAATCCCCATGACTCCAGGAGTTCGCCCCCACCGGGCGCACTCATCGCGGCCATTGCCAACACGGGTTGCAATCGCTTGAAGTTCACGCGAATGCCTGCAAGCAACTCCGCGTCGCGCGGGAGGCCTGCTTCGGAATACGTATCAGCTTGATCCAGTGGCGGAAGGCCCACGCCCACGAGCAGTGTGTCGTCCTGTGCCCCGTACCACACCGACGGCTCACCTGGTCGCGACAGCTTCAACATGCCAGGGGCATCCGCGTCGGGCGTACCCAAGGGTGAACCCGATGCACGAGCGAGATCTTCAACTCGACGCAACATGCTTGCGCCGCCGAATCCCCGCACACCGCTGGATTGCAGCTCAATCGCAAATGGCGAACCGCCCGGTTCATTGGGCACCGTGAGATCCGCCTGCAGGCCTGTCTCCCCGAGGAACAACGACAACAGCAACTCGATGCCCTCGGACAGCATCGGATCAGCATCCGGCGGCTGGCTCGGCCCGTCGATGATCAGTCGCCGCAATGCTTCACGCAGCCCCGCGTCACGCGAGTCGGCCAGCCAGGCATCGATGCCTGCGGAGTAGATCGACACTGCAGGTGTGGGTGGCGCCGTATGGGCAACGGCCTGCGACAACAGGGATCCCGTCGCGAGCGAAGTTGCGGCCGCGGCAGTCCATGCGAAGGTGTGCGTCAACATGTCAGGCTCCCTTGCCGTCCTCTTGTTGGGGAACCGAGTCTAGTGATTTCAGGTGCTGGCAGGCCTCTGGGGCGCCGCGGCGGCGTCTGCAAGCACGAGCAGGCGATCTCCAGCCAGCAGCGAGGCTGGAATTGAGGTGTCGCCAGCGAGCAACTGCTCCACGGCAGTCCGCTTGCCCTCGCCACAGACCTGAAAGAACCCGTGCACGGCCCGGTCGAGGCATGGCCGCGTGAGCGTCATGCGCATCGTGCCGTTGTACGGCTCGCAGGTGAGTGCCACGTCGCGATCGAGCACATCACACACACCGTCACGGGGCGCCAGCGAGGCCGTGTGTCCGTCATCGCCGAGCCCGAGATGGAGGGCATCGATGGCGCCTTCAGGGCACAAGGCGGAGATGAGGGCCGAGTACTCGGCAGTGGCGGCGTGCAGGTCGTCCGCTGTGACCGGCATGGGATGCGCGTGATCGGCAGCGATCACGCCGCTGTCCACGAAGCGTTCGGCGATATGTGTCCAGTTGCGATCCGGATAACCATCGGGAACCACACGCTCGTCCACTTGAAGCAGGTGCACATGACTCCACGGCACAGTGGTGTCGCCCGCCAGCAATTCAAACATGGCCCACGGTGATCGTCCACCGCTCACCGCGAGCATCGCGTCGCCGTGGCGTTCGACCGAATCGCGCAGCCACGTCGCCAACAGCATGGCGCCGTGTGCGGCCACCTCGGCCGGTGTTGGATGCACTTGCAAACTTGGTGCTGTCATGGCGTGACCGGGCACAGGCGAACTGGTGACAGCGGGTCATGCCACACGCCGTAGCGCTCGATGAGCGTGTCCGCTGCAGCGGGCCCCCATGTCCCAGGCTCGTAGTCTTGAATCGGTGTGTTGGCCTGCAGGATTGGATCGACCAGACGCCACGTGCTTTCCACCTCATCAACGCGGGCGAAGAGCCCGGTGTCGCCCACCAGTGCCTCGCCGATGAGCCGCTCGTAGGCTTCCATCTCCGAAGGTTGGCGATGCACGGCGACCATCTCCATCTGCTCGCCGATCATGCGATCACCCGGTGTCTTGGCACTGGCACCGATCGTGATCACCGTGGATGGTTTGAGTTGGAATCGGAAGTAGTTTCGAGCCGGCCCGCCGCCGTCAGGGAAGAGTCGTTGCGGAGGGCGGTGCATTTCGACGGTCACTTCTGTCGCCGTGACCGGCAGGTTCTTGCCGACGCGAATGAAGAACGGCACGCCGGCCCAACGCCACGAGTCGATGCGCAGTCTCATGGCGGCGAAGGTCTCCGTAGTGGAATCAGCCGCCACCCCCGGCTTGTCGCGATAGCCGGCGAACTGCCCTCGCACCACATCTTCCTCTCGAAACGGCAGCATCGACCGGAACAGCCGCACCTTGGCATCTCGCAGTGATTCTTCATCGGCCGCCGCCGGCGGGTCCATGGCGAGCAAGGCAACCACTTGCATCATGTGGTTCTGCACCACATCGCGAATGGCACCAGCTTCATCGTAGAAGCCGCCTCTGCCTTCCACGCCGATGTCCTCGGCCATGGTGATCTGCACGCTTCGAACGTGTTCGCGGTTCCAGATCGGTTCGAGGAATCGGTTGGCGAACCTGAAGTACTGCAGATTGAGCAGTGCTTCCTTCCCCAGATAGTGATCGATGCGGAAGATCCTGTCTTCCTGAAACACGCGGTGAAGCACCTCATTCAGTTCGAGCGCCGTAGACAAGTCGCGACCGAATGGCTTCTCCACCACGACAGCCGCGCCTTCAGCGCATCCTGACGCCTGCAGCTGCTCCACCACACCCTCGAACATGCTCGGTGGAATGGCCAGATAGAAGAGCGGGTGTTTGGCGTCGCCAAGTGTGTCTCGCAACTTCTTGAAGCAGTCCGGCTCGGCGTAATCCACGCGGGCATAGTGGATGCGATCCGCCAGCCGCTTGAACGTGCCCTCATCAAAGTCGTGCCCGAACTGCTCAATGCCATCGCGGGCGCGTTCGACCATCGCGGCGTCGGTCATGTCCTTGCGGGCGCAGCCGATCACCGGAACATTCAACACGCCACGACGCTCCATCGCGTACAGCGAGGGGAAGATCTTGCGGTGAGCGAGATCGCCGGTGGCGCCGAACAGCACCAGTGCATCAGATGTAGGCCGAGTGATGGTCATGCGTCAGCCTTCTTCTCGTGGTGGCCGCCAAACTGGAACCGCATCGCGGACAGCACCTTGTCTGCCAAGGTGGACTCGCCACGTGAGCTGAACCGCTGATAGAGCGCGGCGGCCAACACCGGCGACGGTGCGCACACGTCGATGCCCGCTTCCACGGTCCACCGGCCTTCACCAGAGTCGGACACGCGACCACCGAAGCCCTCAAGTGCCGGATCGTCCTTCAGCGAGATCGCCGTGAGAT
Organism: Phycisphaerales bacterium; assembly: GCA_022446965.1. Classification (GTDB taxonomy): domain Bacteria; phylum Planctomycetota; class Phycisphaerae; order Phycisphaerales; family SM1A02; genus JABAAC01. The sequence goes on from JAKVBV010000033.1 coordinate 15,475, forward strand.
CAAGCAACCACGAGGCCACGACACTGCCTCGTCGCCACACCTCCGTCACGTCGGCCAGATCGAAGTCGTATTGATAGTGCTCGGGACGTCGCAGGGGCGACGTTTCGGCGTCCTTGTCGCGATCATCCCGACCGGCACCGGCATGGGCGAGGATGTTGAGCCCCTCGGCATAAGCGGCCATGAGGCCGTACTCGATGCCGTTGTGCACCATCTTGACGAAGTGGCCCGCGCCATGGCGATCGCCACAATGCAGCCAGCCTTGCTCGGCCGGACGCGGCTCATCGGAACATCCGGGCGTGCGTTCAGCGGCGCTCACACCAGGTGCCAGCGTTTCAAACACGGGCTGCACCAGATCAACGGCATCTCGTTGCCCGCCGATCATCAGGCAGTACCCACGCTCCATGCCCCACACACCGCCGCTCACACCGATGTCGAGGTATCGGATGCCCTTGGCTTCCAGGCGTTCGCCTCGAACAATGTCGTCTTGCCAGCACGAGTTGCCGCCGTCAATGAGCACGTCGCCTTCACTCAACAGTGGTTCGAAGATGGCGATGGTGTCATCCACCACGGCGGCGGGCACCATGAGCCAGATGACGGCCCGGCCGCCCTGGGCCTTGAGGTGCTGCACCATTGACTCGGCGCTGTCAGCAGGGGTGGCTCCGTGTGCGGCGAGTGCCTGCACGGCATCGGACGACACGTCCCAGGCCGTCACCGCATGCCCGGCCTGCATGAGTCGACGCGACATGTTCGCGCCCATGCGGCCCAATCCGACCATTCCGATGTGCATGGTGTTTGCTTTCCCGCCTCAGGCGGACTGAAGTGCTGCTGTCTTCTGCGTCACGGTGTCGAGCAAGGATGTCCACGACTTCACGAAGGCGGCCGCACCTTCCTGCTGCAATTGCACGGCCAGGGCGGGGATATCCACACCAGATGCCGTCGCCGAGGCGAGCACGTGGTCTGCCTCTTGCCATTGTGCTTCACCAAGCAACCCGCCAAGCTCACCGTGATCCGCAAACGCCAACAGTGTGTCGCCGGGAATCGTGTTCACGGTGCCAGCTGCAGCCAGCGCCTCCACATAGAGCGTGTCCTTCAAGGAAGGATCCTTGGTGCTGGTGCTGGCCATGAGCACCTTCTGTGGATGTGCGCCAGCAGCGGCGAGTGCATCCCACTGCGGGCCACTGAAGACGTCAAATGACGCCTGGTAGCACTTCGCCGTGGCGGCGATCCCCACCTTGAACCTGGCGTCGTCATCGACCACTGCATGCGTGGGTGTGTCCCACCGCGACACGAACACCGATGCCACGCTGGCCACGTCGAGCGACTTGCCTTCGTCATGACGACGCTGCAGCCCACGCACGTAGGCTGCGGCGGCTGCTCGATACTGCTGCTCGTCGAACAACAGCGTGACGTTCACATTCACGCCGCGGTAGATGAGCTCTTCAATCGCTGCCGGCCCCGCTTGGGTGCCGGGCACCTTGATCATGAGATTGGGCGTGTCGGCTTGCTGAAACAACGCCCAGCCCTGTTCAATCGTGCCGGCGGTGTCGTCGGCCAAGGTTGGCGACACTTCCAATGAGACGAAGCCGTCGGTGTGCCCGGAAGCATCCCATGCTGTGCGGAGAATCGTTGCAGCGCGGGATAGATCGTCGATGGCCAGCGCGAAGACGATGTCTTCGGCGGACATGCCCGGATCATTGCCATGCAGTTGAGCAATCTGATCGTCGTAGAGGTCTGAACTTGCGACCGCCTTCTCCAGAATGCTCGGATTGCTCGTCAGGCCTGTCACGGCCAGATCACTGGTGTATCTCGCCAGCGTGCCGTCGTCGAGAATGTCGCGGCGGATGTAATCGAGCCAGATGGACTGCCCTGCATCATGCAATTGCTGACACGGATTCATGGTGCGATGCCTTTCGATGCGGATCATCTTGTTGAGGCGACGCCGATGACGATCGACTCCGCTGAATCGGGCTTCGAGGAACAACGTGGCGATCTCCGCCGCCAGATCAACATCGATCACCCGTGCGCCCATCGTGAGCACGTTGACCGCGTCATGTTCCACCATCTGTTGTGCGGTGTAGGTGTCGTGCGCCGTGGCCGCCCGGATTCCAGGGAATCGATTGGCCGACATGCACACGCCGGCGCCGCTGCCACACAGCAAAATTCCGCGGTCGGCTCGCCCTGCCATGAGTTCCATGCACAGGTCTTCTGCCACGTTGGGATAGTCCACCGACTCACCAGAATCGGGCCCCACGCCACGGACATCATGCCCCGCGGCGCGAACCCGTTCGATCAGCGCGTTGCGCATGTCCAAGGCGGCGTGATCTGCTGCAAGAACAACTCTCATGGGGGCAGTTTATCCTCCCTGACCGTCCTGAAACCGCCCCGTGGACAGCGTGTCGAATACAACTCGCCGTGCGTCCTCAGCCCGTACCATTCCCCCCGTGACTCCCCTCAACACACTGGTCATCGATGTCGGCGGCACCAATCTCAAGGTGCTCGCCCAAGGCGCCACGGATCGCATCAAGATCAAGTCCGGCAAGCACCTCACGCCGCAGGACATGATCTCCAAGGTCACTGCAGCAGCCAAGGACGAGGGCTGGCAGTGGAATCGCGTCTCGATCGGCTTTCCCGCCCCTGTTGTGGGCGGCCGGATCCTCACCGACCCCAGCAATCTGGGCGAAGGCTGGCGAGGCGTGGACCTGCCCGAGGCTTTCGGATGCCCTGTCCGCATCATCAACGACGCCGCCATGCAGGCCCTCGGGTCATGGCACGGCGGCCGCATGATGTTTCTCGGGCTGGGCACCGGCCTGGGCGCAGCCTATGTGGAGGCTGGCCGGGTGGAACCCGTGGAATTGGGCCACATGCCCTGGGATGACACCCACACCTACGAAGATCTCGCCGGCAAGAAGGGTCTGAAAAAACTGGGGTTCGATGCATGGAAGGCCCACATCTGGGCCGTCATCGAGCGATTGACCGAGTCGATCGACCCTGACTACTTCGTGCTCGGCGGTGGCAATGTGAAGAAACTCGACGAACTTCCGCCCCGTTGCGAACGTGGTGACAATCGCAATGCCTTTGCAGGTGGCTTCCGCCTGTGGGATGACGGCACTGCGGAAGAAGGATGAGCGACACCCCCATCACAGCTGATGCTGCGTGGCGGGCCTTGAGCGATCACGGCCGCGTCATGGCTGACGTGCGCATCGACGCCTGCATCGAAGACGATCCTGATCGACTCACTTCGATGCGACACACCATCGGTGAGCTGACTGTGGATTGCTGCAAACATCTGGCAACTGCAGAAACGATGTCACTCTTGTGCGCTGTCGCCCGCGCCGCGGATGTCGAGGCATTGCGTGATGCCATGTTCGCAGGCGAATGCGTGAACACAACCGAGCAACGGCCGGCGCTGCACACAGCGCTGCGTCATCGCGGCGATGCCAGGGTGTGTGTTGACGGCGAGGATGTGATGCCGGATGTTCGTGCTGCGCTCGACCAGATGAGGGCGTTCTGCACCGCCGTGCACGAGGGCACGCGAACAGGCCACACCGGCGCACGGTTCACTGCTGTCGTCAACATCGGCATCGGTGGCAGTGATCTCGGCCCACGCATGGCCGTTGCGGCGCTCAAGCCGTTCCATTGCGATCAGTTGCAGGCGCACTTCGTGTCGAATGTCGATCCGTCGAACCTGTCCGACACGCTCAGTGCACTCGACCCGGCAACGACGCTGTTCATCGTGTCGAGCAAGAGTTTCGGCACAAAGGAAACACTGACCAACGCACGCGCTGCCCGACGATGGCTGGCCGATGCGTTGGGCGACGACGCCGTGGCGGCACACTTCGTGGCGGTGTCCAGCAATGCCCGCGGCGTGGCCGAGTTCGGCATCGACACCGAGCACATGTTCCCCATGCCTGACTGGGTGGGCGGCCGGCATTCGATGTGGGGCACCATCGGACTGAGCATCGCATTGGCCACGAGCTTCGACCACTTCGAGCTGCTGCTGCAGGGCGCGTACGAGATGGACGAGCACTTCCGAACGGCGCCGATCGAAGCGAACGTGCCCATGCTGCTTGGCCTGCTGGATGTGTGGTACCGCAACATCCACGGTCTGCAGACACTTGCCGTGCTGCCCTACGACCATCACCTCACACACCTGCCGGCCTATCTGCAACAGGCCATGATGGAGAGCGCCGGCAAGCGCGTGCGCAAAGATGGCCGGGCCACCTGCATGGACACCTCGCCGATTCTCTGGGGCCAACCTGGCACCAACGGGCAACATGCCTTCCATCAGATGTTGCATCAGGGCACGACTGTCGTGCCATGTGACTTCCTCGTGGCAATGTCGTCATGCGGTGATGCGGCTGCCCAACATCTCGACCTCGTTGCCAACTGCATCGCCCAATCCGAGGCGCTCATGCGGGGCCGAGATGAAGCCCGGGTGCGAGCCGACCTGGCCGCTCAAGGCATGGCAGAAGCCGACATCGACGCGCTGGCGCCGCACAAGGTGATGCCAGGCAACCGTCCATCGACCACCTTCATCTACCCCCGTCTCACACCGCACGTGTTGGGCATGGTGGTCGCCTTGTGGGAGCACCGCATCTTCACGTCGAGCGCGATCTGGGGCATTGATGCCTTTGATCAGTGGGGTGTGGAATTGGGCAAGCAGCTCGCATTGGGCATTCGCCCCATGCTCGATGGCGCAGATGATGGGTCGAAGGCACGCGATGCATCCACCGCCGGCTTGATCGACCTTGTTCGACAGCACACCGAAAAGTGAACCGGCCGCACTACCAAGCGTGCGGCCGATTCGTGTTCGAGATGCCCGATGCGCTCAGAAGAGCAACTGCATCTGTGTACGGAGCAGCCACTGGCCGTCCTCGCCGGCGCCATCGGCACGCCAGCCATTGCCTGAGCTGGTGTAGTCGGCAGCGGGATTGCCGTCGGCACCGCCGTTGGTGATGGTTTCGAAGCCGTACCCAAAATCGGTCGTCCACTTGATCGTGCGACCAGTGGTCATCCAGTGATTGACACCCACGGTGATCGCCGACATGTCATCCGGGTTGTAGCCATCGATCGTGCCCAGTTCGTACCGAGCGAACAGCTGCGTGTCATCCGAGATGTTGCGGCCGATTTGTGCAAGCACCCCCCAAGCATCGTTCCGATCGCCACCGGAGGCGCCACTGGCCCACATGAACGCGGCGTAGGCAGTCCAGTCGCCACGAGTCATCGAGCCATCGACAGTGAAGCCGTAGCTGTTGGTGCCACGGAAGCCGCCATATTCCTGTGAGTCGCCGTTGTACCACTGGAACGCGGCGCCAATGAAGGCGCTGTCCCCCTTGCCACGGGCGGTGAGTGACTTCCAATCACTCCAGGTGCCGTCCAGACGCCAATCTGCACGAGCGAGCACCGCGATGGAGTCGCCAAGTGCATCATTCTGCGATTGCACGTTGGCGGAGTTCGGACCATCGCCGACCCAGGCGCGCCACCAGAAGTCGTCGCCCTTGTTGCCGACCTCGAAACCTTGCGCCCATCCGTAGGTGAATTGGTTGTTCAGCATGGAGCGCTCGACGGCGAGTTGGGCGGAACTTGAAGCCAGTTGCTCTCGCAGGAATGGAGCCTTCGTCTGGCCCAAAACCCAGTAGCAACCGTCGTCGCAACTGCGAGAGATCCAGGCATCTTCCATGTACATGCCTTCGCCTGGATCGTTGTCGCCCTGAGCGTTCCGCTGGTTGACCACCGTCATCTTGTAGGTGAATGATGGATCACCGATGTGACCGGCAAAACTCAGCTTGGTTCGGCGGAGTTCGAACCCATAATCGTGGTTCAGCCCGGCAGCCTCGTTGTACATGAAGCGAGCCTGCATCTGACCATTGACCTTGAGTTTGAACTTGCCGTCGGCACTCTGTACGACAAAGCCGCCGTCATAGCCCGAAGTGGCGCCATCGCCCTGCAGGTTGGCGCGTGTGTCAGCGTCGGCAAGGACGTCCTGTATCAGGCCGCGGATCTGCTCGCTGCGCTGCTGCGTGAGCCAGTCGTTGTCGTTCTCCGAACGAAGCACATCCACTTCGGTCTGGAGTGTTTCGACCATCGATCGCAGCTCAGCGATCTGCTGGTCCCGGGAATCAACCTCGGCGAGTGCCGGTGCAGTTGACAAAGCCGTAACGCCACTGGCGAGCATCAGTCGTGTACCCATCATTCATGTGTCTCCTCTGGAGGTAATTGACTGTCAATCTGATC
>JAKVBV010000034.1 GCA_022446965.1 Phycisphaerales bacterium
AGCTGTGACATAGTCTCCGTGAGCAGGGCGATGTGGTCCGTTTCAGCACTGGGCGACGTGTCGCCCTGCGTCATCAGCCGCATGAGGTGGGCACAGAGCAGTGCACCGTATGTGCCCACGGCATAGCCCAGTACCGCGAGCAGTGCGCCGACCGGGGCGAGCCACGGGCTGAAGGCGCCGGCCACTACCGGGGCGGATGCCGCCCCGCCGATGTTCGCCTGACTGGACACTGCGATGAAAAAGCTTGGTGCCCGCACCAGTTTGGCCACCGCGAACAGCAACCCGCCCTGGAATGCGATCCAGATGAAGCCGATGAGAAACAACACAGGGGCGTCGACCAGAGCGCGAAGATCCATCTTCAGCCCGATCACGGCGACGAGCGTGTACAGGAACACGGTGGCGAGTCGGCTGGCGCCGACATCTTCCAGCGATCGTGCCCGATGCCAGAACGACGCGGCCAGGCCCAATGTCGTGCTCAAGACGATCAGCCAGAAGAAGGTGCTGCCCAGGCTGAAGTCGTTGCCCGCAGGCCAGTTGGTGCTGAACCATGCGGCCAAGGGCCCGGCGATCAGGCTGCACAGGCCAACGATGCCGATGGCCACGGCCAAGAGCACGAAGTAATCGGCAGCCGTTGGGATGCGTGTGCGGCCCGCTCGCATGGCTCGAACCTTCTCGGTGAGTTGATCCACGGCTGATCGATCCGCCTTGAGCCATCGGTCAAATGCCTGCTGCCGTCCGGCCATCCACAGCAGAAAGCCCATCCAGATGTTGGCCACGATCACATCCACAGCGATCATGGCGGAGAACAGGTCGTCACTGGGCAGGAAGATCTCCTTCATGGCGGTTTGGTTGGCGCCGCCGCCGATCCATGAGCCCGCCACGGTGGAGAATCCCTTCCACAAGGCATCGGGGCCTTCGCCGCCAGCAAGCGATGGATCCAGCATCCACACCACGCCCAGCGCCAGTGGGCCACCAATGATGATGCCCACGGTGGACGTGAAGAAGAGCAGCAGCAGCTTGGGACCAAGCCGCAGAATCGCGGGAAGATCGATCGCCACGGTCAGCAACACAAGACACGCAGGCAGCAGCACGCGTGAGGCCATCCAATAGAGCGGGGCAATCGTGGCGTCGCCTGTGGGGATATCGGCGACCAGCCCGGTGGTGTTCAACAGTCCCGGAATGAAGTAGCACAGCAGGATCGCCGGCACGATGCCATAGAACCGCTTGAATCGAGGCATGTCGGACGTCTTGAAGACGACGGCAAGCACGATCATCAAGATGCCCAGTACGGCGACAGGATTGGTGATGAGCCACGTGCGATCAGGATCAACGGCGGCTGCAGCAAGCAGAGTGTGCGTCAGGACCATGGCGGCATTCTGACAGACCAACAAGGGGATCGCACCGCTGAGGCGGCGACAAAACAAACAGGGCCCCGAGCATGGCTCGGGGCCCTGATGGAATCAGATTCGGCGTGCTTCAGCAGTCGTTGCCGAAGTTGGCCAGGATCGTGAGGATGTCGTCGACGTTGTACTCACCGCCGAAGCCTGCCAACACGGCCAGGATGTCATCCACGTTCACCATGCCGTCGCTGTTCAGGTCGCCGTCACAGGGCTCATCGCCGCAGGAGGAGTCGAACGAGTTGCCGCCGCCATCGGTCCACACACCACCAATCTGGTTGTTGGGGCTGTTGCCACAGAAGACGTTGTTCGCAATGGTGGGGTTGCCAGCAGACACGATGGCGTAGTTGTAGTCCGCCATGTTGTCGCGAATGATGCAGTTGGATAGCGTCGGACTGCCGTTGGTGATCATGGCCGCGGCTGAGGGGGCGGAACCACCAGTGATGGTGAAGCCCGTCACGGAACCACTGGCGCCGCCCATCAGGGTGAGCGCACGACCTTGGCCGTTGGCGTCGATCACGGTTTCCGTGGGGTCGGACGAGCCCGCGATCAGGTCGATGCTTCGACCGTTGAAGTCGAGCGCTTCGGTGTAGGTGCCCGGTGCCACCGTGACCATGCTGCCCGATCCGACGTCGTCAAGTGCAGCCTGAATGGTGCTGTAGTCACCAGCGGGGCCGACGGTGACGTTCGCCGGAGGCGCTTCGCCGTGCTTGTGCTCAACAGCCTGGTAGACCATGGCCGGGGCGGAGCTGTTGTTGAGTTGTGCCCAGATGACGTAGTTCACATACTGCGTGTTCAGCGACTCACCACTGAGCGTGAACGTATGGGACGTGTCGTGAGACTGTCCAGGAGACAGCGTGAATGTCTGTGTGGCGGCCGACTGACGCAGCGTGTTGAACTGAGTCTCGTTGGACTCGGGCCAGTTGTGTTGGTCGTACACCTGGGTGATGTACAACTTGATGTTGCGACTCTGGCCACCAGCTTCCACGCCGACCGTGATGTCGAGGGTGTACTGATTGCTTGAAAGCTCTTCGCCGATCACCTCGATGGTGACATCAGTGGAACTGCCAGCACCATTGAGCATGTTCTGCAGGTTGTTGGCGTTGGCTGAACCTGAACCATAGGACCCAACCTGTGACCACGTGCCGTCGAGCCACACGGTGGGGTACCCACTCAGGCTGTAGAAGTTGATCAACTGGTTACCCAATGTCGTGGTGTAGGCGTCGCCACCATGAATCATGAGGCCGGTGGTGGTTTCAGGGTTGTTCTCCAGCACAATGTGGAGGCCTTCGGCCACGGCGGGGCAATAGCCACACCACGTCGCGGTGAATTCCTTAAACAAGTGGACCTTTTCGGCGGCGGCAACCGTGCTAGACACAGCCATGATGCCGGTCACAGCCCAAAGTGTTGCGGATCGCATCTAGATCATCTCCTTGGCGAGGCCAATGTTTCGTGATCACTGGCCCCACGCTGCATCAGTGCAGCATTTCGGTGTGAGAACTATGTGTTCAAGAATAGCACGAGACCGTATGAAATCAACAGGGTGCGCCATTTCGTGTCCATATAAAGAACACCGGACACGCGTATAAAAATGCACTGAGGGCGTCAGGGTTTCGGGCCACGCCCATCAAACGCACCGCCCCCGTTGGCCGGAACCAACGGGGGCGGCAAGAACCGTTTGCATTGCGATCAGTCGATCAGGATTGGTCCCACGTGACATTAGACGTGTAATCGCCCACACCGATGCCGACGTTGGGGTCGACGTCCATGAGGTAATCCGCCATGCCATTGGTGGTGGTCTGATAGCGATAGAGCATCAGCAGCGAGTCGCCGCGGTTGGGGTCGCACACGCCAGGCGCACCATCAACCTCGCCGCACTCGTAGAAGAACAGGTTGTCCTTCACGCCACCCTTGAGTTCCGGCAGTTCCGTGGGCCAGAAGGAATCGACCGACTCGACGGAGCCGTCGTTCATGACCATGAGGCCTTCCCACTTGTCCATGGGGCCGTACAGGCGGTACGCGGAGCAGAGATTGTCGTTCTCGCGGGGGAGGCCATCCTCCGGGCCACGACTCGAGATGATGGCATAGGTGGAGCTGCCACCGGCGTGCCACTGCTTCTTGAATCGCTTGCCATGCAGGGGCATGGAGGCGAAGGACAGGTTGGAACCCAGCTCGAGGTCACAGACGAAGTTGTAGTCCCAGTGGACGTCGTCGATGCCCGCGGGCGGGTTGGGGTAGTAGTAGCTCTGACGAGCGGGCTCGATGTGCTGGTAGACGTTGCCATTGGCGTCGTCAGCCGACACGGGGAGTTGTGTGTCATAGATCTGCAGGGCGATGCTTGCAGCATGGACAGCGGCGTGATGGTTGTAGCCGAACTGGGGCTGACCACGGCCGGGCATTTCCATATCCACACCAGCATTGCTGACCGGCGTACGGTCGATATGGCTGGGCGTGGGGAAGTCGCCGTTGTTGCTGGATGCGTAGGCGGTCCAGCCTTGGTGGATCTGGCGGGTGTTCTGCTTGTCGGCACTGAGCTTGGCGTTGCGCTGAGCGGTACTCAAGGCCGGCAAGAGCGTGGCGATCAGGATGGCGATAATGGAAATCACCACCAACAACTCGACCAGGGTGAAGCCCCTGAGCGAATGGGTAAGCGGATGCGTCTTCTTCATGGTGTCTCTCACGCTTGCGTGCATTTGGGGTGACGTCGGTCTTCGACCGTCCGGGTACGCCGCCCGTCTTCGGTTCATTCCCCGGAAGCAAGCTTCCAGTGGGTCATACGATGGCCGACTCGGTATCGACCAGTTTCAAACAGAACTGCCACGGGCCAGATACGGTGCGAATTGCCGCACCAAATCAGGCCCTTCGAGCCAGTCCGTCTCCGCAGTATACGGGGAGACCTGTGGCCTACAAGCCTCTTCGAGGGGTTTGCAAGAGAGGTTCCGCTGAGTCTCAACCGGCCTGCGTGCCAAGCAATCGGGCCCGATGCCACAGCCAGAGGGCCTGTAGGCCGTTTCCTGCGGTGGTGGCCGTCACGACCACCACCAGGCCGGAGAACCCCCCATGGAGCACGCCAGCGGCGATCACCAGGCCCGTGAGGCCCAGATACAGGCCCACGGCGATGGTCACGGCTCCCGTTCGACCGGCGGCGACAAGTTGGCCCTGGTACAGGCTTTGTACGAATGTCAGCCATGGAATGGGGATGGCCAGCCAGAGCGCCGATGAGCCCAACTCGCACAGTGCTGGATCCAGGCCCTGCACCGTGCCGAACCACAGTAGGCCCAGGGCGGGCACAGAAATGCATGCCAACGCACAGGACCAAAGGGCGCCCATTCCATGGCCGAATCGCCGCAGGGCTGCAGGCCACTGCGCCTCGTGATGGTGGGCGATGACCACTTCATTGAAGGCCATGCCCGAACTTCGTGTGAGAAACACCAGTCCGTTGAGTGGCGCCCAAACGGCCATGGAGGCGATGGCCTCAGGCATTCGAGTCATGCCGGCCGTGCCAAGTGGCTGGGCGAGCAGTACCAGCATGGGCGTGAGCGCCAAGGGCAGATAGAACACGACCAGTTTGCCAAGCGAACGTGCGGCGCTCGGGTCGGTTGCTGCGGGCAGGATGTCGCGCACGATGTGACGCGCGGCCCATCGCGCCCACGCGGCCTCGGTGAGCACGCCCACGGACAAGGCGCCGCAGGCGACGACAATGCCCGAGGCATCCATCAAGGCCAGCACAGTGAGCGCCGTGCCTGTGGCCAACAGACGAATGCCGGTGCCTTGGGCGACGGCGATCTTTCGGTTGTGGCGAATTAGAAGACCTTGTCGCGTGCGACGATCCGCAATCGCCCATGTCCATGGCAGCAACCACAGCATGCCGAGTCGAACAGCATCATGCAATGTGTCGGGTACCTCGAGCATCGTGCCGACGACCAGGTCGAACAATGGCGTCAGTGCGATCAATGCGAACAGGGCCGTCAGGGCCGCCGACGTGATGTGCATCCATCTGTTGAGACGATGCCATGCGATCGCGTCTCGAGCCTGCGCTGTGGACGCCGCCAGCATCATGATGATGGGCGCCTCGATCAAGAGGCCCAATGGGAACACCACACCACCAAAGGCCGCAAGCATGGCTTCGCCTTGGGGCAATCTGCTGATGACCGCTGCGATGGCAGGCAGCTCCAGGCCCATCATGAGCCAACTCAGTGCCAGCGGCCACCAGGCGCTGAAGACAGATGGCCGCGATGCGTTGGGGTTAAGCGGGCCAGTGCTCATACGCGCTGGGCATCGGTTGCGTCGATGCGTTCCATGGCGATCGCGGTGATTCGCCCATCACCATCGGCGCACGGCGTGAGATGCGTGTGCGCCGCGGAGGGAGCCTGCGCGGGATGATCAAGGCGGAAGTGGCCGCCGCGTGACTCCGCTCTGTGGGCGGCGCTGGCGGTCACCAGCCGGGCCACGAGCAGCATGTTGCGAAGTTCGCGACCGTCTTGATCCGTGGCGGCTAGTCGCTGTGCGACGTCCAGCCAGAAATCCAGCTGTGTACTCGCTTCCGCCAGCGCCTCGCCGCTGCGGTGCACGCCAACGGCGCGCCACATCAAGCTCTTCAGGGCGTAGAGCATGTCGGTCTGATTGACCGGGCTACCACTGGACCGTGTGTCGTGGGCATGGCTGATGCCCTGCAACACTCGGCCGCCGCTACGGCGAGTGAGGCTTTCACCGCATCGCATGCCCGTGACCAGTGCCTCGAGCAACGAATTGGAGGCCATTCGGTTGGCGCCGTGCAGGCCAGTGCTGGCGCACTCGCCGATAGCATGCAGCCCGGGCACTGAAGTCGTGCCATCCAAGGTGGCCAGCACGCCACCGACCATGTAGTGCGCACCAGGTCGCACGGGGATGGGATCACGGGTGATATCCAACCCGAACTGGGCACATGCTGTGGCGATGCCCGGGAACTTGACCGTCGGGTCGCCGTCGATGTCGCCAAGATCGAGGTATACGTTGGTGTCGCCGGTTTCTTGCATGCGCAGCGCGATGGCCCGACTCACCACATCGCGTGGTGCCAGGTCGGCGTCACCATGGACATCCTGCATGAAGGCCGTGCCATTCTTGTCGCGGAGGACCGCGCCTGCGCCACGGACGATTTCACTGATGAGGATTCGAGCTGCACCGGCGATGTAGAGGCATGTGGGATGAAACTGAACGAACTCAAGGTCTCGAGTCGTCGCTCCGGCCCGAGTGGCCATGGCAATGCCGTCACCGGTGGCGAGCGTCGGATTCGTGGTCTCGCGCCAGATCTGTCCAGCGCCTCCGGTTGCCAGGACCACATCTGGAGCATCCAGTACGAGCATGTCTCCATTGGGATGCTCAACCAACAGACCACGCACCTGTTCGGAGTCTTCTCGGAGGATGTCGATGGCGCATGTGTCATCGAAGCAGGTGATCCCCGGTGTGGCATCAAGACCATGATTGAGCGCCAACTGCACGGTCCGTCCTGTGGCGTCGCCTTGAGCATGCACGATGCGGTGCCTGCTGTGTCCGCCTTCAAGTGCGAGGGCCAACTGGCCGCCTGCATCGCGATCGAACGTGGCCCCAAGGGAAATCAACGCGTTGATTGCATCGGGGCCCTGTCGCACGATGGCGTCCACCACAGAAGGGGTGCACAGCCCGGCGCCGCAGGCGAGCGTGTCCTGCACATGCTGCTCGAACGAGTCTTCTGCGCCCAGCACCGCGGCAATGCCGCCCCGGGCCCAGGCCGTGTTGTTGGCTCGCCGTGGCCCCTTGCTGACCACGGCAACGCGAAGGCCACGCCGGGCGGCCGCCATGGCGCAGCATGCACCAGCGGCCCCGGAGCCGACCACGACGGCATCGAATGCCAACACGGGCACCCTGTTGGGGTCCTGTGACACGGGAAGACGTACGTCGATGTTCACGCCAATCAAGGCACTCATGAGGCGGACTCTGTCATGGTGATCATGCGATGCAGCGCCGTGGCGGCGTCGCTCTTGAGGCGTTGGCGGTCTGCGTCAGGCAATCGCACACGTTGGCCGGTCGCGTGATCCACTCGATCGCCAGGCAACACACGATGGGCCTCAGGCGGGCATCCTCGAGCGAGCAGATCGAGCGTGCCAGCCAGATGGGGAGGATCATTCCGGCTCATCGTTGCACAGCCGCACCCGGCCATGGCTTCGTCAGGCACATCGGCGAGGTGGACAACGTCAACATCGCGGGACTTGCCGACACGGGCGGCGTTGGCGATGAAGTGACCTTCCGTGGCAATCGCCAGTTTGCTTCCTGGCTTGGCGGCCGTCACGACGTTCCACAGATAGTGCGTGCTTCCTGATCCGTCAGCCGCGTTGACCACATCGAGCGGAGATTCGGGATGCACGTGCACTTCGTATCCCTCGGCACGCCAATGATTGACCATGTCAACCGTGAAGATGGTGTGCACGCCACAGTGCCCATTCCAAAGCAGCACCTTGGCCTGCTCAAGTTGGCTGTCGCTCATGTCCGCCAACGCTGGTACGCCGGGGCGCGGTGCAGGCAGCTTCACGACGCGAGAGAGGTCCATGCCCAAGCGATGGGCTGTGTTCCTGCCAAGGTGTTCGTCGGGCAGGAACACCATGCGGGCGTCAGGGTGTGATTCAAGCAGTCCTGCCATCACATGATGCGCATTGGAACTGGTACACACCGCGCCGCCGGTTCGTCCGGCCAGTGCCTTGAGGGCGCCCGACGTGTTCATGTACGTCAACACCACGACGTCGTCGCCGAAGCGATGCTGCAGTGCATCGATCGTGGGCTGCACGTCGGCGGGGTCGGCCATCATCTCCATCGTGCATCCTGCCCGTGGGTTGGTGATCCACACCGACTGCTCATCGCGGGCCAGAATGGCGGCCGTCTCCGCCATGAAGTGCACCGCTGACTCGACGATGTGATCCGCCTCGTGATCACGTGCCAGCAATGCCAGGGCATAGGAATCCGCCACCGATCCGCCGTACCGCTCCACCAGCTTGACAATCTCGCCGCCCATGTAGAAGTGCGCCAGCAGCAACACCTGAGGGCCGAGCGTGCGCAGTGCTGGCTCGATGAACTGGTCAAGCCACGGCAGCACGGTCTCGGGTGTTCGATCGGGCAGGTGGAGGTAGGACTCAGCGTAGGGACGCATGGCCTCGTCGTAGGTGTCAAGCGGCAGGTCGCCCTGGCAGATGGGCCGCCGCGGCTCGAGCAGCAGTGCCCTTGAGCCGTCGTGAGACGTGGTCAGGCTGGCGAAGTCACGGGCCATGGGGGCGGCATTGTAGGGGCGCGATGGTTCCATCTGGCACGGTCATGCACATTGCGCGTGCCTAAGAAACCACACAAAGCGGTCGAATCGGACAGGCCAGCATTTGCTCTGTCCAGATTCGACGGCATTGTTGAGGTATGAACCCCGGACCGCTCATCATCGGCCTCGGGCTGGCTCTACTGTTGGTTGGGCTGGCCCTGCAACGCCTCGACCCCACGCAACTGCGTTGAGGGCGAATACTGCACTGGCACTGGCGCACACGGCAACATGTCTTGCCGTGGGACGATCACAGCACACCTGAATCACCGACCGGGTACCATGCCCGCCCTCGCGGGCGTAGCTCAATTGGTAGAGCGTCAGCCTTCCAAGCTGAATGTTGAGGGTTCGAGTCCCTTCGCCCGCTTTGACCGTTTACCCAAGCTTGATGCCAGTGGGGATTGCAGACGCACGTCAGGCTTCCGGTTCGTTGTACAGATCCACGTAGAAGTCCAGGACACGTCGGTCTTCTTCGGTTCTCGCCTTGGCGAGATAGAAGCCGAACTTCTCAAACATCTGAATTGCGCCAGATCGCTCACCTCGGACGTCGAGCACGATCTTGAGGTACTCGCGGTCCCTGCAGAACCGCACGGCATGCTGCATCAGCTGTGTCCCGATGCCCTGGCGACGATGGCCAGGATGCACACGAAGTCGTCGCACTTCGGCGACGGCGTCGTCCACCTGTTGAACGCCGATCATGCCCACCACATCGCCGCCTGATTCCGCCACCCAGAAGCCATTGTGGGTCACATCCGAGAGATAGCCCTCATGGATGTTCTCAATGTCGGCGCCGGTGTCGTTGATTCGCACCTCGCCCTCCTGCATGCCTGCGGCAAACAGGGCACGCAAGGCAGGCAGATCGCCTTCCTGAGCGGTTCGGATGGACAGGGACGCCGTCATGGACCTGAAGAGCCTACAGCAGCCGCGGGATCAGCGACTGCGGCGACTCCAGGAGACCCGTTGACGGCACCAATTCTGGAACCGTTCGTCCAGGGCATCGATGTCAGGGTCGATCCACGTGACGAAGATTCGTTCATCAGTGGTGAGCCCCCGAGGTGCCGCACGCAACTTGGAACGCATGCGACCGTGCCTTGCATCTGCGAGCAGATGACCGACACCGGCCCGTGTGGCAGGGTCGGCCTCGAGCAGGAATGTGGCCAGCGCCCAGGCCTGCGCGTAGTAGTCCAGCAGCGCTTCTCGGTCGCGCTCCAACGCGGCATAGGGGTCGTCGCGAAGGAAGTCCCGCAGTGATTGCAATCGCTTCGTATACACCATCCAGCGAAGACGCCGATGGCGCTCTGGATTGTTGTCCGGATTGGGCCGCACGCCGGTTGCTGAGATGTCCAGCCCTTCCATGCGTGTGGCCAGTCCTTCCTCCAGCCACTCCGGCAATGGATCCTTGAAGACACGTTGTGTGACCTGGTGCCAGGCCTCGTGCGCGGCCAGCGCGAGTGTGTCTCGACAGCGTCCAGGCGGATCGATGTCGTACAGCACCGACACGCTCCGCACTGTGAATCCACCCCGTCCCAACTGGTGCAACTGTTCAACCATGCTCGGCACCACGATGCGCACGGCATTGCGCCACTGGCGTTTGTCCGCCAACAGGTAGGTGATGAACGGACTCTTCGGTGGCTCGAGGCCAGGCGAGAGCATCTGCACATCTTGAAAACTCGCCTCGAGGAGTGCAGGGAGCGCATCGATGATGCGTGGGTCGTCGACCGTCGTGCGAATCTCGAAGTGATCCGTTGCGATGCGGCGGCCCTTGTGACCGAGGAACTCCCAAGCCCCGGTGTCGGTCCAACCCGGATCAACTGCCGACGGTGAAGGTCGATTGACTCCGGACGAACCGCATCCGCACAGTGCCACAGCACAGGCGGTCATCACCACGGCTAGGGTGAGGTCAGTTCGACGCACCATCGAGTTCCTTGAGTTCCGCTTGAGCGTTCGCCAATTGTGCGCGAGTCTCATCCACCAAGTGTGCCGGTGCCTTGTCGACGTAGCCGGGATTGGACAGGCGACCTTCCAAGGCAGCGATCTTGCTACGCAGCGCCTTGAGCCGTTCCGCGGCCACTTCACCTGCGACATTGGCAGCGTCGCCAAGATCAGTGAGGCAGGCCACGCCTGCATCGATCGTCACCGGAGCCGACTGGGCAGGCATCGCGCCAGACAGCACTTCGATGCGGTCCAGCCGCGCCATGGTGCAGATCACTTCGGCGCTGTCGCCAATGGCGTCGTGGACCGACGATTCCACGAGCAACGTGGGGCGCAGACTGCCGGGGAGTTGTCGTTCCGTGCGGACCCGACGGATCGCATTGACCAACTGACGCTGTACAGCGACAGCCGCTTCAAGTTCGTCATCGATGAGCGATGCATCTGGCGTGGGCCAAGGCGCTACCGCGAGAAGGGGGGCGGAGGGCATGTCCAGCCCGGGCACACCAGCCGGAGCCGTGGCCTGCACCGCAGCCCATGCTGTCTCGGTGACAAAGGGGCATACAGGATGCAGCAAACGAAGAACAGCATCCAACGTGGTGAGCAACACCTGTTGCTGGTGCGGACTCTCATTCACCGTGGGCTTGATTGCCTCTAGGTACCAGTCGCACATGTCCCGCCAGATCAGGTCGTACAGCAGATCTGCACAGACATTGAATTGGAAGCCTGCCAGCGCCGTGTTCAAGGCGGATGTTGTTGAGGCGATGCGGGAACACATCCACCGATCGATGGCAGAGAGTTCACTAACAGCATCGGGACCGCACGGCTGTTCCACTCTGGTCAGGGCGAAGCGAACAGCATTCCACAACTTGGTGGCGAAGTTTCGTCCAGCATCGAAGCGGCTTGACGTGTTCTTGGCCAGCGGCTGTGCCTCGGAGACTTCGGCCTGGCCCGTGAGCACGCCGTACACCGTGGCCATGGTCTTGTCGGCATCAACCGGCGAATGCTGGATCGGTGCCGCGACAGTGTGGCCCTGCGGGGTGACAACCGTTGCCGGAGCGAAGGTCTTGCCACTGTGCGGGTCGATCAGATCGACCGGCAGCCGCACATCCTGGGTGGCGGTGGCAATCTGGGCCATCACCAGTCGAAGCGCATCGGTGCCATGTGTTTCGATGATGTCCCGCGGGTCGACGCCATTGCCCAGCGACTTGGACATCTTCTGGCCATGGCCATCTTGCACCATGGGGTGAATCGTGACGTCGGTGAACGGCACGCGGCCGTCGAGGAAGTACCGATTGAACATCACCATTCGACTCACCCAGAGTGTGATGATCTCGCGGGCGGTGCAGAGCACACTGGTCGGATTGAAGGTGTCCAGCAGGCCTTCGAGCGTGCCCTCGATCGAGGGATCCGGCCAGCCCATGGTGCTCAGGGGCCACAAGGCCGACGAGAACCAGGTGTCGAGCACGTCGGCATCGCGCACGAAGCCCGCTCGTTCGAGCGATGCTTCAGCGTCGGCCTGATCATTGTCGACACAGGCCAGCACGCGGATGGTGTCGGCATCGGCACGTTGCACTCGAACACAAACTGCTTCCCCAAGATCGGCGATGGCCGAGAGATCCAGATCGGCTGGTGGCTCGATCAGACCATCGTCGAGCGAAGCGGCGTCTGGCCATGGCAGTTCCTTGGACCAGACCGGGATCTGGTGGCCCCACCACAACTGGCGGGAAATGCACCAGTCACGAAGTTGCTCGTGCCAGACTTGGAACGTTTTGGCATACCGGGCGGGCGTGAATCGCAGTTGACCATCGCCAGGGGCGTCGCCGGCAGGTGCGTCGCCTTCGAATTGCTCTGGGTCCATCGATCGCAAGGCGGCGCCGGCGAGCTGGTCATCGGTCACCCGCACGTACCACTGGTCGCTGAGCCAAGGTTCGATGGGTACGTGAGAGCGGTAGGAGTGCCCGACACTGTGGTCGTACTCGCGGACCGCCTCGAGCAGCCCGGCGGATTCAAACCACTGCACGATCGCGTCGCGGGCATCTTCTCGGCTGAGGCCCACAAAGGCGGCGCCATCCTCAGAGCAATCCTGCCAGCCGTGATCAGTTGAGATGGCTCCATCGGGCCCCATCACATTGATGATGGGGAGGTCGTGCCGCAGGCCGATGTCCCAGTCGTTGGGGTCATGGGCCGGCGTGACCTTGAGGAACCCCGTGGCGAATGCAGCCTTGGGGTCGTCGCCCTGACCGGGCATCACCACGTAGTCGTCTTCGACGATGGGGATGCGACGTCCGACGATAGGGAGGACCACGTGCTTTCCACGCAGCGACGTGGCCCGTGGATCATTCGGATTCATCGCCACGGCAGTGTCGCCGAGCATGGTCTCGGGGCGAGTTGTCGCCACGGTTACATGGCCGGAGCCGTCATCCAGTGGATATTGCAGATACCACATGTGCCCCGGCACATCACGCATCTCCACCTCGTCGTCGGCCAATGCCGTGCGTGTGGCCGGATCCCAGTTCACCAGTCGTTTGCCGCGGTAGATCAGATCGTTGTTGAACAATCGGAAGAATGCAGTGCGCACGGCCGCCGTGCAGACCGGATCCATGGTGAACCTGGTGCGGTCCCAATCACATGAACAGCCCATCGCCTTGAGCTGGCCGAGAATGACACCTGCGTATTCGTCTTTCCACGCTGATGCGCGTTCGAGAAAGGCCTCGCGGCCGATGTCCAGCCGTGTGATGCCTTGCTGCAGCAAGCGCTTTTCCACCACGGTCTGGGTGGCGATGCCGGCATGATCCGTGCCCGGCATCCACATGGTCAGGTGTCCCTGCATGCGGTGCCAGCGCACGAGAATGTCCTGCAGCGTGTTGTTGAGGGCGTGTCCTAGATGCAGCGCTGACGTCACGTTCGGCGGGGGGATCACCACGCTGAAGGCCGGTCCATCACCAAGGGGGCCATGGCCGATCCGCTGCTCGGTCCATTGTGCGAGGACGCCGGGTTCGTGGTCGGCGGGCGAGTACGATTTGGGCAGTTGAGTGTCAGTCACACTGGACATCGTCGCATGATACGCCTCCGCACCACGTCAGCAGCCCTTCGGATCCATGTGATCTGTGTCATCGCCATGTCGATGGTGGTGGCGGCGTGCAGCGATCCCGAACCCGAGCTGTCGACGGCCCGTGCCCAAGACGCCACCTTGCTTACCGCCCAGCGGTATCTGGATGCCGGGCAACTCGAGGAGGCTGAGGCTGTCGCCGTGGCGGCGCATCGAGACGCACCGCGGGACCCTCGGGTGCTTGAACTGCTGGCGCGAGTGGATTTTGCCCGGGGGTTAAATCTCCGTGAGGAGGGGCTCATTGAGGATGGCGATACGGCCTTGGCCGAGGCGTTGGAGCACTGGTGGGACGCCTGTGTACTGGCCCCCCAGGAAGGCCCCATGCACGTGAGCGCCGGTGATGTGGCCGCAATGTTGGGCCGCCAGCAGACTGCGATTCACTTCTATGAACGGGGTGTTGAACTTGACGGTCCGGATGGCCGAGCGGGGCTGTGTCTGGCACAGCTTGTCACGGCCGATGATCCGGAGCGGGCCCAGGCGCTGCTCGAAGCGGTCATCGACGGGCCGGCTGCGGCACCAGAAGCCCATGCCAGCCTGGCAGTGTTGTGCTGGAATGCTGGTGACGCCGATCTGGCTCGCACGCATATGGACACCGCGGTGCAGCAGGCGCCGCAGGCCATTCAGATTCGTGTCTTGCAGGCGCGTCTTGCTCGTCTGCAGGACGATCCAACATCGGGTATCGAGGTGATCGCGGCGCTTCCTGAAGACGCTCGCACGTCGGCATCAGTCACCTGGGAATTGGCTCGTTGTTGGACGGCTTTGGAACGCCATGACAAGGCTGCCGAAGCGTGGGTGGCGTGTTTCCACGCCAATGCATTCCGCACCGACGCCCATGCGCACGCGGCGCACGCCGCCGAGGCCTTTACACTCGCTGGCGATGCCGATGCGGCGGCCATCTGGCGGCGACATGCCACCCTCCTCAGTGGTGGTCAGTCGGAATCGTCGTCCAAGTGACGAAGGCCTGATTCCACCCAAGGATCAACATCGTCGCTGTGGTCGCCCGTGGGCCACTCCCGAGGCGGTGGCACATGCGCCTTTGTGCGGCGAGCCACGAGGACGATCACCGTCAGGGCGACTGCGGCAATGATGCCTACAATGGCCATGAACGCTGCTCCAGACAGGTTCTGGGCTCCGATCATGGCGCGACCCTACCCGAACTGACAGGGCAGGACGGGCGTATACACGCGATCTGAGTTCCGCATTTGGGTGAATCATCCGGCCTGGTGGGCCGATCATCCTCTTGAGGGACCGTCAATCAGGGTGCTATCGTCGCACCTGCAGTGCACCCACCTCACATCGGGGTGGATACAGAGAGAACGCTCCATGCCCCTACGCATTCGTCGTTTCGCCTCAGTCCTGAGCCTGTGTGTCGTTGTCGGAGGTGGTGGATCGATCGTGGTGGCTCAAGGGCCGGTGTCAGCCGAGGCTGGCGCCTGGTCCGGTGCGATCTGGTCGGCCGGAATCGCCGGGGATACCCAAGGCGTGACCGAGAGCCTTGATGCAGCGCCTGCTCAAGGCATGAGTCCCGCAGCCATGGCGCGGTATCTCGAGAATGTCGATCGTTGGCGATCGAACCGGGTTGATGACCAAACCGCGATCGAAGCACGACGAGCTGAAGCCTGGCAGGAGATGCTCGACTTCATCGAAGCCGACGACATCTTCGAAGCGATCCGTCGTCTGGTCGAAGTGCAATCGCTGTCCGAGTCAGTCGATGCGCCCCTGCGAACCGAAGAAGCCTTGGCACTTGTGGCGGATCTCCGCGCTCGAATTGACGCATGGACCGCTGCAGGGCAGTTGATGCCGGCGCAGGAAGCAGTGTTCATGCTGCATGCGGCGCTGGAAGATTCCAGTGAACAAGACACCGCCGAGGCCCTCGATGCAGAGCTTGATCGGCTGACCGAGCAGATTCGTCTCTTGCGTCGCTATGCCTTCCCGCGATTCCACACGATGCTCGTCGAGCATGGTGAGTCCAAGGGTGAGACACCCAATCGCGAGTACAGCCCTCGTCTGGTGGATCGGTGGAAGGAAGAAGTGGCCGGTGTGACCGCACAGATGGCGGTGGATGCGTTGGCCCTGTCTGAAGCGGAACATGTGGAGCGTGTCGACATGCGCACCATGCTGCATGGCGGCATCGACGCCGTGCGTGGCGTGGCGGAAACTCCAGGTCTGTCAGATACGTTCGAGGGCCTCGGCGACGACGCTCGCGTTGCGGCCTTCGTGGGTTCGCTGGACGACTGCAAGGCTCGCCTTGATGTCCCAGGCAGTGCGTGGGATGAAATCGACACCGTCACCCATCTGCTGCAGGCCAATGCCCAGAGCGTGGGCCTGCCCGAAGCGGTGGTGCTGCGTGAGTTTGTCGACGGCTGTACGGCCGAGCTCGATCGGTTCAGCGCCGTGATCTGGCCGTTCGACATGGAGCAGTTCCAGCGGCAGATGGAAGGTGAGTTCGTCGGCATCGGGGTGCAGATCAGTGAGAGCCCACTGGGCGAGATCGTGGTCAACACGCCCTTGGAAGGCAAGCCTGCGTTCTTCGCCGGTTTGCAGCCTGATGATGTGATCGTCGAAGTGGACGGCCAATCCACGGCGGGGTGGACCGTGCATGACGCTGTCCGCCACATCACTGGTCCCCGCAACACCACCGTGGTGCTGGGCATCAGTCGCGAGGGCGAAGACGAATCACTCATCGTGCCGATCGTTCGTGACGTCATTCGCATGCCCACGGTGGCCGGTTGGATGAAGGAAGACGGCGCCGACGCTGCGGAACCCAGTTGGGATTGGTTCATCGACCAGGACATGCGCATCGGCTACATCAAGTTGACCGGCTTCGACAAGCAGACCTATCTCGGCATCCGCCGTGGTCTCGGTGAGATGCGCACCAGTGGTCCGATCAACGGCCTCATTCTGGATCTGCGACAGAATCCTGGTGGCCTGTTGGATGTCGCCGCAGACATCAGCAATCTCTGGGTGCCACGCGGCCCCATCGTGACCGGTGAGAACCGCGACGGCGAACGAACGTTCAGCATGTCCGCACGCCCCACGCGTTGCCTGCTGGCGGGTACGCCCACAGTGGTGCTTGTGAACAAGGGTTCGGCCAGTGCCAGTGAAATCGTCGCCGGCTGCCTGCAGGCCCACGACGCTGCGGTCATCATCGGTGACCGCTCGTTCGGCAAGGGATCCGTGCAGACCGTGCACGGTATCGCCCCTGATGCCCGGATCAAGGTGACCAGTCAGTACTACCGACTGCCTTCAGAAGACGGTGTGTCTCCGGGCCGGCTGGTGCATCGCCGTCCGGGATCGACGGACTGGGGCGTGGTGCCCGACCTCAAGGTCGACATGTCGATGGATGACATCGAAGATGCCCATCGATTGCGTGCTCGGGCCGAGGCCGCAGCCTCCTCACTACCTTGGGCGCGTGAACGCGCAGCGGAAGTGGAAGCCGAAGAAGGTCCGGCTGACATCAACCGACTCATCACCGACGGGTTCGATCCGCAATTGGAGCTGGGTCTGCTCATGCTTCAGGCACAGGCGTTGTCTCGCACGCCGCCCACGGCGGACGAGGCCATTCAACTGGCCGAACACGAGAAGCAGGCCGAGACCGCTCGTCTCGACTCGGCTGTGCGCTGATCAATCCAGCAAGCGACGCGCTTCTTCGACATCCTTGTCGCCCCGACCTGAGCAGTTGACCAGCAATACTTGGTCGCTGCTCATGTCTGCTGCAATCGTGCACGCTGCAGCGACCGCGTGTGACGATTCCAGCGCGGGGATGATCCCCTCGAGTCGGGCCAGCAACTGAAAGGCGTCCAATGCTGACGTGTCATCGACTCGGATATAATTCGCGCGGCCAGACGCATGCCAATGGGCATGCTGTGGCCCCACACCCGGGTAATCGAGACCAGCGGAACACGAGTGCACGGTGGCAGTCTGCCCATCGTCATTCTGCAACACCAGTGACCGGCTGCCATGCAGCACGCCCGGTGCGCCCAATCCGATGCTTGCTGCATGTTCACCCGTGTCGTCCGAGCGGCCGCCCGCTTCGACCCCGATCAGTCGCACATCGGCATCGCCGACAAAGCCCGCAAAGATGCCTGCGGCATTGGAGCCGCCGCCGACACAAGCGACGACGGTGTGCGGCAGGGAGCCGATTCGGTCGAGGCACTGGCCTCGCGCTTCGTGGCCGATGATGGATTGCAGGTCGCGCACCATGTCGGGGAAGGGGTGAGGGCCCACGACCGATCCGAGGACATAGTGGGTTTTTCCAACCGAGCCCATCCAATCACGCAGCGCGGCGTTGGTGGCATCTTTCAGCGTGCAGCTGCCGTCGTGCACTTCATGCACGGTCGCCCCAAGAAGACGCATGCGGAACACGTTGAGCGCCTGACGCCGAGCGTCTTCGGCGCCCATGTACACCTCGCACGTCATGCCGTACCGGGCGCACGCAGTCGCCGTGGCCACGCCGTGCTGGCCGGCACCTGTTTCAGCAATGATCCGCGTCTTGCCCATGCGGCGAGCCAGCAAGACCTGGCCGAGCGTGTTGTTGATCTTGTGGGCCCCGGTATGGGCAAGATCCTCTCTCTTGAGCCAGATGTCAGCACCACCGCAGTGCGCCGTCAGACGGGGGCAGTGCGTGATGGGAACCGGTCGTCCAACCCAATGCCGCAGCATGTGGTCAAGTTCATCGCGGAATGCAGCGTCGGCCATCGCCGATATCCAGGCATCTGCCAACTCATCCAATGCTGCGATCAGCGTCTCGGGCACGAATCGTCCGCCGAAGTCGCCGAACCATCCAGTTGGGTGTGTGTCGGTCATGACACCATGTTCTCCACGCCCAGTACTCGGGCCAGAAAGTCGCGTTCGAGTTCCTTCACCTGTGCAGCATAGCGCCCGAAGCCCACATGTTCGTGTGGCGCTCCGGTGTCCTGGAATGCGTGCAGGTGAATATCGCCGCCGCGCATCCGCAGCTGTTCAAAGAATCGCTGTTGACCAGCGAACGGAATCCACTGATCGCCACGGCTGTGGACCGCACACACCGGGATCGGACGCCACGTGGCGATCTGCCGCATGGGGTCAGCCTGGGTCGCTCTGGTGCGGGCCGCGTCGTCGAGATGCGACCAGGACGCGAGATTCGACCAGTCACCGGTGGTGGCCTCAAGTACTGCGGCTTTAAATTGGTGCACGCTGCACAGACGATGAATCGCGGCCATGCCTCCAGCACTCATGCCACCGATGGCCACATTGCCCGCGTCGGCCTGCAGCGCATCAAGGGCACCCAAGGTGACAGTGTCGATCTCAGCTGACATCTGCAGCACGATGTCCACGACTCGAGCTGGGGCATCCATGTCGGCTTCGTAGCGATCACCGTGTCCGGGCAGATCCACCGCGCAGATGTTGATGCCAGACCGCATCACCCGCAGGTATCGCCCGGGGTCCAGTTCCTTGTTCGCAGTTCGTCCATGCATCCACACCAGCAAGGGGGCCTTCCGGTGGGGGGTGGAAGATTCGGCCGGAATCAGCAGACACGGTACATCTCCGATGGCTGTCGTCCGAGCCACACGTCGAATGCCCTGCGGAAGAGCGTCCCAAGCAGCGGTGGTCATCTGCGTGTCCCCAGCACCGGCCTACGCAGCTGCGTTGACGCGGATCGATGGTGGCCTGACAATGGGAGCATGGTGCGGATCATCGCCGGCGATTTTAGATCACGACGCTTGGCGGCTCCACCCGATGCGGGCACGACTCGACCGTGGACGCAACGCGTGAAGGAGTCGGTCTTCAATGTCCTGCGCGGTCATTGCGAGGGTGCCAACGTGGTGGATCTGTTCGCAGGAGTGGGCACCATCGGTCTTGAGGCGATCAGTCGAGGGGCTGCCTCGGTGCTGATGGTCGAACAGGACAGGAAGATCTTCGGCCTGCTCGAGCAGAACGTGCGTGATCTGCAGTGCCAGGATCGTGCCGACCTGCTCAAGGGCGATGCGTTGGGGCCCGTAGCACTGCTGCGAGCACCGCGGCCGATCAATCTGCTCTTCATCGATCCGCCATTCGCCTTGATGGAGGATGAGGGCATGCGTGCGCGGGTTCTGCGTCAGATTGATCAGGCCTCATCGCTGCTTGATCCCGGCGGCTTTGTGATCCTCCGCACCCCGCTCGATCCAAATCGCGTCGATCACACGGTGCGCACGCTGGCAGGCCCGGAGATCCATGACCACGGCACGCATCATCAGGTGTGCCTCTATGCCCACCGGCAGGACGCGGGCGATGACACCCCGTGACGCGGCCGTCTCGATCGCCATGGACCTGCGGCAAGCGGGATACGAGGCGTTGCTCGCTGGCGGGTGTGTGCGTGATGAGGTGCTCGGACACACGCCCAAGGATTGGGACATCGCCACAAGCGCCACGCCGGACCAGGTGAAAGCCGTATGTGCCTCAGCCCACGGTGTGGGCGAAGCATTCGGTGTCATGTTGGTCCATCGTGGAGGGACAACCACTGAAGTCGCCACATTCCGCTCGGACGGCACCTATGTCGATGGTCGGCGACCGACTTCGGTCACTTATTCGACGGCTGAGGAAGATGCCCGTCGGCGCGACTTCACTATCAACGCGCTTTTTCGGGATCCCGAGTCCGGCGCACTGATCGATCATGTTGGTGGCCTTGAGGATTTGTCCCATGGCGTGATTCGTGCGGTCGGGAGTGCCGTGGAACGATTCAGTGAAGACCACCTGCGCATGTTGCGGGCGGTGCGCTTCGCCGCGTCGCTGGGCTTCACGCTGGATGCCCAGACGGCTGATGCCATTAGGGCCCTCAATGGCAATCTCGATGGCGTATCGAAGGAACGCATCGGTGAGGAAGTTCGCCGCATGTGGAAGGGCGATTCGGCAGTCTCGGCCGCCACGCTCATGGCCGAGTTGGGCATGGACGACGTGGTGTTCGGCGTGTCGCACACTCCGCCGCGGCACACGCATCTGGCAGCAGCTGTTCGAGCCGGCACCGACTATGCGGCACGCTTGGCGGGCACCATGCTTGATCGAGGCGCGTCGGCCCCGGAGTCAGCCGACGAACTGGGTGGCCGATTAATGCTTAGCAACGCCGATCGTGAAGGCTGTCGACAGGTCTTGCGCACGGTGGCCGATTTGGGCCACTGGTCGGCCACGGACACTGCAGCTCGGCGCCGCTGTGTCGGACGCCCCTGTGCTGAGGCGGCCTGTGTGCTGTTGGCCGTGGACAACGAGGTGGCGGCGAATGCGGCTGCCACGGCCCGAGCAGATTGGGCGGCGGCCCCAGGTGGCGTGCTGCCGCCACGCGTGCTGTCGGGCAGGGCTCTGCTGGACGCAGGGGTGCCGGCGGGGCCGCAATTGGGGGCCTGGTTGGAGGCGATCTACGACGCCCAACTGGCCGGACGCATCGCAGATGCCGAATCAGGCCTCCAGATGCTGCACCGATTGCGTGATTCGGCCACGTGAACCCGTATACTCAGGCCCTGGACGGCCTTGGGCCGATCCACGTTGTTGGAGACTGACCATGTCAATGTGCGCCCGTTTGGCCCTTATGACCCTTGCCCTGTCCACGATCGTCGTGGCCGACACCCCTGAACCCGCTGACGACAGCGGCGTGACCAGCGTGTACGTCGTGCCCATGCAAGGGCAGTTTGGCACCGACATCCTGCCCGAGATCTACACCGACATCTGTGCGGACATCAAGGAAGTCGA
>JAKVBV010000035.1 GCA_022446965.1 Phycisphaerales bacterium
CGGCTACGCCGCCGCCACCGGACGCCGGTGCCTCGCCGATGACTCCGGGCTGGTGGTTGACGCGCTCGACGGGGCGCCGGGCGTGCACAGTGCCCGGTACGCTGGCATTGGTGCGACCCGAGACGAATGCGATGCAGCCAACAATGCCAAGTTGATCGAAGCAATGGCTGGTGTGCCCGACGATCTTCGCACGGCGCGGTTCGTGTGCTGCATGTGCCTAGCGGATCCCGATGGCACGATCATTGCTGAGTCACGCGGCACGTTCGACGGCCATATCTGCAGCGATCCTCAGGGCAGCAATGGGTTCGGCTACGACCCGCTCCTCATGCTTGCCGAGGGCGTGACCAGCGCACAGTTGCCGCCGCATGAAAAGAACGCTCGATCCCACCGGGCGCAGGCCACACACGCCATGGCCAAGTTGTTGCGCGATCAATTCGCCGGCTGATCGGGGTACGACCGGCGAATCGTGAGCAGCGCCACTTCCGCCGGACAATTCACACGCACGGGGAACCATGCCCCTGCGCCAGTGGTGACGAACAACCGGCTCGGCCCGAGTTCATACAGACCTGCACTGCGGTGATGCGCGATGGCCAGATTCGCATTGGGGCGATTGCGCCTCGCAATCTGCCCGCCATGCGTGTGGCCCGAGAGCACCAGCAGCACACCACGCTCCGCTGCGTGATCGAACGCCTTGGGGTTGTGGGACAACAACACATCCACATGGCCGCTCTTGCCCAGCAGTCGATCAACGCGAGCTCGGCAATGTGACGGTGATCGTGCCCAACCGATGCCGCCGATGCGAAGCCGGTGCTCGCCGCGGCGAATCTCGCAGACGTCGCCGTCGAGCACGATGATACCGGCGCGGGTGACGACACGCTTCACTTCGTCCACACTGTCGAGTTCGTCATGATTCCCCGGCACGAAGAAGTTGCCGCAGCGTGTGGAGATGTTTCCGATCGCGCGGGTCAGTGGCTCGACGCCATCGCAGTCGAGGTCCACCAGATCACCGGTGTTGCAGATCATATCCGGCCGGGCGCGCCGCACCGTTTCGGCGATGGCGAGCGCCCGATCCATCGGCATGAGTTCGCCGAAGTGCAGGTCGCTGACATGTGCGATCCGCAACCCATCAAAGGCCTCGGGCCAATTGGGCAGACGGATCTCGACGTCTCGCAACTCGACCGGGTCACTGTGGTGCCGACGAACGATCCAACCCTTGCTCAGTCGACTGGGCCCCGATGTCAACAGGAAGTGACGAACACGAGCACGCTGATAGCGGGCTGATCGCTTCCGTTGGCCAGCGTTGCTGCTCATGACTCGATCATGGTCAGAATGTGATGTTCAGGCCCATGAAGAGGCCGGGGAATCGCGGAGAAACTGTCCAATCGTCCTTCTCCAGTTCATTGAACTGCATCAGGCGATACCCCAGCGTGGCGCCGACATTGGGCGACACCATGAGCGTGAGCCCTCCGCGGATGGACCACACCATGCCGCCGCCCATCGACATGCCTGCGCCGCCGGCCACTTCCACGCGCATCTGCTGGATCATCGGCAGCATGTCACGGAGGTCCGCCTGCAGGGCGAGATGCCCTCCGAGCGTTGCCGACCACCATTCACCACTGCGCCGCACGGTGGCACCGCCGCCATTGGTCAACTGTTGCTCGAGATCCAGGTACGACACCCCGATGTGGGGGCCGAAGATCAGATCTAGCGGATCGTTTGTTCGCCGCGAACCGTCGCCGCGGCGAGGCCATTTGTCCCACTGCAATTCAAACTGCATCCAGGTGGTCTCGAATGCAGTGGCATCGCCGGCGGTCACCACCTGTCCTGCCCACGTGCCACCAGTGGCCCGCGCCGTCCCCGAAGCCGCGAATGATGTCGCCATCAACTTGGCTGTCCACGGCTCACGAGACACGGTCAAGCCGCCGCGAAAGGCGGCCATGCGGTCGTCCACGCCCATCTGCTCATCCAGCAGGAACATGGCACCGCCGCAGGTTGTCTCACCGCGAATGCGTGTGAGCCACAGGCCCGGCTGCACATCCACTTGGATCGGCGCCACATCGGGCAGCGGTTGGGCGTGCAGCAACGCCGCGGACAGCGCGACGGCGTCGATCATGCATCCACGCCCTTGAGCTTCACTCGACCCCGACCCTTGGTGAGACGGCCGATGCGAAACACCTGCTCACCACGTTGCTCAAGTTGCTTGGCGATCGAATCAGCGAACGCAGGGCGTACCGCCATCACGTAGCCGATGCCCATGTTGAATACGCGCCACATTTCGTCTTCCGCCACATTGCCCTTGTCCTGCAGGAAGCGGAACAGTGGCGGCACATCCCACGCCTTGGTATTGACCACTGCATCGAGATTGTCAGGAAGCACACGAGGCAGATTGCCCGGCAGACCACCGCCCGTGATGTGCGCCATGGCGCTCACCACTTTCTTCACGCGATATCGACGCAGCACCGACATGACCGAACGCACATAGATGCGGGTGGGCTCAAGCAGCACCTCGCCCAGAGGCCGATCGGGATCGACCGCCGGCTGCACCTTCTTCAAGCTCATGCGCCGGCGCGAAATGATCTTGCGCACCAACGAATACCCGTTGCTGTGCACACCGCTGGCACCGAGGCCCAACAGCACATCGCCCGCTTGCGCCCGAACCGGGTCTACGGCCCGAGCGAGTTCCACCACGCCCACCGCGAAGCCCGCGATGTCGAAGTCGCCTTCTTCGTAGATGTCGGGCATCTCCGCACACTCGCCGCCGACGAGCGCGCAATCGGAAAGCTCGCACCCCTTCGCAACACCTTCGATGATCGAGGCTGTGATCTCAGGATCCTGCGCATGCAGTCCGAGATAGTCGAGGAAGAACAGCGGCTCGGCCCCCTGCACGATCATGTCGTTCACGTTCATGGCCACGCAGTCGATGCCGACGGTGTCCACGATGCCCAACTCGACCGCCAACTTCACCTTCGTGCCCACGCCATCGGTACACGCCACAAGCACCGGATCGCGGTAATTGCGTTTGAAGAGCTTGTTGTCGAAGTCCAGCCGGAACATGGCCGCGAAGGCACCATGCTGCCCCATGACGCGGGGCCCATGGGTCCGTTTAACCATCGGCTTGATGAGGTCGACGAGACGGTCGCCGGCGTCGATATCGACTCCGGACTGGGCGTAGGTAAGACCGCTGGAGGATGACATCTGATCAGGGTACCCGCACCTTGGCACTGCTATCATGCTCCGCCCATGTCCATTCTCGTCAACGGTTCAACCAAGGTCATCTGCCAAGGCATCACTGGTGCCAGCGGTGCCTTTCACACCAAAGGCTGCGTCGATTACGGCACCAAGATGGTCGGCGGCGTGACCCCCGGCAAGGGCGGTCAGACCGACGCCAATGGCCTGCCGATCTTCGACACGGTCAGTGAAGCTGTCCGCAGCACCGGGGCCGAAGCCTCGATGATCTTCGTGCCGCCCCCATTCGCCGGCGATGCGATCCTCGAAGCGGCCGACGCAGGTGTCGATGTGATCTGCTGCATCACCGAGGGCATTCCGGTGCAGGACATGGTGCGTGTCCGGGCTCGTCTTGAGGCCTATCCCGACAGCGTGCTCATCGGGCCCAATTGCCCGGGCATCATCACCCCAGGCCGCCGCGTCAGTGGCGAAGGGTCTAATGCCGTGTTCGAAGGTGGTTGCAAGATCGGCATCATGCCCGGGTACATCCACACCGCCAAGGAAGACGCTGCCTCGGGCAAGGCCGTGGGCATCATCAGCCGCAGTGGCACGCTCACCTATGAGGCCGTGTGGCAGACCAGCGTGCTGGGCATCGGCCAGACAACCTGTGTGGGTATCGGTGGCGACCCCGTGCGTGGCATGGGCTTCATCGAACTCCTTGAACGCTTCGGCGACGACCCCGAGACCGACGGCATCGTGATGATCGGCGAGATCGGCGGACAAGACGAAACGCTCGCGGGCCAGTGGATCAAGGACAACCTGTCCAAGCCCGTGGCCGCATTCATCGCCGGACGCACCGCGCCGCCTGGCAAGCGTATGGGTCACGCTGGTGCAATCATCGGCGGCGCCGACGACACCGCGCAGGCCAAGATGGACGCCTTGCGCGACTGCGGCATTGATGTGTGCGAATCACCAGCCACCTTGGGCACCACGATGGCTGCCGCGATGGGCGTCGACGCTGCCGCACCGGCCTGAGCCTTCAACAGAGACAGGCCTTCACCTGAGACAGGCCTGCCCGCAGGCCCAGCCCGCATCAGGCGGCCGCCACCGCCTGCGCCACGTTGAGCACCAGACGTTCGAGCGCACGATCCGATCGACCGACTCCACGCCGCACCCGCGCCTGCGCTGCCAGACAGTCGTCGAGCAGTGTGGCCAGATCACCCGGGGCACAGCGGCCGGCCAGCCGCAATGTGGCTTCGCCCGAGGGGCCCCACAGTTTGAGTGCTTTCCGAATGGCCTGCGGCCCCTCACCCGACGCCTTCATCGAGGCTGCAGCATGCAGCCGTCGCACCATGTCGGTCACCGCCCACGCCACGAGTACGTCACTCTGACGTGACACATCGAGCAGCCCTCGCAGCGTGGTGAGGCCATGGGCTGGCCCGCCATCAAGAATGGCGTCTTGAATCACCCATGCCTTTTCTTCACGACTCATGGGCACGTGTTCATCCACCAGCGCCGCCGACACCGTGCCACCGGGACCGGCAATTGCGGCAAGTTTCGCCAGCTCTGCATCGAGCCGAGCCAACACGTTGCCGCACCGGCGCAGCAATCGTTGGGCTGCGTCTGGCGCCACCTTGGCGTCCCACTGTTTCTCTGTGCGAGCGTGGATCCAACGGAGTGTGTCAGCCTCCGGCAACGGTTCGATCTTCAACACGGCCCCGCCGACTGCTTCGATCGCCTTGTCCAGTTTGCCCTTGCGCCAGGTGCCCGCCCGCAACAGCAAGGTGGATGCCTCCACTGGCGCGGCGGCGTACTTTTCCAGCAACGCTCGAGCAGGGTTGTTTGATCCCTTGCTTGCCGCGAGGAAGTCGTCGGCGTTGTCGACCACCACGAGTTTGTGGGGGTTGAGCAGGCCAAGGCTGCGCAGTTCGTCGAGCACCTCGGCGGCCGACGCCCGCTGGCCATCGAAATCAAACCGCTCGATCTCGCCATGAGCCTCGGTGAGCGCGTCCTCAAGCCGTTTCGTCCAGTGGGGCACAAGATAGTCGTCACGCCCGGCAAGCACCACGATGGGCATGTCGGCATTGATCTGGAGCTTGGATGAGCCTCGCTTGGCCATGACACGGCGACTCTACCACGCCCTTGATCGCCGGCGGGTACGCTCGCAGTCCTCATGCTCTACTTGCGTGTCATCGAAGGGCCCGACGCGGGCAATCGGCTGCCGCTGCCACCTGATGAACCGCAGTTGCTCGGACGATCATCCGAAGCACTGCCCATGACGGACACCTCGGTAAGCCGTCGCCATGCCGAACTCACTCCCGATGGCAATGCCTGGTTCGTGCGTGATCTTGATTCGGCTGCCGGCACGCTGCTCAACGGCGCCCCGCTCACCGGCCGCGTTGCCGTCCAGGCGGGCGACACACTGCGGTGTGGACACACACTGCTCGTGGTCGAACACAGCGACACCCCGCTGGGCGGGCCGGCACGCGCCGACCACGCCGCGTTGCGTACCACCTTGTCGGGCGACAACGTACGGCTCGACGTGCTGCTTGAAGCACTGTCAGGCGCCGTCGATGGCGACGTGGATCGCGTGCAGACCGCCACGCTCCCCGACGAGCTCGCCGACGCCATCACCGTGCTGGCCACCAATCAAAAGGGGCTGCAACAGCATGCCCAACTTGCGGCAATGGGCGAAGGCGTGGCTTCGGTGAGCCACGCCATCAAGAACATCCTGCAAGGCCTCCAAGGCGGCGCCGGGGCACTGTCGCTGGCCCTGCAACAGGACAACATGGACATGGCCAAGCAGGCGTGGCCGATTCTCTCGCGGAATCTGGATCGCATCAGCGACCTAGCCCTCAACATGTTGGCCTTCGCCAGGCCTCGGCCGATCGTGCGGCGGCTGCACTCGCTCGCAGCGGTGATCGACGAGGTCGCCCTGCTGGTGGAAACACCCTTCGCGGAACGCAAGGTGCGGTTGCGGGTGGAGCCCGACCCCGATCTGCCTCCGTTGCCCCTCGACGCTGCAGCCATGCACCAGTCGCTGCTCAATCTCGTGCTGAATGCGTTGCAAGCCGCTCCACCCAAGACCGGGTGTGTGCAAGTGGGCGCTGGCATCGGCACCGATACGGCCTGGATCACCGTGACGGACAACGGCCCGGGTGTCCCTGAAGGGCGGCGGACACACATTTTCGAGCCCTTCGCCAGTGATCGTGGACAGCGGGGCACCGGTTTGGGGCTGCCCGTGACACGTCGGATCGCACGGCAGCATGGTGGCGACGTCACGGTGACCGATGGCCCCGAGGGCGGCGCTGTGTTCACCATGCAACTCTCACTGGATCTTCCCGGGCAGGATGCCGATGAGACGGACATCCCGGAAGGCGCCCACGCGGCCCCGGATCCGCGATTCGATGGGTGAACTCGCCACGCGTGATCGCCTACCATTCCCCCCTGCCTGACATGATGTCGGGCGATGGAGTTCCCATGGATCCCGTGACCGCACACAACTTGATGCAAGCGCCGCAGTCGTCACCACTTCTGCCGACGATGGCGTCCACCTTGCAGCGCACCCGCGAAATGACCCTCGATGAGCTGCTGCTCGAGAACCGGGTCATCTTCCTCGTCGGCGACATCCATGCTGGATCGGCCGCCCGCGTCATGATGCAAATGCTGTATCTGGAAGACCAGAAGCGGGGCCAGCCCATCAACTTCTACATCAACAGTGGCGGAGGTGTTGTCGATGACACGCTGGCCATCTACGACACCATGCGATTCATCTCGTCCGAAGTGCACACCTGCTGCATCGGGCGGGCCTATAGCGGCGCCGCGGTACTGCTGTCTGCTGGCGAGGCTGGCCACCGAGCCATCCTTCCCCACGCCAAGGTGATGATTCACCAGCCCTACGGCGGCGTGACAGGGCAGACGACCGACGTGAAGATCCAGGCTGACGAGATCATTCGCAGCAAGGAAACGCTGAATCGCATTCTGGCCGAGCACACCGGTCAGTTGTACGACCAAGTGGCTGCCGATTCCGAACGCGACAAGTTCTTCCGTGCCGAGGAAGCCAAGGCCTATGGCCTGGTGGACGAGGTCTTCGAGTATCCCACCAAGGGCAAGTGATGAACGCGACGACCATGTCCCAGTTGATTCCCATCGTGATCGAGAAGGAGGGCCGCGGCGAGCGGGCCTACGACATCTTCTCGCGTCTTCTCAAGGACCGCATCGTCTTCATGGCGGGCCCGGTGACGGATGACTCCGCCAATCTTGTGGTGGCCCAGATTCTCTTTCTGGCCAACGAAGATCCTGAAGCGGACATCAATCTGTACGTGAACAGCCCAGGCGGCAGCGTGACGGCCGGTCTTGGTGTGATCGATACCATGCGGTTCGTGCCGTGCGATGTGGCAACGTTCATCATTGGACAAGCGGCCTCCATGGGGTCGCTCATCAGTTGCTCGGGTGCCAAAGGCAAGCGATGTTCGCTGCCCTTGGCCAAGAACCTCATGCACCAACCGCTGCTCGGTGGTGTGATGGAAGGCCAGGCGACGGATCTTGAGATCGAAGCTCGCGAGATGCTCCGGCTCCGCGACGTGCTGTATCAGGTGTACGCCGACGGCACGGGCAAGTCGACCGACGACATCGCGGCCAAGTGCGAGCGCAACAGCTGGCTCTCGGCGCCTGAAATGCTGGAGTACGGGCTGATCGATCGAGTGGTCGAACAGTTGCCCGCTGGCGGATCGTGATTCGAACTGCGCTGGGCCTGACCACGCTCGTTGCGATACTTATCGCTGCGGGCTGTGGCTCTTCGGCCCAACGCAAGGCCAACGCACGTCTGCGTGATGACAACGCCACCTTGCAGGCGCAGGTCGACGCCCTGCAACTGCAATTGGCCGAAGCCCATGCGCAGTCACAGGCCGTGGCTGAGCAGGATCTCCGTGTGGCGCGACATGCGTCCATACCGCAGGTTGCCCGCATCGCCGTAGCCAGTTCATCCGGACTCGACCCCTCGCCACCATCTGAGGGGCCCGTCTTGCAGGTGCTGATCTCAGCGGTGGACGGCCGCAATCGACCCATTCAGCTGGCAGGCGAGCTCTCCGTGCAGGTGCTCCAGCCGCAAGCCGACGGTGACGCCGTGCTGGTCGCGCAGGCCACGCTCGATCCTGCGCAAGTGCGCAATGCGTGGCGGGGCAGTGCCTTCCGTCAACGGTGGCTTGTGGAACTGCCGCTTAAGCCGTCGATCCCGCTGGGCGAGCTCATCGTGCATGTCCGATACGACGATCTGCGAAGCCGCGCCACGCTTCGAGCCACGGGCACCATCGACGCGCCCGTGGCCGATTGAACCTGTCCACACCGTGTCCACCCACGCCTGTCGGTTGCGAAGCGCTCGATACAGTGCCGCCATGCGACTTGCCGTGGTTCTTTGTGTGATGTGCGTGTCGGTCGGCGGATGCCGAACCAAGAGTCTGTTCGACGACACACTGCCCCGCCATCAGTTCGAAGACTACGACGCGGCACGCTCGGGACCAACGCCAGCCGCTGAGCCCAACGAGTTTGGTGAGATGGAACCCAATCTGAGAAAGCGGCTCGGCGGACGATGAATCGGCACCGCCGCAACATTCTCGGAACCTGGTTCAGATCACGTGGAACCACCAAGGATCGCATTCAAGTCCTCAGGGGGTCGATGGCCGATGTGAAGGGTGAGGCCCCCTGCCACACGATGTCGAACCCTGCTCACAATGCGACTGAGCCGGCGCGCGGTTCCCGCCGCACGCAACTTGTGCTCGGATCATTCTGTCTGGCCATGACGGCCGCGTTCGCATTGTTGGCGTTGGACACCCCAACACCGGTTCGAGGCTTCCCGCTGACCGCGATTTCCGAGGTCGGACCGGAGGTGAGCGAAGATCCCATCTTCAAGGGCGTCGATCCCAAGTGGGACGGCATCGTGATTCACCATCTGGGCGATCCCTTCGGCACACCCGAGTCGATCCACCGACAGCATCTGTCCTGGGGCTATCAAGGGCTCGGCTACCACTTCGTCATCGGCAACGGCAACGGGCTGGGCGATGGAGAGGTGCATGTGGGCTATCGCTGGGCCGGCCAGCTTCCCGGTGCCCACGTCGTGGGCGACGCCGGCCGCCAGCACAATGAACGATCCATCGGCATCTGCCTCGTGGGCAACGGCGACAGCCAGCCCTTCACAGAGTTGCAGATTCGCCATCTGAACAGGCTGGTGCAACGGCTCCAGCGTGAGTTGCAGATCCCCCGCGATCAGGTCGTGCTGCATCGCGAAGTGGCACAGGGCGTGACCTCGCCTGGCGCCCTGTTCCCCGTGGCTGCATTCCAGTCCGAGTTACTGGACCTTCCGCGTTGATCCAACCACATCCCAGCGGCTACCTTGCATGGTTCTACGAAGGCCCCTGCGGCCTGTGACGCAGACTCATGTCGGACCCACGAACGATTGCCGGATTCACCGTACTTGCTCGCATCGGCGAGGGAGCGCGATCGGAGTTGTTCGCCGTCCACGACCCCAAGTCGCGGCAGGTCTGGGCGCTCAAGCACGTCCAGAAGAAGGACGACAAGGACCAGCGGTTCATCGAGCAATGTGAGCGGGAGTACGCCATCGGCTCAAAGCTTGATCACCCCACCCTGCGTGGCATGCAAAAACTGATCAAGCATCGCAAGATGTTCAAGGTCGAAGGCGTGTCACTGCTCATGGAGTTCGTCGATGCGGACAGCCTCGACAAGCGGCTGCCCCGCACCTATGCCGACGCCGCCCGCGTCTTCCTGCATGTGGGCGAGGCGCTCGAACACATGCACGGCAAGGGTTTCGTCCACGCCGATCTCAAACCGACGAACATCCTGATCACTGACGCTGGTGATGTGAAGGTGATCGATCTCGGCCAGGCGTGTCCTGTTGGCACGGTCAAGAAGCGCATTCAAGGCACGCCCGGCTACATGGCCCCGGAACAGGCGCGTCGTGAGTCCATCGATGAACGCACTGACATCTTCAACTTCGGTGCCACCATGTACTGGGTGCTCGTCCGCGACGTGATCCCCACCATGATGCCGCCCTCCCAAGGCGACGACAGCCTGCTGCAGAAGGTCGATGCGGACGAAGTGCCCCCGGCCCAGCCACCGCACGAAGTGAACCCACGCATTCCAGAGTCATTGTCCAAGCTGGTCATCGATTGCGTCGCCTTCGAAGCAGCTGATCGACCAGCGTCCATGGCCGCAGTGATGGACCGCTTGCGGCTGGCCGCTGCAGAAACCGCAGCCCAGCGAGCACAGTCATAGCGCGTCTGCGCCGCACCGGTACCATGCACGACGACGACCACGTCTGCCTGTGCTTCCATGTCAGCCAACGCAAGTTGTGCAACTACCTGCGACGTGAATCGCCGGCCGTTGCCTCACAACTGAGTGAGTGTCTCGGTGCTGGAACCGGATGCGGGTGGTGCGTCCCATTCCTCAAGCAGCTGCATACGCAATGGGCGGCCGGCGATGAGCCGGCCTTGAAGGTGGCACCAGAGTCGTATGCGGCGCGACGCGACGTCTATCGTCAACGCAAGCGCACCAACCAGCCCTCCCCTGAGGACTCCAACAACGACAGCGACTGACGGCCTCGACCCGCCCACCGCACCTCGATGATCGCCTCGCCAGGTTCGATCTGGCACGACTCCACCCATCCTTCGTCGATCCGGCGGGCATGGCCACGATCACCTGACACGACCCCCCCTCGTATGAGCCAGGAGCGATCGTGGTCATCGAGGGCCACGACTGGACCCACTTCTCCATGCCGAGCAGGCCAGCCAGGCAGCCGCCACGTGGCCAGGGGCCCACGCCCATCGTCTCGCGCCACCATCCAATCCAGATGCCATCCACCGTCAGGCGTGTCATGACGCAGCAGAACGGTCGGCAAGGGCGTTCCGGGGGCAGGATTCGGCAGGTGACCCAACAGACTGGTCATGCTGCATATGATGCCCGACATGCGACGCGCCGTGGTATTGCTTTCACTTCTCACCCTGGGTGCCTGTGATGGACAGGCCAAACGCTCTGCGCCGGCCATGCGGGCCGATGCGGCACTGCATATGGAGCACGGCCGGCCGGCCGAAGCCCAAGTGCTGTACCGCGAACTGGTCGATCGAGACCCGACCCGCTGGTACGACCAGTACGCACTGGGCCGAGCAGCCATGACCGCCGGTGACTTGGGCCAAGCCAGGATGGCCCTTGAGGTCGCCTCCACCCTTCGTCCGGATGATCATCGCATCGCGGTGGATCTGGCGTCCGTGCTGTACCAGATGGACGCCCGAGACGACCTGTTCCGGTATCTCCGCGATCGAGCACAGACCACGCAGACGCCCGCCGACTGGCTGCAGTTGGCCCGCTACGCCATGGACTGCGACGACCCCGACACCGCGCGGCTGGCGGTGCGCATCGGCATCGCGATCGACGAAGGCGAATCATCCGCGCCCTACGTGCTGGCTGCACAGATCGCTCGTCAGCTCGGAGAAGAGTACGACGCGCGACGCGCGCTGATTCTGGCGTGGCATGCCGATCCGGAAGACGAGCAGGTCGACACGCTGCTGCGTGACATGGGCATCGTGCCCGGACCCACGCTCGAGGTGCCCCCGCCGCACCAGAGCACGCCACTGGGTGACGCCAGCCCATGATGGCCCCTGAATCGCCCGGCGGCCAGCTGCTGGGACGACTCAACGCGCTCAGCGACGCCTCGCGACTTCGAATGCTCGCCCTGCTGGCCCAGGTTGAACTGGGTGTCAGCGAATTGGCCGCATCCATGCAGATGCCACAGTCGTCAGCCTCTCGGCACTTGCGACGACTGTTGGAAGCCGGGTGGGTCATCCGCCGCAGCGAAGGCGTGCAAGCGCTGTATTCACTGGCGGCTGATGACCTGAACGACGACTCCAAGGCAATCTGGTCTGCTGCCGCCGCCACGCTGGCGCAGGATTCGCTCACCGAAGAGGATCGACGTCGCGCCGACGCCGTCATCGCGCAACGCCAGGTGGATTCCAGTGCCTTCTTTGGCGCCGTGGGTGGGGCCTGGAGCGAACTGCGAGAGAACCTGTTCGGCACCGATGCCGCATCCGATGCGTTGCTCGCCCTGTGCGCTCCAGACATGCGTGTGGTGGACCTTGGCTGCGGCACCGGCTACGTGGCCAGCGTGCTCGCACCGTGGGTCGGCCACATTGACGCCGTCGATCGTGAAGCCGCCATGCTCGATGCTTCTCGAAAGCGGCTGGCCGGATTCGACAACATCACGTTTCATCACGCCGACGTCATGCACCCGCCGCTGCTTGCTGGCTGTTGCGAAGTCGCCTTGATGACGTTGCTCCTGCACCACATCGAGCAACCCGCCCAAGCGGTGACTGCAGCGGCCGCGCTGCTCAAGCCTGGCGGCCGTCTCCTGATCGTCGACATGGTCAAGCACGATCGCCGTGACTATCGCAACACGATGGGCCACGTGCATCTGGGCTTTGATGAGGCCGATGTCGACGCGTGGGCCACCGCGGCCGGTCTGCAGCGATCCAAGATGCGGCGACTGCGAACCAACACCGATGCCAAGGGGCCGGCGTTGTTCGCAGCGGTCCTGCACAAGACCACCTGAGCTGGGATCAGGGCACCGGGTCGAGTCGCTCGCGACCAGCCTCGGGATCGTCTTCTGATTCTGGTTCCGTCCACACCTGTCGCAGCAGTGCAGTGAATGCGGGGTCACGTCCTGAGCGATCCATGGCGTCGAGTCCATTCTCGACCAGCAACGGGCGATCGAGCTGGTGTCCAATCCACGCGAGGATCAGCCCGTAACGATCGAGATCGACGTTGTCCTGCAGTCGGCCCGTGATCACCGAGATAGCGCGATCCAGTTCGGCCTGCCGGGGCAGAAGACCGTCGGCGAACTGCACGTCGATCATCTCGGGTTGGAAGCCCAACAAGCTCTTGAGTGTGAGCGCCCCGCTGAGATACAAACCCGCGCCAACTTGCGCGTTGATCAGGCCTGCTGTACCCAGCGGGTGGCCGGGAATGAACCGCAACGCTCGGTTGAAGCGCCGCTCTGCCCGCATGTACTCGCCATCACGCAGCGCCAACTCACCGGCGGCGAGCAGGTCGTCGAACCGGCTCTGGTCGCCGCTGGCCAGTGAGGCCACTTGTTGGCCGTGCTGCAGGATGAGGCCAAAGTCATCAAGCGTGAGTGGCTCTTCCGTACCAGGCTCCAGCCCTGACGAACGTTGAGTGGTGTCCGTCGTGTCCTGAGCAC
The DNA here is from genome assembly GCA_022446965.1 of Phycisphaerales bacterium. GTDB lineage: Bacteria > Planctomycetota > Phycisphaerae > Phycisphaerales > SM1A02 > JABAAC01. The sequence goes on from JAKVBV010000035.1 coordinate 13,427, forward strand.
CATCGCCAGCAGTGCCTTGCGCCTCGGCGAGCGCCCGATCCTCCGCTTCTTCGTCCAGATAGATGAGCAGCTCATCCAGGGGCTGGTCGGCGCTCATGATCACGGCAGTCCGCATGCGCTGGTACTGGCGATCCAACGCGGCCAGTGCCTCCTCAGCGCTCCCCGGTGACGGTCGCACCGTGTCGTACCGGTCGGCTACCGACTGCAGCACCGGACGCATGAGTCCAGGCGTGGAGCCGCCCATCAGGGTGGGCTCCATACGGTTGTCCGCCATCGCCAGCAATTCGAAGCGAGTCTGCCACGCAGCGCCCGGGGGTTCCAATCGGCGGGACGCGGCGACGTCGGCCGAAACACGGGACGTATCCCAGTCATGCATGCCAATGTCCTGTGGCGAGGCAGTCCCTGCGATTCGTCCGATACCGCGCAGGTAGGACATGGTGTACCGCATAGGCTGTGCATCTGGTGTCATGCCGTTACCGACCACGCCGGTGGCCGAACGACGCCGCCAGTGATCTCGCCCGCTGCGAAGCATCGTGCCGATTCGGTCGTCGTGCAGGAATGTCGCGTTGCCCGTGGGCAACTGCAGTAGGTCGCCAGGCTCACCTGGCCGTGGTTGTGCAGGATCGGAATCCAGCGGACTGGGCATACCCACGAGACGATGCCCCATGGCCAACTGCATTCGACCATGGGGCGACTCCCATTGGTCATAGAAGAACGGGTTGTACGACCCTTGCAGTTGGGCAGCGGAACTCGACGCCACGCCTGAGCCGCTGGTGAGCATTTCGGTAAACAAGCTCCCGGCGTTCTGCCAGTACCAGGGGTTGTTGTAGAGACTCTCAGAGACCAGCCGCTGCCCCACGTTGTCGATGTTGTGTGCCCGGAAGGCGGCGTCGGATCGCAGATCAAACGCACGAGAGAAGGTTCTCGGCTGAGCCGGCCCAAGCCGGGTGAAGCGTGTCGAGATTCGCGTGTTGCTGCCCCCGGATCCCACGCGGGAATTGGCGTCCAGCCCGTGGCCGTCGCCGAGGGCCGTTTGAGACATGGCTTCGCGTGGGGTACACACGCTCACGAGCGCGACAACAAGGATGGATCGCACAAACACGGACATCAAACCAACTCCTGAACAGGCCACATCGATTCTACGGGTGAGCCACCCCCTAGAATGCCGCAAATGGCTGCTGATCCACGGTACATCACGACACCCATCTACTACGTCAATGGTCGGCCACACATCGGCCATGTCTACACAACAACCATCTGCGACGTCTGGGCGAGGTTTCAGCGGCTGTTGGGCAACGATGTGTTCTTCCTCACGGGCACCGACGAGCACGGCCAGAAGGTGGAGCAGTCCGCCACCGAGCGGAACATGGTCCCTCAGGCGCTGGCCGACGAAAACACGGCCGAGTTTCGCCGTGTGATGGGCATGTTCGGGCTTTCCAATGACCACTTCATTCGCACCACCGATGCCGGCCACAAGCGGCAGGTGCAGGCCTTCGTGCAGCGACTGATGGATTCCGGCGACGTCTATCTGGGCACGTTTGAAGGGTGGTACGACCCCGGACAGGAGGAGTACTACACCGAGACCAAGGCTCGAGAGACGGAGTACATGTCACCCATCTCCGGCCGCCCGCTGCAGAAGGCCACCGAAGAGAATTACTACTTCAAGTTGAGCGCCTATCAGGATCGTCTCGAGCAACTGTTCGCCGACAACCCGGGCTTTGTCCGGCCCGACGCGCGCCGCAATGAGATCCTTGGTCGCCTTCGTGAAGGGTTGCAGGATGTGCCGATCAGTCGCACGAACTTCACCTGGGGCATTCCGGTGCCCGGCCACGAAGAGCACGTGATCTACGTGTGGATCGATGCACTGTTCAACTACACCACGGCGCTGGGCATGGCCGAACCTGACAGTGATGTGTGGGCGCAGCGCCAGCAGTACTGGCCCGCGGCGTATCACATCATCGGCAAGGAGATCCTCTGGTTCCATGCCGTGATCTGGCCCGCACTGCTGATGGCGCTCGATGCGCCGCAACCTGCATGCGTGTACGCCCACTCATTCTGGATCAGCGACGGCCAGAAGATGTCCAAGTCGCTGGGCAACTTCATCGATCTGGATCGACTGCAATCGTGCATCGACACCTACGGCCGCGATGCCCTGCGGTGGTACCTCACCACCAACGGACCGCTGGGGGCGACGGACGCTGACTTCAACGACGCCCAGTTCCATGAGACGTACACCACCGATCTCGTGAACACAGTGGGCAACTGCACCAGTCGGGTTTCGGCGATGATCGCCAAATACTTCGATGGCGTTCTGCCCGCCGACAGTGGCATTGCTGTTGGCGACGTCAACTGGCCCGAACTGTGCGAGAATCAAGCCGCGGCGTCGATCGACGCCATGGACCGCTTCGACCTCGCTGGCAGTTGCGCCGCAGCCATGAGCATCGTGCGGTCGGTGGATGCATTCATCCACGACACCGAGCCGTTCAAGCTGGCCAAGGATCCAGAGGCGGCAGAGGCGTTGTCCGCCATTCTGTATCGCTGTGCCGAGGCCCTCCGCATCGCGTCAAGCCTGCTTGAGGCTGTCATGCCCGACACGATGGCGCAGTTGCACGAGTCATGGAACATCTCTGCTGCCGTAGACCTGCGGGCCGCCTGCAGCTGGGGGCAACTGCAACCGGGCCAAGGCATCGTCAAGGTGGCCTTGTTCCCCCGCGTTCAGCTGGCGTCGTCAGAGGCCTGATGCTGCATCGGCACGGTGGCCATGATGGTCACCCCGCCCTTGACCGCCTCGCCTTCACACACGTGAACCTCGGGCGTTGCTGATTGGGGCAGAATCAACTCGGTTGTGCTGCCGAACTTGATCATCCCCATGCGATGTGCGCGTGTGAGGTGCTCTCCACCTGACAGCGTGCACATGATGCGCCTGGCGATGGCGCCCGAAACCTGTCGTACACCGAGGTCAAGGCCGTCCGTGCGTGTCAGCCGAACGAGATTCGATTCGTTCACCTTGGCCGACTCCGCCGAACGTGCATCAAGAAACTTCCCTTCGCGGTAGATCGCGTCTCGCACCACGGCATCGCACGGCACACGGTTGACGTGCACGTTGAACACGTTCAAGAAGATTCGCACGATCACCGCCGGGGCCTCGACAGCCTCATGGTGATCGACATGCTCGATGGCCGAAATCACACCGTCGGCAGGGCTGACGAAGTCACCGTCCTTGATGGACGACGCAGGCACGCGATGGGGATCGCGAAAGAACTGCACCACGAAGATCGTGAGGCTGCCCAGCACACCAGTGATCGTCCAGTTGATCCACGCGATCGGACACCACGTCCACATCGCGCACAGCACGATGGCTGTGACGACGATGGAGCCGCCCCATTCTCGAACGCCCTCGGGCGCCAAACGCATGATGGAATCAGCCGCTCTTCTTGCCGATCAGCAGACCGATCAGGCCAAGCAGCACGGTGCCGCCTGCAATGCCGCCGGTCCAGATCCAGAGCTTCTCGCCGATGAGCGGCGCAAGGCCACTGGCACCGCCAATGGCTTCTACACCCACGATGGCGAAAAGGCCGATCAGGCACACCATGGCACCAATGCACAGGCCGGTGGCCAGACCGGAGCCTGATGGATCCCACGCTTGAGCAGCGACGGCCGCAGCAGCAGGTGTCGCCAATGCGGGTGCGCCTTCAGACGAACCACTGATCGCTTCAGCACCACCGCTGGCCTCGGATGCCTCGAACAGGCCCGAAGCGGCGGGGACGTCGATGAAGTCGTCTTCGCTGGTGAATGCATCTTCGAGCAACTCGGCGCCAAGCGACGTGTCATCGGATTGATTGGTCAGATCGAGCAAACCGCTCCCCGAGCCCACGGACTCGAGGGTGAGGTCGTCGATGCCTTCGCCCACGCGCGTCTCGCCAGCTTCGTCGATATCGAGACCATCGATGTCGCCTGTACCTTCGCCGTCGCCTTCAGGGGCGGCCAGTTCAGCGGACAGATCAAGTTCGTCCACCAGGCCACCACCAAGATCAAGATCCCCGCCGGTGTCGGAGCCACCCAGATCAAAGCTTTCGCTGCTCGAGCCGTCGAGATCCATGCCGAGGTCGTCGTTGTCGCCCAGGGCCTGCGGCGCCTTGTCGGGCAGCGGTGTGGGCGCATCAAAATCGGCAGCGGATGCGTCGTCGAGAATCATCTCGGCGGATCCTGAAGCCGACAGATCGATACCGGCGGAATCACCCAGATCAATGCCTGCGGCGTCGAGGTCGAGTTCAATATCACCACCAGACTCGTCAGCCACGGTCAACAGGTCGACCTGATCAACCTTGAAGACGAGAGATTCGCCGTCGCGGAACTCCTGGATCTGCCCGGAGGACACCATGGCTTCCACCTCTTCCTGGCTCTTGCCAAGTCGGGTGCAGACCTCATCGAGTGTGTAGAACATCTTTGCCATGCGTACTTTGTCCTCTCAGGAATCCTGGCGGCTGCAGAGGCACTGCAGCAAGGGCAAAAGAGTATCCGAACGCGATGGCTTGGGCAACGGTCACCCGGCGGCGTCGGCCTCACCCTCGGCACATGGGCGACGCACCAGCACATAGGTCGCCACACCCAGCAGCCCCATGGGCACGAACACGCCGACCACCGTGGCCAGACTAGGCACGGCGGTGGTCCATGCCGCCGGGAAGACGCCCGTCTCGGGCCCACCACCGGGCATGGTGATCACCGGAGGTCGTCCGGCCTCGTTGTGCATGCTCAAGGTGAGCAGCGGGCACACGACGGCTGCGGCAATACACCCGAGGGCACAGGCGAAGCGTGTCATTCCGCTGGACATGCACGCAGGGTACCGCAACACACAAGCAACCCGCGGCGGGAGGCCGCGGGTCGCTCGAGAAGGAAAGAAGAGAAGGTTTGGAGGTGGATGCGGGAAGGGGCATCCGTCGAGTGTGATCAAGCCACGGCCAGGCGTTCAGGGGTCAGATCGCCACGAGCTCGAAGCCGGTCGATGATGGAGTCCATTCGTTGGGACACGCGCGATTCGCTGCAGCCCACCACGGCACCGATCTCACGCATGGTGAGTCGCTCGTAGAAGTACAGCACCACGATCATGCGGTCGGTGGAATCGAGGCCCTTGGTGATGAACTCCCGCAGATCTTCCTGCTGCGGCTGGGCATCGACATCTGCCAATGTCGATTCGGCCAATGCGTCCACGCCGCTGTCCTCGTCTCCATTGGATTCAAGGCCCCCGAAGTTCACCACGGCGGGCACCTCGTGGTCACCCAGCAGCAGTTCGATTTCCTGTTCATTCACGTCCATCCCGGAACGGATGGCGGTCTTGAGCTCTTCATGGTCAGGCGTGCGGCCCGCACGGACGCGGAATCCATCCATGGCACGCTCCACCGCTCGAGAACGTCGCCGCATCAACCGAGGGAGGTGGTCCTGATTTCGCAGCCAATCTCGCATCGCACCAGAGATGCGTCGCGATGAAAAGGTCTCAAACCGGAAGCCGCGTGAAGGATCCCAGCGGCCCATTGCGTCGGCCAGCCCCAGATACCCCTGTTGGATCAGATCATCAACATCCACGTGTCGTGGCAGCGAACCACGCAGGCGCTCGGCGATGGGGCGAACCTGTCGCTCCATGTAGTAATCCACCAACACGGCTCGTGACTCGAGACATTGCGTCTCCTGCCAGCGGCTCCAGTGGATTTCAAGGTGCGCTTCGTCAGGACGAAACGGCGTTGCGGTTGTCGCTCGTGTGTGTGTTGTCATGCTCCACCATCCCTGGCGGGTGCCCAGAAGGCAGTCCCATCACTTCTCTGGTCTCTCTCTGCCGCGTCATCCTTGGCGCGGCCCGATCAGTCGCATCGGCTTGCGCCGCGACAAATCACCATGGCTGCTCAACAATGCGCCCGATCGCGCGTGATGCACGAACAGGCCACGTTTTTTTCGGACGATCGACAGTCCGAGAACAAGTGGATTCTGGTGATGTTGGCGGCGGTCAGTGCAATGACGGCACGATGCCATACACGACAGCCGCCAGAACCAGCGTCAAGGCGATCAACCCGAGCAACGCCTGCGCCGTCATGATGCTTGATGCACGGAGCCACGTGCCGCTCTGAGGCACTCTGAGCGCCTTGTGCACCATTGCGATGCCAATGAGCAACGGCACGCTCAGCAGGTACCACAGCGGCTGCATGAAGTGCATCGGCTCGAGAAACGGGATCCAGGCCAGCAGCATGCTCATGTGTAGAGCCCCTGCGACTTGTCACCCCTGCGGCGAGCGGGTCCTTCTTCACCGCGTGTCCGGAACAGGTCCAGCAGCACCACGATGTTCATCAAGCCTGCCAAGGCGATGTACAGCGTGCCGATGGCGTTGATGTGCCCCAGCCCCATCGTTTGGTAGACCTCAGGGGCGGGCATGGCACGGGCGACCTTCTGATTGAGCACGTCAATCAGGATCACGATCGGACCCGCGCCCAGCTGGGCGAAGTACCACAGCCGATCCCGAACGGAGTCCACCGCGTCCACACCGCCGATAAGTACGCCCAGCACGATGAGCACGGCCATCCCGATCATGATCCGGATCCCGCGGCGACGCTGCCCCAGCAGCATGTGCCCGGCACCAGGCAGCACCCAGCCGATGATCACAGCCAAGCCCGGGTGCGCCGCTGGTGAGGTTGATCGTGATGAATGGTCTGTGCGGGTCATGAGGTCTGTACGGGGTGGATCGCTTGGATTCGCGGTGGGTATAGCACCTGTGCTGAATCGCCAGGACGATCGCATCGATTGTGAATGCTAGCGGTCGATGCGCTCGCCCGCCGGAGAACCAGCATGTCCCAGCACCGCAAGGAAGAGGCCCCAAACACCCCAGTGGTCGATCGCCGGCTCGGCTTGGATCGACGCGACCGAGCCGATGGCCGCAACACGCCACTGGAGCGACGACGTGGCCCAGGCCGCCGACGCAGCGACTTTCTCCGCAGTGCCGAGGAAGGCGAGATGACCACCGAGCAATATCTGTTCTTGCGGGCCATCGAAGCATTCAAGACGGCCAACAACAAGACGTTTCCCTCGTGGACCGACGTCCTCGAGGTCATCCGTCGCTTGGGATACCGCAAGACGCAATCAAGCGAGATTGAACTTGGTGGCCGAGCTGAAGACTGGACCGAGCGGGCTGATGCCCCCGCCCAGGTCGACATCACGCGTGGCATGGATGAAGCCGCCTGAGTGTGACCCTCAGCCGTTTTCCTCATACCAGTCTGCATTGATCTTGATGTACTTGAGCCACTCCTCCGGGAGATCCTCCTCGGGAAAGATGGCCTGCACCGGACACTCATCGACGCACAAACCGCAGTCGATGCACGTGTCCGGGTCGATGTACAGCATCTCGAACCCTTCGTAGTTGCCTTCATCCTTTGTGGGGTGAATGCAATCCACAGGACACACGTCTACACAGGCTGTGTCCTTGGTTCCAATGCACGGTTCGGTGATCACATGCGTCATGACGCTGATGGTATCGACCGTCTTGCTGGTCCTGCTTCAACCTCCATGTGAGGTCGAAAAAGAGCGTCGGCGGGACCAACGAGGCCCCGCCGACGGCTCATGTTTCGTGAACCCGACTCGTGCAGCCGGACGCAGAATCAACGCTTCTTGCGAACAGCCTTCTTGCGTGTGGCCTTCTTGCGAGTGGCCTTCTTGCGAGTGACCTTCTTCTTGGCCTTCTTGCGAGTGGCCTTCTTGCGGGT
>JAKVBV010000036.1 GCA_022446965.1 Phycisphaerales bacterium
GGTCCGCACCCGAGTGGTGTCGCTGTCCACACTCTCTGCGAGCAATACCCACAGAATCGACTCGGCAGGTTCGCCTTCATCGCCGAGGAATTCTCGTTCAAGCAGTTCGCGATCGAGCAGGCGGCCAGTGTTGCCATCGAGCACGCCCGGTGCATCGGTGTCGAGCATGGCCAGCAATCGCACGATGTTCACGAAGCACGTGAGTGGATCATCAGGGTGCAGCAGCGTTTGCACGACAAGCCCGCCAGTGCCTTGTAGATCTGGCACGTCGGGATGATGCACGGCGTCGGCTTCGGGCCAACACAACAGCGGCGCAGGCAGCGCGTTCACATGAATCGCGGCGACCCACGGCACGTCTGGCGGCGTGACTTCCGGGCGGTCCACGTTCACCGCTTCGCCGATGCAGTCGGCAATTGCGGCAGCGAGCCCTTCAGGAATGCCGGTGAGTTCTTCGTTGGCGCCCACCAAGACGAATGTGGAAACGGCCGGCGTGGCCAATTCCCATGGGCCTTGAGGTGCAGATGTACCGTCGAGGATGTTCAGCTGCATGCTCATCCGGGAATGATGTTGACGATCTTGCCCGCCACGATGATCACCTTGCGAGGTGGCGCATCGCCCAGCAGATCGGCAATGCGTTCATCGGCGAGGGCAGCGGCTTCGATCGCAGCGTTGTCGGCGTCGGCCGGCACCGTGATGCGTCCACGCACCTTGCCTTTGATCTGCACCGGCATCTCGATGCGGTCGTCCTGCAACATCGCGGGGTCGAACGTGGGCCACGGGGCGATGGAACACAGGTCATCGGCACCAAGGCGATGGTGAATCTCCTCGGCCATGTGCGGCGCGAACGGGCACAGCACGCGGGCGAAGCGGTTGAGTTGATCGCTGGTGAGCCCGCCGGCCTGAGTGGCGGTGTTCACGAATTCGATCATCGCGGCGATCGCGGTGTTGAAGGCGAGCTTTGGGATGTCATCCGTGACCTTGGCGATCATGCGATGCAGCTGTCGTTCGACGGCGTCGTCGGCGGTCTCGCGCAGCATGAGTTCCCCGCTGTCTTCGTTCACGGCCAGTCGCCATGCACGTTGCAAGAAGCGGAACACGCCCACGATGTCGCGGGTGTTCCACGGCTTGCTTGCATCGAGCGGGCCCATGTACATTTCGTACAGGCGGAACGTGTCGGCGCCGTACTCGGCGATCACGTCATCGGGATTCACCACATTACGCAGTGACTTGGACATCTTGGCGATGATCCGCTCGACCATCTCGCCGCTGGCCGTTTCGATGGCGGTGTCTTCATCGACCTCGTCCACCGGCACAAGCGAACCGTCGGCTCGCTTCCAAGCGAAGCTTGTGAGCAGGCCCTGGTGGAATAGTTTGCGGAATGGCTCGCTGGATGTGACATGACCAAGATCGAACAGCATCTTGTGCCAGAAGCGGGCGTACAGCAGATGCAGCACCGCATGTTCAGCGCCACCGATGTACAGATCCACCCCGCCCTTGGATGCAGCTGTCGGGCCCACCCAGTACTGCTCGATTTCAGGATCGATGAACGCTTCGGTGTTGTGGGGATCGCAGTAGCGCAGGTAGTACCAACATGAACCGGCCCAGCCGGGCATGGTGTTGGTTTCGCGACGCACAGGTGTGTCGGGTGCGAGCACCGCTGGATCCACACCTGCTTCGCCAGCGGTGGTGTCCACCCAGTCCACAGCCTTCCCCAGCAACGGGGTAGGATCGTCGTGTTCGCCGGGCGTGTAGTCGTCGATGTTCGGCAGCGTCACGGGCAACGCCGCGTCGCCAACTGGATACGTGCCGCCGTCGGCGGTGTGTACCACGGGGAAGGGTTCGCCCCAGTACCGCTGTCGAGAGAACAGCCAGTCACGCAGTCGCCAGTTGGTCACGCCCGAGCCGATGCCTTCTCGTTGCGCCCACTCGATGACGGCGGCCTTCGCATCCGCCGTAGACATGCCGTCGATGGACAGCGTGTCGCTGCTGGAGTTGATCGCAGTGCCTGCGCCTGTCCAGCAGCCATCGTCGGTCTCCGCGCCGTCAGGGGCCTGCACGACGTCGAAGATCGGCAGGTCGAATCGTCGGGCGAAGGCGTTGTCGCGATCATCATGGCCAGGCACGGCCATGATGGCGCCGTGGCCGTAGCCCATAAGCACATAGTCAGCCACCCAGACGGCCATGGATGCTCCGGTGAGCGGGTTGCTGGCGTGCAAGCCGGTGAACACGCCGGTCTTGTCCTTCTTCTCGGCCATGCGGTCGACATCACTGCGATTCCGAGCCGTCTCCACGTAGTCACGCAGGGCCGTTGCGTCGCAGTCCGATGGTGGCGCTTCGAGCACACGTTCTACGAGCGGGTGCTCTGGAGCGAGCACCATGAACGTGGCGCCGAAGAGTGTGTCGGGCCGGGTGGTGAACACGTCGATGGTGTCATCGGTGCCGTCCACGGTGAATCGAATTTCAGCGCCTTCGCTGCGGCCGATCCACTCGGCCTGTTGCGTGCGGGTGGACTCGGGCCAGTCGAGTTCATCGAGCTCATCGAGCAGCCGCTGGGCAAATGCGGTGATGCGGAACATCCACTGCTTCAGTCCACGGCGAACAACAGGGTGTCCGCCACGCTCGCTGCGGCCGTCGATCACCTCTTCGTTGGCGAGCACGGTGCCCAACTTGGGGCACCAGTTCACGGTCTGCTCAGCGAGGTAGGCGAGGCGTTGGTTGTCCAGAAGCGATCGCTGCTCATCGGCATCGAGATCTCGCCAATGTCGGTGGGTGTCATCAGGGGCACGGCGGGCGAGTTGGCCGCGTGCATCGATCGACGCTTCGCCAGCCTCGAGCATGGTGATGAGCGTGTCGATTGGTCGAGCCCGTCGTGCGTCGTCGTCGTACCAGGCGCCGAAGGCCTGCAGCCAGATCCACTGGGTCCAGCGGTAGTAGTCTTCGTCGATCGTGGCGAACTCGCGGCTCCAGTCGTACGAGAACCCGAATCGCTGCAGTTGGCGACGGAAGTTGCCGATCGCCTTGGTGGTGGTTTCGCGCGGATGGACACCGGTTTGAATGGCGTACTGCTCGGCGGGCAGGCCGAAGGCGTCCCAGCCCATGGGGTGCAGCACGTTGGCGCCGTTCATGCGTTTGAATCGCGAGATGATGTCGCTGCCGATGTAGCCCAGCGGGTGACCCACGTGCAGCCCGGCCCCTGAGGGATAGGGGAACATGTCCATGCAGAAGAACCGTTCGGCCGTAGGGTCGAAGCTCGCATCGCCAGGGTTGTGCGCGGCGAAACACGAGGCATCAGCCCAGGCGGCCTGCCATCGTGGTTCGATGGTGTTGGCCAACTCGGCGCAGTAGCGGTGTGCGGGTGTCGTGGCGGTGGACATGGTCTGAACGGATCCTTGCGAAGCCAAAAGAGTAGCAGGCCACGGCAAGGGGGTACCTGCCGTGGCCTGCGTGGAGACGAATGTCGCCCTCAGCCGCGATGCGCCTGAAGTTCCTTGAGATAGTCGAGCGTTTCCCCGACCAGATAGAAACTGCCGGTGACGCAGATGAGGTCATCGCGGCTCGCGGCACGAGCGGCGATTTCCAGCGCCTCTTTCACATTGGCAGCCGTCTGGCAGGTGCGACCGTGCGACTCGGAGAATCGAGCAGCCAGCACTTCCGGCTCGGCGGCGCGGGGTTGATCCGAGGCCTTGGTGAAGACGAGTTTGTCCGCACCGAGGGCAGCGTTCTCGAGCATGCCGTCGATGTCCTTGTCGTCACAGCAGCCGAACACACAGATCATCGAGTCGAACGGCACGTGCGATCCGATGCAACGCATGAGCGTGGTCATAGATGCGGCGTTGTGTGCGCCGTCTACCAGAATGCGAGGACGATCCCATGCCAGTTGCATGCGGCCGCGAATGCTGGTCTCGCTCAGGCCCTGATAGACGATCGACTCGTCAAAGGCAGGATCGGTGCCGCCGATGGTGTCGATCGTGGCCAATGCCAGACCGCAGTTTGGCGCTTGATGCTCACCCTTCAGCGGGACGGGCAGATGCATGTACTGCTTGTGCTCGCCGATGAAGCATATGCGGGCGTGTGCGCCTCGATCGTCATCGACACAGAAACGGCTGCTGAAGTCCACATCCTTGCCCAGCACCTTGAGTGTGGTGCCGATGCGTTCGGCTTCTTCACGCAGCACGGCTTCGACTTCTGGTTCCTGAGGCACAGAAAATGCCGGCACCCCGGGCTTGAAGATGCCTGCCTTCTCGCGGGCGATCGAAGCCAGGTCGCTTCCAAGCAGATGGGTGTGATCCAGTTCAATACGGGTGATCAGCGTGACCGCCGGCTTGCAGAGATTGGTGGTGTCCAATCGTCCGCCGAGACCAGTTTCCATGATCGCCATGTCCACGGCTTCTTCTGCGAAGTGCAGGAAGGCCATGGCCGTGATACGTTCAAAGAAGGAGGCATCGGGCGCCGCCTCGGCACATGCCTTGGTGACGCGGGCAGCCAGGCTGGTGAAGCCCGCCTCGGAAATCATCTCGCCATTGAGCGTGATGCGCTCACGCACATTGGTGAGGTGTGGGGAGGTGAACATGCCCACGGCCCAGCCGCATCCACACATGGTGGAATCCAGCATGGCGGCCGTGGAGCCCTTGCCCACGGAGCCGGCGATATGGATCGCTTCGACACTCTGATGCGGATTGTCCAATGCCGCGAGGAGGGCCTTCATCCGGTCGAGGAAGAAGGCGTCCTTGGGCAAACGATTTGGCCGCGTGCGTTCGACGTTGGGGGCATCCAGAACGGCGGCCACCGCACGCTTGAACGTGCGGATCGCCGGCGTCTTGGTGGGGGATGTTTTGGTCTTTTTCGTACCTCGAGAGGTGGTACGACCCCGCCCCGCGCCCTTGGCAGCGGGCTTTTTGGTGGATTTGGTGGTGGCCATGTGCCCCATTGTAGAGAAGCCGCTAAGGTCGATCAAACAACAAGACCTAAGATTCTAAACAACAACAGTTTACGATTTTCACATGTGAACATTCAGGGCGGATACACCGAGATGTCGACGCCCGCTGTGTAGCATTCTGCCCACCTATGGACCCGCGCCTCGAACGCACCTTGATTGACCGTGACGACATCGCTGACCGCGTTGGACAGTTGGCGGAGGCCATCATGACCGACCTGGCTCCGGTGGCCGATGCCGGACAGTTGGTGGTGGTTCCAGTGCTCACTGGCAGCCTGCTTTTTGTGGCTGATCTGGTGCGACACCTGCCCTTGCCCTTTCCAATTCGCCCGGTGGGCGTGAGTGCGTATCCGGGCAAGACCACACGGTCTGAATCGGCCGTGTTGCAGGGGCCGCTGCCCGAGGGCATTGCAGGCAAGACCGTGCTGCTGGTGGACGACATTCTCGACTCGGGCCGTACGTTGCATCTCCTGCAGCAGGAGCTGCGCGACGTGGGTGTGGCGGATGTCCGTACCTGCGTGTTGCTGCGCAAGGAAGTGCACCGCGCAGCGGACCCGACGTGTGAGTACATCGGTTTCGACGTCCCTGACGTATTCGTGGTTGGGTACGGACTCGACTGGGACGGGCTGTTCCGCAACTTGCCCGACATCGCCGTCATCAGACCGCAGTAAGCGGTCGCATCAGGCCGGCGAGGCCACGGTTTCCAGCACCTGTTGCATGATGCGACGAGCCGTGCCTGTGTCACCTTCGTGCATGGCGGTGCGACTGATGATGCGGTGTGCACACACCGGAAGCACGTTGGCCACGATGTCATCGGGTGTGCAGTAGTCACGGCCGTCAAGCAGGGCGGTTGCCCGACCAGCTTGCGCCAATGCAAGTGCACCACGTGGGCTCACGCCCACTTGGACGTCGTCGTGTTCCCGCGACGCGGTGGCCAATGCAATGACGTAGTTCACCAGCGATTCATCCATGTGCACGGCATCGACAGCCTGCTGCATGGCGCACACTTCGTCGTCGGTGACCACCGGCTGCAGTGACCGCAGTTCATTGCGGGCAGGCTGCTGTTGAATGATGCGTGCTTCGTCGGTGGGGGCCGGATAGCCAAGACTGATGCGCACCAGGAATCGATCGAGCTGGTTCTCAGGCAGGAAGTATGTGCCCTCGAACTCGTAGGGATTCTGTGTGGCGATCACCATGAACGGCTGGGGCAACTGACGTGTTGTGCCATCAACCGTGACCGTGTCTTCGGCCATGGCTTCAAGCAGTGCCGCCTGGGTGCGTGGGGTGGTGCGGTTGATTTCGTCGGCCACGATGATGTTGTTGAACACCGGTCCGGGCTGGAAGCGAAAATCGTTGCGGTCACGGTCGAACACGGTGACGCCGGTGATGTCGCTCGGCAGCAGGTCGGGCGTGCACTGGACACGGGCGAATGTGCCGCCGATTGACTTGGCCAATGCCGTTGCGAGCACTGTCTTGCCAACGCCCGGGACGTCTTCGATGAGCAGATGGCCACGGGCGAGCAGGCAGGTGAGCAACCGTTCCACCGCTGTGGTGTTGCCGTAGTACACCGAGCTCAACTGAGCGCGCAGCCGCTCCAGAGGCCCCGCTTGTGCGGGTGCAGCGAGAGATTCACTGTTTGGCACTTGGCTTTGCGTCATGGATACCTGAGTATAGGGCGATGATGCTGGATCCCATCATGTCTGATCGCGGGACCACCGCTCCCGACCCGACCACCGGGCTGCAGGGCATGCATGTGCAGTTGTCGCTGCCGTGTCCGTCATGCACGTACGACCTGCGTGGTGTGTCGGCGGCGGGCAATTGCCCCGAGTGCGGGCAGTCGGTGCCCGACGTGGTGACGGGCGTGATCGATCCACTGGCGACGGCCTTGCCGCGGCTGGCTGATCCCCGCGCCGTGGGCGACGGGCTCGTGCTGGTGAGTGTGGGGCTGGCCGCCTGTGCCATTCTGCCCTTGGTGGCCATGGTGTTTGCCGGGGCGGCAGCCCTTGCAGGCAAGGCGGCGATCTCCGCGATGGTGTTTCAATCCATGGTCTGGCTGGCGTTCGTCATCACACTTGGTGGATGCGTGCTGGGCTGCTGGTGCCTGCGACCACGCGAAGGTGGACCACTGCAGACCTCCTGCCGACGAGCCGTGGGGGAGGTTGCCGCGGGCGCTGTCGCCATCGCAGCCGGGCTGGGCATGTTCCAGGCCGGTGGAACACTCGCCATGGCCGGTGTCGCCTTGACCACCATCGGATTGGCTGCAGGCCTGATGGGGCTTCGCAAAGTGTTGCTTGAAGCCGGACGCCGATGCCGGGTGTTTCGCGCGGCCACATTGCGACGACAACGCATTCCCACGCTGATCTTCGCCACGGTGCTGGCCGGGCTGCTGCTGGTGGGGTCGGCGCTCGCTGAACTCATGGGTAGCCCCAACACCGATCTCACGCTGGGGGTATTGGGATTGACCGTGCTCAGTGTGCAGGCCATCGGGATGGCCTATCTGGTGGTCAATACCGCCTGGATCCGGCACGATCTTCGCCAGCCTTCGCCCACCTTGGACGAATTGGTCGGCTGACCCCTGCCACATCGGCAGGTGGATCACAGCCCACCGCCGGCAGAACACCGCCCTGTGGCCTTAAATCGCGATTTTCCCATGTCCTGACGGCCCCACAGCGGCCTCATGACGGCGTTTTTGGCACGCCACTTGCAACAGGGATGGGTAATGGGCGATGCGTGTTTGCACCGCCTTGGATTGAATGCAGGAGGAATGCACCCATGGCCGTGAAGGAACTGGCCTTTGACGCAGATGCCCGCAAGGCACTGCTCGCCGGCGTCGAGAAGCTCGCGTCGGCCGTGAAGTCGACCCTTGGCCCGCGTGGCCGCAATGCCGTGATTGACAAGTCGTGGGGCGGTCCGACCGTCACCAAGGACGGCGTCACCGTTGCTGAAGAAATCGAACTCCGGGACAAGATCGAGAACATGGGTGCCCGGCTGGTGCGTGAAGCAGCCAGCAAGACCTCCGATGTCGCCGGCGATGGCACGACCACGGCCACGGTGCTCAGTGAAGCACTGTTCAAGGCCGGCCTGCGGCACATCGCCGCTGGTGCCGATGCCAACGCACTCGCCCGTGGCATGCGCAAGGCGGTCGAGGGTGTGGTTGACCACATTGAAGGGCTGTCTAAGCCTGTGGCCGACAACATTCAGGCTGTTGCCACCATCTCCGCGAACAACGACCCGAGCGTGGGCAAGATCATGGCCGAGGCCTTCTCCAAGGTCGGCCGTGACGGCGTGATCACCGTGGAAGAGGGCAAGGGCCTCGACACCTACGTCGATGTCGTCGAAGGCATGCAGTTCGACCGCGGCTATCTCAGCCCGAACTTCGTGACCGACGCCGACGCGATGACCTGCGAACTGGCCAAGGCCTTCGTTTTGATTCACGAAGAGAAGATCGACAGCGTGCAGAAGCTCGTGCCCGTGCTTGAGAAGGTCGTGGAGGCCAAGAAGCCGCTGCTCATCATTGCTGAAGATGTCACCGGTGAAGCGCTCAGCGCCTTGGTCATCAACAAGCTTCGTGGCGTGGCACAAGTCTGTGCGGTGAAGGCGCCTGGCTACGGCGATCGCCGCAAGGCGATGCTGCAGGATCTCGCCGTGCTCACTGGCGCCGAGCCAGTGATGAAGGACACCGGTATGGATCTCGCCGAACTGCAACTGTCGCAGTTGGGTGTGGCCAAGAAGATCGAGATCACCTCGGACAAGTGCACCGTGGTCGAAGGTGCCGGTTCGAGCGACGACATCAACGGTCGCATCGAGCAGATCCGTCGCGAAATCGCCGCGAGCGATTCCGACTACGACCGTGAGAAGCTGCAGGAACGTATGGCGAAGCTCACCGGTGGCGTGGCACAGATCCATGTCGGTGCCGGCAGCGAAGCCGAACTGAAGGAAAAGAAGGCCCGCGTCGAAGACGCCCTGCACGCCACGCGTGCGGCGGTGGAAGAGGGCATCGTGCCCGGCGGCGGCGTGAGCTTCATTCGCGGCGCTGCATCGCTCGCCGACACCCTCGCGTCGACCACCGGCGACGAGCGTCTCGGTGTGGAGATGGTGCAGAGTGCACTGCACGTGCCGCTGCAGACCATTGCCGACAACGCCGGAGAAAAGGGATCTGTGATCGTGGCCAAGGTGGCCGAGGGTGAAGGCAGCTTCGGCTTCAACGCCCTCACGCGCACCTATGGCTGCTTGTTCGACGACGGCGTCATCACGCCGGCCAAGGTCGATCGCACGTCCCTGCAGAACGCCGCTTCCGTGGCGGGCCTGCTGCTGACAACCGACTGCATCGTGACTGAAGTGCCCCAGGAACCCGAAGGCCATGACCACCACGACCATGACGACATGGGCATGGGCGGCATGGGCGGCATGGGCGGCATGGGTGGCATGGGTGGCATGGGTGGCATGCCGGGCATGGGCTTCTGATCGATCATCATCAACACGAACACTCCGGAGCAAGCGAGCTCCGATCCGCCCCGACACGGGGCATTTGGAGGAAGACACATGGCAGTGCAACCCCTTGAAGACCGCGTCCTGATCCGTCCCATTGAAGCCGAGTCGCAGACCGCCTCGGGCATCTACCTGCCCGAGTCCGCCAAGGAGAAGCCCATGCAGGGCACCGTGGTGGCCTGTGGTCCAGGCAAGCGTCTCGACAACGGTGAGCGCATCATTCCCACGGTGACGGAAGGCGACACCGTCGTCTACGGCAAGTACGCCGGTACCGAAGTTGAAGTGAAGAACGTCACGCACCTGATCGTGCGCGAGAGCGAGTTGCTCGGCATCGTCGAGTGAGCGAAGCGAAGGAAAGCACCGAATCATGAGTGTCAAGCAGATGAAATTCGACACCGACGCCCAGGAGTCATTCCTGTCCGGCGTCGGTCAACTGGCCAAGGCAGTGGCGTCCACCATGGGTCCCTCCGGCCGCAACGTGGTCGTGCAGAAGTCCTTCGGCGGTCCGGCCGTCACGAAGGATGGTGTCTCGGTGGCCAAGGAGATCGAACTCCAGCAGCCGTTCGAGAACATGGGTGCCCAGATGGTGCATCAGGTGGCCAAGCGCACCGCTGACAAGGCTGGTGACGGCACCACCACCGCCACTGTGCTGGCCGAAGCCATCTATCGCGAAGGCCTGCGGCATGTCGCCGCTGGCGCCGGCGCTGTTGCGCTGCAGCGAGGCATCAACGCCGCGGCATCCGCTGCGGCCGACGCGATCCAAGGCATCGCTGCGGACTGCTCGGGCAAGGATGACCTCGCCAAGGTTGCCACGGTGTCGGCCAATCACGATCACGCCATTGGTGCGCTGATCGCCGAAGCCATCGACACGGTCGGTCCTGACGGCGTGGTCGATGTGGAAGAAGGCAAGACCGCCGACACCTGCCTCGATTACGTGGAAGGCATGGCGTTCGACAAGGGCTACCTCAGCCCGTACTTCATGACCGATCCCAAGACCGCCGAGTGCGTGCTTGAGGATTGCCAGATCCTGATCCACGAGAAGAAGATCGCCAACCTTGCCGATCTGCTGCCGCTGCTCAACAAGACCGCGGGCACCGGCAAGCCACTGCTGATCATCGCCGAAGACGTCGAGAACGAAGCACTTGCCGCCCTGGTGGTGAACCGTCTGCGTGGCGTGCTGCAGGTGTGTGCCGTGAAGGCCCCTGGGTTCGGTGAGCGTCGCAAGGCCATGCTCGGCGACATCGCTGCCTGCACTGGTGGCGAGTTCTTTGCAGACGACCTCGGTCGCAATCTCGAGGACATCGAACTGTCCGAACTGGGCACCGCCGCTAAGGTGACGATCACCAAGGACGGCACCACGATTCTTCGTGGTGGCGGTGACAAGGCCGCGATCGAGTCGCGAGCCAATCAGATTCGCACGCAGCTGGAGCGGTCCACCAGCGAGTACGACAAGGAGAAGCTCAACGAGCGCCTTGCCAAGCTCACTGGCGGCGTGGCCGTCATCGAAGTCGGTGGTGCCACCGAGCCGGAGATGAAGGAACGCAAGGACCGTGTCGACGATGCACTCAACGCAACTCGTGCCGCTGCCAAGGAGGGCTATGTGCCCGGCGGTGGCGTGGCGTGTCTGCGTGCCATCGAGGCTGTCGAGAAGGCTCGCGGCAAGGCCAAGGGCGATGAGAAGCTCGGTTGCGACATCATCGCCGCCGCGCTCGAGGCACCGGCCTTCCACATCGCGTCCAACTGCGGTGAAGACGGCGACGTGATCGTCGAGAAGATCCGCGAGGCTGCTGCGAATGTCGGGTTCAATGCGGGCAACGGCGAGATGGAAGATCTCGTCAAGTCCGGCATCATCGATCCCGCGTTCGTCGTTCGTACGGCGTTGCAGAATGCGGCGTCTGTCGCGGGCCTCATGCTCACGACCGATGTTGCGCTGACTGAACTCAAGGATGACGACACGCCCGTGACGGGCGCCGTCGTCTGATATACCCAAGCTCCTTTCTCCCTCCCCGTGCCCCTCGCAGGCGGGCTTCGAGCCCGTCTGCGGGGGGCCCGCGGGCAGATTCGGCACCCCATCATGCCCACCACCCGCTGCTACTACGAAGTGTTGAGTGTCGAACGCACTGCGTCGGCTGACGACATCAAGCGGGCCTATCGCCGGCTGGCGATGAAGTACCACCCGGACCGCAATCCCAACGATCAGGAAGCCGAGGCCAAGTTCAAGGAAGCGGCGGAAGCGTATGAGGTGCTGTCCGATTCGGAGCGGCGTGCAATGTACGACCGCCACGGGCATGATGGTCTTCGTGGCCAGGCGCGGCACGGCTTCAACTCCACCGACGACATCTTCTCGGTGTTCAATGACATCTTTGAAGGCATGGGCGGTGGCCGAGGTGGCGGACGCCGGGCGCGAGCGCGAGGTTACGACCTCGAAACTGAGGTTGAACTCACGCTTGAGGAAGTGGTCACTGGTGCCAGCCGAGATGTGCCCTTCACACGCATAGACGTGTGTGACACCTGCACCGGCAGTGGCGCTGCACCAGGCACCACGCCGGAAACCTGCAGCACCTGCGGCGGTCAAGGCAAGGTGCAGCAAGCAGGGCTCGGTGGCATGTTTCGCATGGTCACGGCCTGCCCGGCGTGTCGCGGTAGGGGATTGACGATCACCACACCGTGCGCCGATTGTCGTGGTCAGGGTCGATATCCCACCAGCCGCGAATTGACGATCCAGATTCCTGCCGGCATCCATGATGGCCAGGCCGTTCGCCTTGCTGGCGAAGGCGAGCCACCATCTCCTGAGGTTGATCCCGGGGGCACCGGCGCTCGTGGCGACCTGCACGTGGTGGTGCGCATCGCGCAGAACGACACGTTCGAACGCGATGGCGACAACCTCCTGTTGGTGCAGCCCGTGGCCTTCACCACATTGGCACTCGGCGGCGACATCGAAGTGCCGCTGCTGGGCGCCGAAGACACCCACACTGTGCACGTGAAGGTTGGCACACAACCCGGCGAACTGATCCGCGTGAAGGAACAGGGGCTGCCCGCGTTGCGTGGCAGTCGTCGAGGCGACCTGATCGTGGTGCTCAAACTCATCGTGCCGCGCAAGTTGGATGACCGGCAACGTTCGCTGCTCACGGAGTACGCCCAGACTGAATCGGCGCCCATCGACGATCAGGCGCCGAGCATGTGGGATCGCATCAAGGATGCATTCCGAGGATGACCGACATGAACACGACCTCAGAAGACTTGCCTGAATCCGACGCCGCCGTGCCCGAAGACGCCGCCGTCGAATCCACCGAAGAGACGGCGCCCGAGCAGGTGATCGACGATGCCTTCGTGGCTTCGGTACTTGCCAAAAGCGAAGGCGATGTGGCCGCTTCGATCGAGTGGCTGCTGAGCGAGTTGGACACGACTCGTGAAGACCGTCTTCGTGCTCTCGCTGAGTTGCGCAACAACCAACGTCGGGCCGAAGAGAACGAAGCACGTGTGGCTCGCGCCGCTCGCGGGTCGGCCGTGCGAGCAATGCTCACGGTGTCAGATCAGTTGGATCTCGCATTGGGGCAGAACCTCGAAGGCATGACCGCCGAGCAGTTCGCTCAAGGCGTGACGCTCGCTCGGGACGAGTTCATGAAGGTGCTCGGTGAACTTGGTGTGGATCGCATCGAGCCGAGCGTTGGCGACGAGTTCAATCCGCTGCGACATGAGGCCATGTTGAAGCAGCCCGGCGACGGCATCAAGTCGAACCACATCACGATGGTGATGCAGCCTGGCTTCGCTATCGGAGAGCAGGTGTTGCGAGCCGCCAAGGTGGCGATCGCGCCCTGACCCCTCGTGCCCACGTACGACTATCGATGCAAGGCCTGTGCGTATGAGTTTGAACTCGTGCAATCGATGTCGGCGCCGGTCAAGAAGAAGTGCCCCGAGTGCGGCAAGCTGCAGCTGGGGCGCCTCATCGGTGTCGGCGCTGGTTTCTTCGTGAAAGGCAAGGCCTCGCCGCCGCCGACCAAGGCCGCTTCAAAGGCCCCGGCTCCGGAGGCCCCGGCGAAGGATGCAACGGCAGATTCGCCCAAGGCTGACACGGCACCCAAGGATCAGCCCAAGAGCGAATCAGCGGAGAAGCGCATCAGTGGTGGAACCAGTACGCCCACTCACGTCGCTCGTGAAGGCCGTGGCGTGGGCAATCTTGTGGACAAGGCCAAACGCATCGCCAAGTCCAAACCGTCCTCGGACACGCCAAAGAAGTAGGCTCACGCCATGCCGTTGCGCTACCGCCGCCGCATCCTCGACCATCTTGCCCGTGATTCGGGCCGGTGGGCGACGGTGCATGATCTCGCCAGGTCGTTTCGTCTGGGCTACGACCAGATGGACGTGCTGCAGGAGGCGATTGCAGGGTTGATCCGGGATGAAGTGCTTGTTGCGGACGGCGACCGACTGCAACTGCCGAAGATCGGCCCCGAGGTCGAAGGTGTCTATCGAGGCACGAGACGCGGCTTCGGCTTCGTCCAACCTGATTCACCAACACGCGAAGGCGACGTGTTCATTCCCAACGGTGCGCAAGGGTCGGCGGTCAGCGGTGACCGCGTACGGTGCACGGTGTCTGGTCGCGGGGCGTGGAAGGGGCGGGGCCCCTCGGGTCGCGTGGACGAAGTGCTCGAGCGATGCACGTCCACATTCGCAGGCACGGTCACCAAGCAGGGCCGCACCTGGCTGGTTGAACCCGACGGACGCAAGCTGCGCGAGTGCGTGGTGATTCGTGATCCAGGCGCCAAGAACATCAAGCCTGGCGACAAGGTTGTGTTCGAACTCGTAGCCTGGCCCGAAGACGACATGCTGCCTGAGGGCGTGATCATCGAAGTGCTCGGCAAGTCGGGTGAGCCACACGCGGAAACGGAAGCGGTGATCGCGGCGCATAGCATTCGCACAGATTTTCCCGAGGCGGCGATGGAAGAAGCCCGCGCCGCGGCCACATTGATCGACGGCACGCTGGATGACCGCCTTGATCTTCGGGATCACGTGACGTTCACCATCGATCCCCCGGATGCCCGCGATTTCGACGACGCCATCAGCGTGGTCTGGGACGCCGATGCCGCCGAGTGGGAACTCATGGTGCACATCGCCGACGTTGGGTTCTTCGTGCCCGCCGGCGGGCCGCTTGATGAAGAAGCCAAGGCTCGTGGAAACAGCACGTATCTCCCTCGCCGTGTGATCCCCATGTTGCCTGAGGTGCTCAGCAACGGTGTGTGCTCGTTGCAGGAGGGCGTGGATCGTTGCGCCAAGACGATCATCATCCGCATCGACGAACGCGGCCGCGTGGGCACGGTTCGATCACGATCCACACTCATTAACTCAGATAAACGCTTCACCTATATCGAAGCGCAGGCCTGGATCGATGGCGATACGAAGTCGGCCCGCAAGCAGGCCCGCACCGGAACTTCGCCTACAGATGAGGTGCTGGAATCGCTCCGCGCCACGGAGCAGCTCGCCAAGGCGATTCAAGGTCGTCGCCGTCGCGATGGCATGATCACACTGAATCTGCCCGAGTCGGAACTGCAGTTCGATGACGAGGGGCGCGTGTCCGACGTGCAGCCCGAAGACGACGCCTACACCCACACGCTCATCGAGATGTTGATGGTGGAGGCCAATGAGGCGGTGGCTCGCGTGTTCGACACGCTTGATGTGCCCATGATTCGCCGTATCCACGCCGAGCCGGAACTGGAGTCGCTCGACGATCTCCGCACGCTGGCCATGGCGGCGGGTCATCGTCTGCCCGAATCACCCACGCGAAAGGACCTGCAGCAGCTGCTGGATGCCACGAAAGACAGTGATTCAGCACGGGCCGTGCACTTTGCCGTGTTGCGTACGCTGACGCGAGCGGAATACAGCCCTGCTGTGATCGGCCACTTTGCCTTGGCCAGCAAGCATTACGCGCACTTCACGTCTCCGATCCGCCGATATCCCGATCTTGTCCTGCACCGGGCATTGGGTGTGTATCTGGAACACATCGAAAACGGCCAGGCGCAGTTCTCCGGCCGCCGCCGCCGTGAACTTGAACGACTCATGCACGACGACGATCGTCTGCCCGGCGAAGTGGATCTCATCGAACTGGGCAAGCACTGTTCCGACACCGAGCGGGAGTCCGAGCAGGCCGAACGCGAGTTGCGAGAGTTTCTGGTGTTGCAGTTCCTTGAGACGCACCACCTCGGCGACGATGTCACCGCTGCGGTGAGTAGGTTCACGTCCAGTGGCGTGCTCGTGTCGTTGGATCGGTTCCTCGTCACCGGCATGATCTCCTGGCAGGACATGGGTGGGGGACGTCGCGATCACTGGGAAGAACTTCCTGGCATGGGCCGCATCGTGGCGCGTGGATCCGGCGCCGTTTTGGCCATCGGTGATCAGGTGACGGTGCGAGTGACACGAGTTGATTCGGCAGAGCGGTTCCTTGAACTGACGCTCGTCAAGCGTCCCGATCGCACGACGCGAGATCTGCCATTGCCCAGCAAGCGCCGCATCGAACGCGATCGCAAGCGGGCGTCTCGTGGCGGGGGACGAAAGGGCGGAGGCAAGAGCAACCGTCGTCGTCAGTAGCTCGTCAGCATCGGCTAGGCTGCCTGTTCAACGGGAGTGAAGCCATGTCCGACGACACCACCATCCAATCCGTGCTTTCCGAGGATCGCATCTTTGATCCGCCGGCCGATTTCGCGCAGCGCAGCGGCGGTGCGTGGATCGAGTCCATCGAGCAGTATCGCGAACTCCATGCCCAGTCGGTCGCCGACCCGGAGGCGTTCTGGGGCGCAGTGGCCGAAGAACTGCACTGGTTCAAGCACTGGGAGAAGGTTGTCGAGTGGGAATGCCCTGATGCCAGATGGTTCACCGGCGGCAAGATCAACGCCTGCCACAACTGTGTGGATCGGCACGTGGACAACGGCTTCGGCGATCAGCCCGCGATCATCTGGGAAGGTGAACCCGTGGGCGACGAGGGGCCGGAGATTCGCACACTCACCTACGCCGACATGCAACGCGAAGTATCTCGTTTCGCCAACGCACTCAAGGCGCAGGGCGTCGGGCGTGGGGATGTGGTCACCATCTACATGGGCTTGGTGCCGGAGGTGGCGGTTGCGGTGCTGGCCTGCGCACGAATAGGTGCGCCGCACTCGGTGATCTTCGGTGGATTCAGCGCCC
>JAKVBV010000037.1 GCA_022446965.1 Phycisphaerales bacterium
TCGTTTGAACGCACACTGGGGACGCATGGTGAGGTTGGCGCCACAGTGGACCTGCGGCACGGCGTTCTCACAGGAACGCTCACCGCACCTTGATCACATCAGCGTGCGTTGGACACCCGAGCCAATGCCTCCAGTGTTGCGGTGGCCCTGCCCGAGCCGATGGCGTTATCCACATGGGCCAGTGCTGTGGCTGCATCAAGATCATCTTGAGCGGCCAATAGCGACAAGGCTGCATTGAGGCGAAGCATGTCCTGCACGGGTGGTGCGGCGGTTCCTGCGAGACCGTCACGAACCATTGCGGCGGCGTCATCGAGTGTCCCCGCCTGCACCGTGGTGAGCGGTGCACGTTGCAGGCCAAGGGCCTCGGGTTCGATGCAGTCTTCGGTGACACCATCGGCGGTGGCGGTCCACAGCCGCGTGGGGGCCGCGATCGAGGCTTCGTCGAGGCCGTCATCGCTGTGCAACACCACACCGCGCACGGTGCCCAGACGATGCAGCGTGTCCGCTGCGATCGGGGCTCGCTGGGCATCCCACACCCCCATCACCTGCCTGCCGGCGCCAGCTGGATTGGTGAGTGGGCCCAACAGGTTGAAGATCGTGGGAAATCCAAGCGCCTTGCGCACGGGCATCACGTGTCGTGTGGCGGGGTGGTGATTGACCGCGAAACAGAAGCACACGCCAGCCTCCTCGAGGCACCGTGTTTGTTGTTCCAAAGGGGCGTCCACATCCACACCCAATGCGGCGAGGACTTCGGCGCTGCCTCGACCAGTGCGTGATCGATTACCGTGTTTGGCGACAGGTGATCCACAGGCTGCCACGATGATTGCGGCGGCCGTGGACACATTGAAGGTCTTGGGCGCACCCCCAGTGCCGGCAGTATCAAGCAGTGTGCTGCGATCACCGTCCCATGGCACTGATGTCACGTGTCGCCGCATGACGAGCGCCGCTCCGGCAACTTCCTCTGGATCTGGCAGGCGTGTGGCCATGAGGCCCAGCAAGGCGCCCATTTCTCCATGGTGGACCCCGCCGGACATCATGGCCTCGAACGCGGACTGTGTCTGTGCCCGTGTGAGCGTGCCGCCGTGCCGCAGCATGTCAAGGGCTTCGCTCAAGTCACCAACGGGTTCGCACGGGAATTCAGATGGAGCGGATTCAGCCATGGTGCAACAGTATCGGCTCACCGGCCACTCGCTGTGCAAGTACGCTGCGTGCCATGTGGTTGCTCGCCGAATCGATGGTGCACGACTTCGACCCCGTCGCGATCTGGTTGTCATCAGATCTGGCGATTCGCTGGTATGGCTTGGCCTATCTGGCTGGCTTTCTCATTGCGTGGGGCATGTTGCGGTGGATGAGCCGAACCAAGCGAAGCCTTGTCCCGGAGCGGTCCGTGGGCGACCTCATCATGTATGCGGTGGTCGGCGTGATTGCCGGCGGGCGACTGGGATACGCCGCCTTCTACCAGCCATCCTTGCTGTGGACGTTTAGCGACAGCCTGCCCTGGTGGGAGTTGCTCGCCATTCACCGTGGTGGGATGGCCAGCCATGGGGCGATGATCGGCATCATCGTGTCGATGTGGCTCTTCGCTCGTCGACAACACGTGCCCACACTTCACGTGGTGGATCTCGTGTGCTTTGTCGCCACACCCGGGCTGCTGTTGGGTCGTCTGGCAAACCTCATTAACGGCGAGCTGTGGGGCAAGCCCTTGCCCGCATCGATGCAGATCGATCCACCCTGGTGGAGCATCAAGTATCCCGACGAAGTGTTGCTTGGGCACATCGATCTCACGGCGGTGGCGCCGCATGTCACAGGTGACGGCACACTAGGCGACATGACCGCTGCGGCATTGCGTCGCGGTGATCCACAGGTTGTCGAGGCGATCGTGCCGCAGATGACAGCCTTCTGGCCATCGCAGTTCCTGCAGGGCATCACTGAAGGCCCGGTGGTGTTGGGTGTCTTGGCACTCGTGTGGCTGTTGCCACGAAAGCCTGGCGTGATCACAGGGTGCTTCCTGATCACCTATGGGTGCCTTCGCATGCTCACCGAGTTGGTGCGGCAAGCAGATGCCGGCGTGGAGCTCATCCTGGGCCTGCAGCGTGGGCAACTGCTCAGCGTGGTGATGATCCTCACAGGGATCGTGCTCTTGGCGGTGTGCCAGCGTGGTCAGGGCCAGCGTGTGGGCGGCCTTCGTGCCGCCCCGGCATCGTCAGACGGTTGACGCCCACGACGCCACCAGCGCGTCGAGCACGTGACGTCGATTGAGATTGGCATGCAACCGCCGCTCAGCGTGCGCGATGTGATCGACCAGATCCGCATGGCGGCGAATCTCATCAGCGGCGCCCTGGGCGGAAGCGTCGGCCATGTTTGATCGCACATGACTCGCCAGCATGCCAAGGAGGACTTCGGCGCCATCACGGCCCGCTGATTCGCGGCTTGCCTTAGGGTTGGCCTCAATCTCCGCGTCCGTCCAGGCTTCGATGTGTGACTGCATGGTTTCTGCGGCGTCGGCCACCCAGATGCCGCCATCCATCTTTCGCAACATAGGTTCGAGGTCATCGTGCCATGATCGAAGGTCGCGGTCGATGGCTCGCTGAGCCATGCCTGGCGCACCGTCGGCCCATTGCGTGAGCCACGGGCGTCGCCCATTGGGTACATCATTGGCGTCGAACCAGGCCGTCATGTCGGTGTCATTCAACGGTGACATGTGCAGCAGCTGACAACGGCTGTGAATTGTGGGCAGCAATCGTTGGGGACGATCAGTGACAAGAATGAGCGTGGTGGCTGGTGGCGGCTCTTCCAATGTCTTCAGCAGTGCGTTCTGGCCAGGTAGATCCAGTCGTTGTGCTTCGTCGATGATGAACACCTTGCCGTGTCCAAGCACAGGTCGCTTGTACGCGGGTGCTTCATGCACCTTGCCGTCGCCAGTTCGTCCACCAATGATCCGCTCACGAAGTAGGTCGATCGGGATGGATGTCTGCTTGCGATCACGCAGTTGAGCATTGGCGCTGAATGCGGTATCCGTGCGTTGGATCAGATGGAGATCTGGATGCGTGCCGGCCTTGATGTGCGTGGCGATGTCCGACGCGAGCGCCGGCGCTGTGCCCAACTGATCTGGTGTCGCATCAGGGTCGAGCATGACTTTGGCCAATGCCTGCGCAACGGTTCGTTTGCCGATGCCCACACGGCCCGCGAGGATCCAGGCATGGTGCATGCGGCCCGAAGCCAGTGCGCCGCGAAGCACGTCAAGAGCGTCGGAATGGCCAAATATCTCCATGGAACTGGCTCAGGATACAGGGGCGCCAGCCACTGCCGTCCAACCGGGGTGTTCGTGGCAGGTTACTGTCTGCATATCTGAACCGAAGTCACAGTTCATCCACTGGAGTACCCCATGGCGACCTTTGAAATCCTTGGCTCAACAGACCCATTCGTGAAGGCTCACTTGCAGCAAGGTGAGGCAATCTTCGCCGAAGGTGGCGCCATGGCGGCGATGGATGACGTGATTGATCTGTCGGGCAAGGCTCGTGGCGGCATGCTCAAGTCAATTGCCCGAGCCGCCGTGACCGGTGAGTCGTTCTTCATGCAGGAAGCGGTTGCTGAACGCGGTGCCGGATCCATGCTGCTAGCACCAGGCTACCCAGGCGAAGTTCGATTGATCGACATGGACAACGACGAATGGAGCCTCACCGACGGCGCGTTCCTATGCGGCGATCACGCCTTGGAAATCGCCACGCGGCGCAACAAGTCGATCGGGGCGTCGATCTTCGGCGGTTCTGGGGGCTTCTTCATCATGTCGGTGTCTGGCACAGGCACACTGGCGGTGTCGGCCTTGGGCGCCATTCAAGAGATGGAAGTTCCTGCCGGGGGCGAGTTGGTGGTGGACAGTGGTCATTTGGTGGCCTGGCCCAGTTCGGTGGAGATGAAGGCGTCGCTGACCACCAAGCAAGGCTCTGGCCTGCTGGGCAAGGTAGTTGGCGCAGTTACCACTGGCGAAGGTGTTGTGCTTCGCTTCAGCGGTCAAGGCAAGGTGCTCGTGTCCTCAAGGGCGCAACCAGCCTTCATCGGCTGGCTGTCGAGCCGCTTGCCCAAAAAGGGCTGATTCCGACCCCAAATTCACGGCGCGTTTTGGCCTTCAACTGAAGGCATCGGTGTCTCTTGCGTGACACTGTGATCGGGGCCGTCATCGTGCTGGCCTGAACCGGCAGCCCCGCCTGCCCTACAGTGGAGGGATGCTCACTTCACTCATGTGCACACTGATTGCCTCTATTTCCATCGCCACCGCGCAGGACACCGGCGACACAACCACAACCCCACTGCCCAAGGTTCGCCTCGAACCCGTGATGAATGGCCGCATGTTCCGCGAGCCGATTCAGGTGCTTGAATGGCCCGGCGACACCAAGTCACTCACCATCGTGGAACGCAGTGGCCGTGTGTACCGAGCACCGTTGGATGGCGGCGAGCCCACCCTGCTGTTAGACACCCGCAAGCTCATCACGGATCGAAACTCCGAAGAGGGTCTGTTGTCGCTGGCCTTCCATCCAAACTGGCCTGAGCAGCGTGAGTGTTTCGTGTGGTACTCCACACGCAAGCCCAGACAGACTGTGCTTTCCCGCTTCAAGGTGCCCGAATCGGGCCCGATCGACGTGACGTCAGGCGAGGTGCTATTGGCCATCGATCAGCCGTACTGGAACCACAACGGCGGCACCGTGCTCTTTGGACCCGACGGCATGCTGTATGTGAGCGTGGGTGATGGCGGCAGCGCAAACGACCCACAAGGCCATGGCCAGCGGCTCGACACCTTGCTCGGCACGGTGCTCCGCCTCGATGTCTCCAAGGTTGGCGACGACACCCCCTATGCAATTCCCACGGACAACCCGTTCGTGGACACCGAGGGCGCGCGTCCTGAAATCTGGGCATACGGCCTCCGCAACATCTGGCGCATGAGCTTTGATCCAGAGACGGGCGAACTGTGGGCCGGTGATGTGGGGCAGAACAAGTGGGAAGAAGTCGATCTCATTGTGCGCGGGGGCAATTACGGCTGGAATGCTCGTGAGGGCATGCATGACTTCCGACCCAAGAAACTGCACGAAGGCAGCACGCCCATTGAACCCATCGCTGAATACGGCCGCGATCTTGGCGGCTCGATCACTGGTGGTGAAGTGATCCGTCAGGACGGTGCCGCACTTGATGGTGTGTACCTGTATGCCGACTACATGTCAGGGCGAATGTGGGGCCTCAAGCGACACACCGACGGCACCGTGCAGGCCGAAGAAATCCTGCGTGGACGCAATCGGCCAGTCAGCAGCTTTGGTCGCGGCGACGACGGTCATGTGTATGTGGCGGCATTCGATGCCCCCTACACATCACAAGGCAAGATCTACCGTGTGATCGCGCCCTGATCAGGGATTGGGGGCCTGTGCGGCTTCCTGCAACACCGACGTGATGATGGTGTGTCCTTCAAGGAAGGGTCGGGGAATGTGCTTGCCCTGCACGAACAAGGACGGCACACCACGGACACGCAACTTGGCGTACTCCTCGGCGTCCTCTTGAATCAATGCCTGTATCTGCGGCCCGGTGAGGATGTCGAGATACTCAGCCAATTCAAGACCTTGCTCAGCAGCCACAGCGGCCCACGCGGCTACGTCCATGTTGGCGAGGGTGGGCTGATTGGCGAGAGCCCAGTCGTGCATGCGTTGGAACGCAGCATCGCCACCAACGACACCCGCCGCCTTCACAGCCTTGGCCGCCAGGCATGAACCAGGTGCGCCGGGATTGCGCTTGCTGAGGAGTTCGTTGCAGTCGTGGTCGAGGGGGAACACACGCATCGTGCCCTGCACGGCAACACCCGAGGCTTCAATCTCGCGAATCATGGCTGACATCTGATCGGACAGGTAATCCCCGTAGATCATGATCTCCACTGGTTCGTTGCCCGGCGCGGGTGTGCCGTAGGTGATGGTGAATGGTTGCGTGCCCTTGCGGAGCGGGCGCGGTCCGGCATCACGCCAATCGGCGATGAACTTCTGCGCCTTGGTATCCGGCGTGCGGGGGGCAGCGGATTCGTCACCTTCGCCGATGCGATTGGCGATTCGTGCCACCATGGTGCGCAGCGGCGGTGTGCCTGGCAGGGCCCACTTCAGTTGCACGCCGTTGATGAAGATCATCGGCGTGTAGAACAGGCCAAGACGCTGCGCTTCTTCAACATCTTCAAGAATGAGGTCGTTCACGTAGTCACTGGTCATGACTTCCGTGAACTCCGCCCGGTCCATGCCCAACTCTTCAACGAGTGCCGGCAGGCGGCCGTCGGCGAACTTGCCTTCATTGAGGAAGAGCCAGTCGTGCCATGTCCAGAAGGCATCTTCACCTCCGAGGATGCCCGCAGTTTCGGCGGCACGAGCTGCCCAGCAGGCGTTGGCATGTTGCTTGCGGGGGAAGTGTGGGTTGCAGTCGCTGTTGAATGGATGATGCTTGATGGTCAAGGACACATCAGGGCGACCATCCATGATCGCGGCGATCTCCTGCTCTTTGCGGCGACAGTCTGGACACTGATAGTCGCTGAACATCACGATCTGAATCGCGGCGTCTTGTGGCCCACGCAGGTACCGGCCGGTGAACGGCGTGGCCGCGGCGGTGTCGTCGCCCTTACTCGCTGCAACGATGGCCTCTTCGTTCGCTTGACGGGCAGCTTCATGCACCGGGGCGTGGATGGACACGCGATGCGCATCACCCACGCCGATCACGACGGTCGCAAGTACTGCGGTCACAAACCACTGCACGAGCGCGGCGCTTGAAGACCGTGTCGGCATTGTTTCGACAAGGCCCCAGAAGGCCAGATTGCACACGTGTGTGGTGATGCAATACGGGCACATCGCACCCTTCATGATCATGATCACGATGAACGCGAATGAGCCAAGCGCGCCCAGACGGACGAGTGATCGAATGGCGGTGCTGACACCGTCGTGACACCACGTCCAGGCCATGAGCAGGCCACAGAACCACGCCAATCCGACAAACGCCACGGGCCACCCCAAACCGGGGATGGATCCGAACACGCTGTTGGTGACCGCATCACAGGCACTCTCTGCACCGCACCCGGGCAGTGATTCGCCCAGCACTCCCATGCTCTTGAGGCTCATGACACCAGCAGCGGCCGCGGCGCCGACAAGCAGCAACACACCGAGAAGCCAGCGGAGGTCCATTGGAAGCGTGGTCTGGAGCTGTGGTTGGGCTTGTGCTTTCGTTGTCATCGTCTCTCCCCGAGGTGTGTTACATGCGCTCTGGCGCGTCAATCCCCAACAACTGCAAGCCATCAGCCAACACACGCCGCACCAGATCGCACAATCTCAGGCGAGACCGACGCAGGTCGTCTGATTCAGCCTGCATCACGCTGCAGGCCTGATAGAACGCCGAAAAGGCCTCGGCGATTTCACGCAAATATCCAGCAATTCGGTGAGGCTGCAGTGAAGCCGCCGCGGCGTGCACCACCTGGTCATACCGCAGCAACAACAGGGCCAGACGCCGTTCTGTGACATCTTCGAGTCCCCAGGGGCTTTCGGACACATCCTCGCCTCCCTTGCGAAGGATGGAGCACATTCGGGCGTGGGCGTATTGGAGATACGGCCCTGTATCGCCTTCGAACGCCACCATGCGATCCATGTCAAACACGTAGTCCTTCACGGCGTCGCCTGAGAGATCGGCGTACTTGATTGCACCGATGCCCACAGCCCGGCCAATGGCGGCCAGCGCCGTGTGATCAAGCCCATGGGTGGGCGACGACGCTCGCAGTGATCGTTCGGTGACTTCTGCCGTGCCTCGCGCAATGGCTTCATCGAGCAGGCTGGACAATGTGGCATTGGTGCCACTTCGAGTCTTCAACGGGCGTTTGTCTGGGCCGAGCACCGAGCCGAATGCGGCATGGTGCAGCTCTACGTCATGGCCATCGGCGTTCACACCCCACCCGGCGATGCGGGCGGCGTCGAATACGTCACGGAAGTGATCACGTTGACGAGCATCAACCGCATAGATGCATCGAATGGCGCCGGTCTGTTGTGTGCGACGACGAATGGCCGCTAGATCAGTTGTGGCGTAGAGAAAGCCTCCATCACGTTTGCGCACCAACAACGGTCGCTCGCGATCGGGCATGTCGACGACCAACGCGCCATCGTCGACGTGGGCGAAGTTGCCTTCTTCCAGATGCGTGATCACCGGCTGCAGATCATCGCGATAGGTGCTCTCACCGCAATTGTGTTCCGGGCCGAGGGTGACGCTAAGTTTGTCGCTGGCATCCTGCACCGCAGTCATGGTGACATCGATGAGCTTCTGCCAGTCGTGCCGCAGTGCCTCGTCGCCACCTTGCAGTGCTACGAGGGTCTCTGCTGCAGCCGCTCGCGATGCGGACGCGCCTTCGTTCTGCGCTTCAAGTTCGGCGATGCGGTGCGGACCACTGTGACGGGCACGGGCGGCGTCGAGGCCGGCGGCATCGAGCTTGGCCTTGGCCTGGGCCTCGCGGTACGCGGCATCGAGGTCGGTCAGGTTGATGGCGTCGAGATCAACACCGGCAGCACGCAGTTCATGCAGCACCATGGCGATGGGGAGGCCCCAGTCACCGAGGTGGTTCTCACGCCGGACGTCGTTGCCCAACCGCGTGAGAATCCGAGCCAGACTGTCGCCGATGATCGTGGAGCGGAGGTGCCCCACATGCATCTGCTTGGCCACGTTCACGCCGCACAAGTCGATCACCACAACGCCAGGATCGGAGTCGGGTGTCACACCGAGCGCTTCGGTGTCCATGACATCCATGGCCTGTTGCAGGGCTGCGGGCAACACGGTGAGATTGATGAAGCCGGGGCCGGCGATCACAGGCGTCTCACACAGGTCGCTCAGGTCGGCCGCGTCGATCAGAGACTGGGCCACGTCGCGCGGATTGGCGCCCATCTTCTTGGCCAGTCCAAGTGCGGCGTTGCACTGAAAGTCGCCGAATTCAGGCTTGCCTGAGGGGCGAATGGCCGGGTCCATGCCGTGTGCAGCATCACCACCGATGGTGGCGATGGCGGCGGCGAAGGTGTCCTTGAGGCGGGTTTCGGGGTCCAGTGACATGGACGCAGGAGTATACGAGGCCACTGCTTCCATCGGGCCTGTGACACCCCTCGTGCGGGTATCATGTCCCGCCCAAATGGCTAATCCAACCACCGAACCTACCACCGTGCTTGAGAAGGTAGATCGCTGCGGCGATCTGCCCCACCGCCCCCGTGTCCTGCTGGGCAAGATGGGGCTTGATGGACATGATCGAGGCGTCAAGCTCATCGCCCGGGCGCTGCGTGATAGCGGCGTGCATGTGATCTATTCCGGCCTGTGGCAAACGCCCCAGAGCCTTGCACAAGCCGCTCGTGATGAAGATGTCGACCTCGTGGCGGCGTCGATGATGAGCAACTCTCACAACGTGCTGGTGCCGAGATTATTGGAGGCGTGTGCTGCCGTGGGTCGTCCCGACATGCTCGTGGATATCGGCGGCATTATTCCTCAGGAAGACGTGCAGGGCATGCTTGATGCAGGCGTGCATCGCGTGTTCCACACCGGCACCTCGATGCAGGATCTTGTGGATGCGGTGCGTGATGCGGTCAAGCCGCACGAGCCACTGCCCACTGACGACCACCACGCCGTCCTGGGCCGTGCGATCAGCATGTTCTGTGACGGCAAGCCGGTCGATGCGCCCCGCAGACGTCCCGGCACGGTGATCGGCCTCACCGGTTCACCTGGGGCAGGCAAGAGCACGCTGGTGGCATCGTTGGCTTCCACATTGCATGGCCGCGGGCAGCGATTGGCGGTCGTGGCCTTCGACCCCATGAGTCCTATTACAAGCGGTGCCCTGCTCGGTGACCGGCTTCGGGTGGACTTCAATGCCGTGGGCGATTCGTGCTTCTACCGCTCGTTGGCGGTGGTGGGCGAGGATTACCAGCATCTCCCGGGCATCCTTGAATTGCTCGGTGGTGCAGGGTTTGACAATGTGATTGTGGAAACGGTCGGTGCTGGACAAAGCGACGTCGCAATCCGCAGCCATGTGGATTCGACCACTGTGGTGATGGTGCCGGGCATGGGTGACGCCGTGCAGATGGACAAGGCCGGCATCCTGGAGATCGCCGACCTGTTCGTGGTCAACAAGGCTGATTTCGCCGGCGAGAGCAAGTTGGTGCGTGAACTGCTGGATATCGCCGGCGGTCGGGACGTGCTGGAGACCATCGCCACCCGTGGACAAGGTGTCGAGGCGCTTGCGGATCGACTGTTCTCGGGCGGCTGAGGCGTACACTTAGCAGCGTCATGAGCGACGCATCCGCGCCGGGCCACCACAGCGCTCCCGTTACCGAACTCAACCGCAGCCTTGGGCTGTTCGACGTCACGATGGTCGGCGTCGGCGCCATGATTGGCGCGGGCATCTTTGCCCTCACTGGCATCGCTGCAGGAGAGGCTGGGCCGGGGCTCATCCTCGCCTTCTGCTTGAACGGCGTGCTTACGCTCTGCACGGCCATGGTCTACGCAGAAGTGGGCTCGGCCGTACCAGCTGCCGGCGGCGGCTACCTGTGGGCACGACTCGGCCTGCCCGGCCCAGCCGCCTTCCTTGCGGGCTGGATGGACTGGCTCGCGCACGCTGTTGCCGGCTCGTTGTACGCGGTGATCTTTGGCGCCTACGTGGTGTGGGGGGCGCAGACCATCTTCGGCTGGGGCGAGCCGCCCACTGGCGGCGGCCATGAACACGGGTACGGCACCCTGTTCGGCATGGACGCCTGGTGGATCGCCAAAGGCCTCACGTTGTTCGTGTGTATGGCCTTCCTCTACATCAATCACCGAGGGTCGAGTGAGACAGGCAAGGCGGGCAACATCATCACGGTCGCCAAGATCGTGGTGATTTCGATCTTCATTGCAGCAGGCGCGATCGCCATGCTTGGCGATCACGATCCGGCAGTGGGTGAGAAGTTCACACCCTTCTTGCCCGAAGGACTCAGCGGTGTGCTGATCGCCATGGGCCTCACGTTCATCGCATTCGAGGGCTATGAAATCATCGTGCAGGCTGGTGAGGAAGTGGTCGAGCCACGCCGCACCATTCCCAAGGCCGTATTCCTGTCACTGCTGATCGTGATTCCGATCTACGTGCTGGTGGCGATCGTGTGCCTGGGGGCGATGACCATTCCTGCCGATCTGGTGGCCGCCGAAGGTTGGCATGCCAGCGATACCTGGCGCTATCTGGCGGGACTGGGCGAGACGGGCGTGGCTGTTGCCGCCAATGAGTTTCTGCCCTGGGGCACGGGCGCCATTCTGTTGGTGATCGGCGCCGTGCTGTCGACCATGAGTGCCCTCAACGCGACGACATTCTCATCCACCCGCGTGTCGTTCGCGATGGGTCGAGATCGCGTGCTGCCTGCACGATTGGCACACATCAATCCCAAGACACGCACGCCTTCGGCCGCACTGGCGGCCAGCGGTGTGATCATCGTGGCCGTGGCCCTGCTGTTGGACGCCGAAAAGGTGGCCGCAGCAACGTGCGCCATGTTCCTGCTGGTGTTCGCGCAGGTGAACATCGCGTCGATCGTGATTCGTCGCAAGTACGGCGACAAGTTGCGTTATGGCTACCTCGTGCCCGGTGGCCCGGTGATTCCGATCGTCGCTGCCATCGGTCAGGTAGGCATCGCCGGGTGGCTGTTGAGTTCGCAACCGCTCACGCTGTGGCTCACTGTGGGCTGGATCGCCGCGGGGCTGTTGGTGTACTACGGGTGGTCTCGTCGCCAAGAGTCTGCCCACCGAGCAACGCCAGTGGTGTTTGAGCAGGCCCCCCCACGGCCAGCGGATGCCAAGGAGATGCTCGTGCCGGTGGCCAACCCCGCCACCGCCGGTGCGTTGGTCGATCTGACGGTTCGGCTGGCCCAACCCGACCACCACATCACGGTGCTCAACGTGGTGCGCGTGCCTGAGCAGCTGCCATCAGGTGCAACGGGGCAGTTTGTTGAAGCGGCCAAGAAGGTGGTGGACCGCGCGATCGACGTGGCTGGTGACGAGCATGATCTCGCCGGGCTGATTCGTGTGGGCCGATCGCCCGCACGATGTGTGGTGGACACGGTAAACGAACGCACCGTGGACATGTTGGTGATGGGCTGGACCGGCCCCAAGCGTCGGCCCATGGGCATGCGTCACTTCACCTTCGGCACCGACATCGACGGCGTGATCCGCGAGGCCGACTGCGACACGCTCGTGCTCAAGGGATCTGTGCCACAGAAGTGCCGTCGTATCGTGGTGCCCATCGCTCATCCCCGGCAAGGACGATTCGCTGTGGGGATCGCCAGGGAACTGCTGAGCGAAGGTGGCTCAGTTGAAGCAGTTCGCATCGCCTCGCATGAAGATGATCTCGACGCGATTCGTGAGTCACTACGGGATGATCTCGCCGGTGCCGACCAGCTGCCTGGTGACGTGCAGGCCGAGGCAGTGCCAGCCGATGGCATCGTTGCGGGCATTCTTGAGGCCGCGTCTGGTGCAGACCTTCTGGTGCTGGGCGCATCGGACACGGGGCTGTCGCGACGGGCCTTCACGCAGCTGCATTACCGCGTGGCCGAGCGGTGGCCAGGGCCTCTGCTTCTGGTGCGAATGCGATCAGGTGCCGCGAAGTTCGCCGCACAACGCACGATCGACTTCCTCATGTCCAAGGAGCCGGTGGAATGAGCCTCACGGATCTGCGCAAACTCGATCTCCTTCGCCCTGAAGAAGAGTGGAGTGGTCGCACGCCTCGGTCCACAGTGTATGTGTCACTGGCAGGTGTCGCGGCGGCGCTGGGTTTGGGCAGCTGTGTGTTGATGGCTCTCGGCGATGGAGGTGTGCTCACTTGGATTGGCGCAGCAGTGTTCGGCGTGGCGCTTGTCGCGTTCACGATCGTCAACGTGCGTGCCATCGCTGTGCCAAGCGACACCGAGCCGGCCGACGAATCTGAGTCAGTCGACTGAGTCGCGGGTGGCGATGGCGAAGTCCATCAGGTCACGAACAGCTTGAACATCCAATGACCCGATACCGCGGAAGCGGTCGATCACACCGGCGGCGTCGCCGTCGACGGCAATGGCTCCCATGAGCGATGCTTTGTGGGCAAGGATGTCTTCCAGATTGGCCATCGTGTTGCGGGCATGACCGCTGGGGTACATCACCAGACCACTGTCGAACGAACGTCCGTCGGTGAGCGTGATCACCATGCTGGTGGGGATGCCGTCAGGGTAGCGATCGTCGTACTCGGTGCCGCCGTGTTCGAACTGGATCTTGTCCATGAGCGAGCGTGTGTGTGCATTGACGATTGCGTCGCGGCCGTAGTCGATGGGCATCAACATGAGCTGCTTCCACCAGTCATCGTTCTCACCCTCAGGTGACAGTTCGATGGCTTTACGCAGCATGGTGGACACGATGTAGACCATCGAGTGATCAGCGCTCTGACGTGTCCTAGGATCACGTTTCGCCGGATCGCCGATGATGCCGAAGGCCGGCTCGTAGGCGACGATCTTGATGCGTTCGATCGCATCGGGGTTCGCCAGCACGTCAGGGTTGTTGCGAAGCAGGTCGACGAGGCCTTGCAGCGCGCCGGCGCTCTGGTGCTCGTACAACCCAAGCTTGAAGTGCATGCCCATCACCGAGAAGTCGTCGCCGCTGTGGCTGAGCATGAGTTCAAACGGGCTCGGGCCGTCGGTGGGCTCGAACTGACGCCAGATCGCTTCGGGGTTGCGGAAGATGTCCTTGGGGCCGATGAAGCCCTTCATGCTGCGTTGCATGGCGAGCACGGCGACTTCGGTGCTGATGGCGGCACTGGCGCCCTTGGAGTCGCTCAACTGCTTGCCAGCACGAATGGCCCGCCACGGGATGTAGTGGGCAACCACCATGCCAATGGCGCTTTCGATCTGTTCCGGTGTGGCGCCGAGCATGGCCCCCCAGGTGGCAGCCGATGCAATTGCACCATGCACCACGTGATCGATCTTGTAGCTCTTGAGGCTGAAGACTTCGGCCAGACGACCGCGGATCTCATCAAGCAGCATCATGCCGCTGAGTGCAGCGGCGCCGTCGAGACCACCAACTTGCGCGGCGGCCAACGGCACGGCGTAGAAATCGTTGTGGCCAAACTCCCCTGCCGTGTGACCCTGCGCCGGGTTGTAGCCGAAGTTGGTGCCGTTGCTGTCCCACTCACGCACTGCCGATGCGTTTGCGGCGATGGCTTTTTCCGGGGCGACGGTGGTGGACGATCCGAAACACGTGGCGCCACCATCTCGGGTGTACTCATGGGCTTCGTCACGCAGCACGGTGGGCGCGTTGGTTTGCATGGCCAGCGCCGAGAGGCCACACAGCACACTGTCCACGAAGAACTGCACGGTGCGGTGCTGCACGGCTTCACCGGGCGTGCCGAGTGTGCCGGCGACCCAGTCACAGGCGAACTGTCCAATGCCCAATGCCTGATTGGAATCGGCGGGCAGGGTGACGGTGGTATCGGTGGCGATGGCGCTCATGAGTTACAGAGTCTCTTCCGTGTGCGTTCGAGAAATGGAGTCAAGCGTCGATGTAGCGCTGCACGTGCGACACTTCGTCGGCGGAGCCCAGAATCACCGGCACACGTTGGTGCAGTGCTTCGGGACGGAGATCGAGAATTCGGCCACGGCCGGTGCTGGCGGTGCCGCCGGCTTGCTCCACGAGCATGGCCATTGGCATGGCTTCGTACAGCAGTCGCAGTTTGCCCTCGGGGCGATCATTGGTTTCGGGGTAGACGAACACACCGCCCTTGAGCAGGGTGCGGTGGACGTCGGCCACCATCGATCCGATGTATCGGCTGGAGTAGTCGTTGTTGTGTGCCCAGTCGAGCCAGGTGCGGATACCCGCAGGGAAGCGGTTCGCATAGGCCTCGTTGATCGAGTAGATCTTCTTGGTGGCGGGCATCTTGATCTTGCGCTTCACCAGCACGTATGCACCGATGGACTGATCGAGCACGAACATGTCCACACCGTTGCCGGTGGTGAGCATCATCACGGTGGATGATCCGTACAGCACATAGCCCGCGGCGGCCATCGTGGCCCGCTCGTGCAGGATGGCTTCGGTGCCGGAGATGCCACGTGTATCGGGCAGTCGCACAATGCCGAAGATCGTGCCCACGCCCACGCTCACATCGAGATTGCTTGAGCCATCGAGGGGGTCGAAGAACACGGCGTAGCGTCCACCACTCTCTCGCGAACGCAGAATGGTGGGCTCCTGCTCTTCCTCCGACACCAGCGCGGCGATGTTTGCCCGCGTGCCCAGACACGCCTTGATCACCTCGTTGGCGATGACATCAAGTTTGAGCTGCTGTTCACCCTGCACATTGATGCCGCCGTTCTCACCGAACGGGCCGCCAGCCGATTCGCCGATGACATCTTCGATTCGAGCGCGGCGCACCTTGGAGGCGATCGATTTGGTCGCCAAGGAGATGCCTGACAGGATCCACGAGAAGTCACCCGTAGCCGAAGGGTGATGACGCTCCTCGGCCAGAATGTGGCTCTGGAGTGACATCAGGTTGTCTTCGGTCCAGATGGTCGATTGGTCGGTCACTTGGGCGCCTCCGGGGTGGATGAGCAGCGGTCACGTGGGGGCTCGGGGGCGGGTACGATGCTCGATCTACCCCTTGCTGAAAGGGGCATTCTACGGATCTCCCCAGCACCCTGTTTTTGACATCGCCTTCGGAGCCACCCATGTCACAGTCCGTCATTCTGTCCGCCCGTCGTACCCCCGTAGGCCGCATGTTGGGCGGATTGAGCCGTGCTCAGGCCACCACACTGGGGTCGATCGCCATCGAGGCCGCATTGACCGATGCTGCTGGCGCTGCTGACCGAGTGGACGAGTGCATCATGGGATGCGTGCTGCAGGCGGGTGTCGGCCAGAACCCCGCCCGGCAGGCTGGGCTAGGCGCTGGTCTCCCCCACAGCCTCAACGCTCAGACCGTCAACAAGGTGTGCGGCAGTGGCCTGCAGGCGGTGATGCTGGCCGTTCAGTCGATCCGGGCCGGCGACAACGCTGTGGTCGTGGCTGGTGGCCTTGAGAACATGTCCCGGGCGCCGCACATGGCATCCATTCGGCCCGGCATCAAATTCGGCAACGGCGAACTGGTGGATCACATGCTCGCGGACGGGCTCACCTGTGCGTTTGAAGGCTGGGCCATGGGCTGCGCCGCCGAACACACGGCGGCCACGTACGACATCTCTCGCGACGACATGGACGCCTTCGCCGCCCAGTCACATCAGAAGGCTGCCGCGGCGGCCCAAGCGGGCTGGTTCGACGCCGAAATTGTGGCCTGCCCGGCCGATCGCATCAAGCAGCGTGCCGATGTCACCGCCGACGAGGGCGTGCGTGGTGATTCAACTGCCGAGGGCCTGGGCAAGCTTCGTCCAGCCTTCGCCAAAGAGGGTGTGGTCACAGCGGGCAACGCATCACAAATCAGTGATGGCGGC
>JAKVBV010000038.1 GCA_022446965.1 Phycisphaerales bacterium
ACTGGATATCCCGCTGGCACTGGACTTCCGCAACACCGGGGCCCTGCGCATTGAACACGATGCAGCCAGCCGCACGCAGGCATTGGGTGCCATGCGCAGCATCGTGCTGCGCACGCTCACCACCATTCCCGCCGGCCGCCTTCGACTGGTGCTCTGCGATCCCGTGGGGCTCGGGCAAGAATTCGCCGGCTTCATGCACCTGGCCGATCAGGATGAGGCCGACGTGCTCAGCCGCATCTGGACCGAAGCCCGTCACATCGAACAGCAGCTCACGGCGCTTACCGAGCACATGGAGAACGTCATCCAGACGTATCTCCGCAATGAGTACGAAACCATCGAGGAGTACAACGCGCAGGCCGGAGAGATCGCCGAGCCCTATCGCCTCCTTGTCCTTGCCGATTTTCCGGAGGGGCTCAGCGAGCGAGCCGTACGACGGCTCGAGAGCATCATCGCCAGCGGCCGACGCTGCGGCGTGTTCACCATGATCCTGCGTGATCCAGAACGCAAACTCCCCGAGGGTCTGTCCGAAACTGCGCTCAATGAAGGCGCCCTGCGCTTGCAGTGCACCGAGGGCACATGGACGCTCGCGTCACCGCAGTTGCCCCCCATGCATGTCGACATGGAAGCACCGCCAGACGACGATCTCCTCACGGCCATCGTCGAACGCATCGGCGAAGCCGCGGCTGGTTCACGGCGGGTGGAAGTACCCTTCAGCTTTGTTTCCCCTGCTGATGATGAACGATGGTCGCTGTCCACGGCCAAGGAACTGCGCATTCCAATTGGCCAAAGTGGCGCCACGCGGCGGCTGGAGTTCCGTCTCGGCCGGGGCACCACGCAACACGCACTCATCGCGGGCAAGACCGGCTCTGGTAAGTCCACGTTGCTGCATGTGCTCATCACCAATCTGTCGATGTGGTGCTCACCCGACGAGGTGGAGTTCTATCTCGTCGACTTCAAGAAGGGCGTGGAGTTTCAGGCCTATGCCGCCCGCGAACTGCCTCATGCGCGTGTTGTAGCCATCGAGAGTGATCGCGAGTTCGGCCTGAGCGTGCTTCGTCGTCTCGACGTGGAACTGCGCCGCCGTGGCGAACGCTTCCGTGACCTGGGCGTGCAGGACATTGCCGCCTTCCGCGACGCCTGTGATGACCCCATGCCCCGCGTGCTGCTCATCATCGATGAGTTTCAGGAATTCTTCGTCGACGACGATCCCGTCGCACAAGAAGCCTCCCTGCTGCTCGATCGTCTCGTGCGGCAAGGCCGTGCATTTGGCATGCACGCCATCCTCGGCTCGCAGACACTCGATGGCGCCTACTCACTCGCCCGCAGTACGCTGGGCCAGATGGGTGTGCGGATCGCGTTGCAGTGCAGCGAAGGTGACTCGTACCTCATCCTGAGTGACGACAACCCGGCGGCGCGTCTGCTTGGTCGCCCGGGCGAAGCCATCTACAACGACGCTGGCGGCAAGATCGAAGGCAACACACCCTTCCAGATCGTCTGGATGGAAGACGACCAACGCGACGCCATGCTCGCCGATGTGCAGGCCCTCAATGGCGAGACCCATCGCCCGCAATTCGTGTTCAAGGGCCACGTGCCCGCCACGTTGGCGGATGATCGCCTTGTGCAGCGTGCCTTGGCGGGCGAAGCGTCGCCCGCGGATTCCGGCGGGCTCACCTTGCGGCTGGGCGAACCGGTCGCCATCGCCGAAGCCACCGAACTGGTGCTTCGTCCGCAAGCGGGCGGCAATGCATTGCTCGTGGGCCAGCATCCAGAAGCCGCCACCGCCGTGCTCGCTGGTGCATTGCTGCAGGCCGCTGGTCAGCTGCCGCCGGCCGCCACACCGAACGACCCAGGACTACAGATCTGGTTGATCGACGGCCAGCCGCCTGATGCCATGCTCGCTGGCCGACTGGCGAGCTTTGCTGCGGCCCTGCCCCATGTGGTGCACCGCGTGAGCAATCGCAATCTCGACGAAGAGATGGCTGCGCTCGCCGACGTGCTCGCCCAACGAAGCGATGGCGTGCGAGAAGCTCGCGCCACGATCTTGATCCTCGGTGTAGACCTGCACCGCATTCGAGATCTGCGTGTACGCGAAGACGATTTCGGGTTCTCCATGAGTGACGAACCCCAGGGCCCCCGCCCCGATCGCATCCTCGCCGACATGCTCCGCGAAGGCCC
The DNA here is from genome assembly GCA_022446965.1 of Phycisphaerales bacterium. GTDB lineage: Bacteria > Planctomycetota > Phycisphaerae > Phycisphaerales > SM1A02 > JABAAC01. The sequence continues at coordinate 2,176 of JAKVBV010000038.1, forward strand.
CGCGGTGGGCATGCACAGCATGCTGTGGTTCGACGGCACCGCCAATTTGACACGCACGCTCGATCGCACTGCCCAGCGTGAGTTCGAGCAGAAGATCCTGTTCCAGATGAGCGCCAATGATTCCGGGCAGCTCATCGACACCACGGCGGCGTCTGATCTAGGCCTCCATCGCGGACTGTTGTACGTGGAAGACACCGGCACGCTGGAGAAGTTCCGTCCCTGGGCACTGCCCGATACGGACTGGCTCAGTGCCGCTGCAGCGGCCTTGACCCGCTGAAGCGTCCGAGAAGCGATGGCTGTGCGGCCCTGAATCCTGCGGGAACCTCGCAAATCTCCGAAAGGTCTCAATTGGCGGCCGTGTTTTCCCAATAGCCCTGTTGTGTACCGCTGTCTGGTGCACACGCGATTCCATGACCGAGTCCGACAGGAGACCACGGGATGACCGACACGACGACCACCACCAAAACAACGCTGCTGCTGAAGATCGGCTCGGGATGGGCTGTCTGCACACGTACGGCCGTGCCCATCATTCTGGCCCGATTTGACGATCGCCAGGCCGCCTACGACTGGCAGTGTGCCCACGAGGCACGCATCCGCTCGGCTGCCTGAGCAGCGAACGCGCCCCTGCACTGACCTCGCTTGTACACTTTGGGGTCCGTGCGACGGCCTGCTCACCAATACGCCCTTCTCGCTGTATCCAGCGCACTGCTGTGCGCTGGGTCTGCGTGCAATCCCATCGAGTACGCCAAGGATCCCCCCCGCGCCGGGTCGAGCCAACGCATCCCCGTGGGCAGCGGCACACCCTCGATCAACCGAGGCACGGTTGGCGCCGAGTGCGCCATCATGGGCTGGGATGACCGCACCAGTCCTGACCACATCCCCACCGTCGTTCGCGGCTACGGCCTCGTGGTTGGCCTCAACGGCACCGGGTCACGCGACATCCCCCCGGATGTTCGTGCCCACATGATGCAGATCATGGCCCGCCATGGCGTAGGCAGCGACGTGAATGGCCCCAGCCATCTGAACCCTGATGCCATCCTCGATTCTGACGACACCGCGATCGTGGTGGTCGAGGCGGTCATTCCGCAAGGTGCTGTGGGCCGGCGCCGCACGCCGCCCATATCCGGTCGACCGGCCGAAATCCTTCCCGGCACCACGTTTGATGTGATGGTGTCCGCCGATCCGCGCACCAGTACTACCAGCCTCGAAGGCGGCCGGCTCTACACCACCGAACTGCGACCGGGCCCGCTGATGTCCGGCAGCCGTCAGGCCGGCGTGATCGCCGAAGCCGGCGGCCCGTTGTTCGTGAACCCGTTCATCGGTGATGTCACCAGCGGCGCGACGGACGTCACGCTGCGGACCGCACGCATCCTCAACGGCGGGCAGGTCACCAAGGACATGCCGATGAAGCTGATGCTCCTGAATCCCAGCCACACCCGCGTGCGGCTGATTCAAGATGCGATCAATCAGCGGTTCCCCTTCGAGCCAGGCCAGGGGCAGAACACTGCGCGAGGCGAGAACGACGCTGTCATTGAACTCACCGTGCCGCCGTCAATGCGTGACGACACCGACCGGTTCGTCAACATGGTGATGCGCACCACACTGGCACAGTCACGTGCCGAGCAGGTGTCCAACAACATCCGTCGACTGTTGCTGGCCGATCCATCGGTGGCCGGTGATGCCTACTGGCGCTGGGTCGCCATCGGCCCACGCTGTCTGCCATTCGCCCGTGAGCTGTACACGCATCCCGAAGAAGACCCCCGCCTCGTGGCACTGCGGGCTGGTGCCTGGCTGGAAGACCCTGCCGTCGGTGAGCATCTTCGCGACATGGGCGAGAACGGGTCACTCGCGGCGCGACTCGAAGCAGCCGACTTGATGCAGTACATCCCCGATGATCCCCGCATCGATCTCACGCTGATGCGCATGCTTGACGACACCGATCTGGAAGTTCGCATGCGTGCCTACGAAGCGCTTCGCAGCCGCAACAGTCAGCTGCTACGCACCATCCCGCTGGAAGGCAAGTTCGCGCTGGATATCGCGCCGTCCGACTTCAATACGGTGTACGTCACCCAGAGCAGCACGCCACGCATCGCCGTGCTCGGCGGCGATCTCGCGATCAAGACCCCCTTGGCCGTGGAGACGCTCGGCGGCCGCCTGCTCATCCGCGAAGATCCCACGCAAGGCGGCCTGGCCCTGCGATATCAGGACGACGACATGGCCCGCCCCCGCATCATTCGCTGCGATCCGACGGTGTCGGATCTGGTGCGTGCAGTGGCCTATCGCCAGCAGCGGATCAACGATCCCGAAGGCCTAGACCGCTCGTATGGCGACACCGTGACCGTGCTGCACGATCTGTGGCGTGGCGGCCATCTCGACGGTAATTTCAAGGCCGAACAGGACCGCGTCCTGGCTGAACTACAACGTTGGGGCACGCTGAGTGACTACCAACGGCGGCCGGACTTCGGGGCCGATGCCCAGCCCGCCCCCGGCCCGCCGGCATCCTGACCCGACTGGGGTCTGGAACGGCGAAAAAGCCTGATCTGAGGCATCTCGAGGCTGATTTTCGGACCGTCTCGCCGGACCAAGGCGATACACTCCTGTGCACCACAGTTGCCAGCAGGGATGCAGGCACAAGCGGACAGGAGGTCCCCGGCACATGCGCCTGGCCAAGGTCACCCTTACTGGATTCAAATCGTTCGCCGACCCTGTCGAGTTCGTCTTCGACGAGCCGCGTATCGGCATTGTCGGCCCCAACGGGTGTGGCAAGTCCAACGTGGTCGACGCGATCAAGTGGGTGCTCGGCGAACGCTCGGCCAAGAGCCTGCGTGGTGGCGCCATGCTCGACGTCATCTTCGCCGGGTCGGCTGGCCGCAAGCCCTTGGGCATGGCCGGCGTCACGCTGACCTTCGAGAATCCGATCATCAATCCCGGCGGCCGCACCGCCGGCGAGAAGCGTGCCCTCGCGGTGGACACCGACATGGTCGATGTCGCACGCCGCCTGTATCGCGATGGCCGCAGTGAATACCTCATCAACGGAAAGAAGGTGCGCCTGAAGGACGTCAAGGACGTCTTCATGGACACCGGCATCGGCAACGCCGCCTATTGCATCATCGAACAGGGCCGCGTGGCGGCCATGCTTGAAGCCAGCCCGGTCGAGCGACGCTCAATTCTGGAAGAAGCTGCGGGCGTGTCCAAGTTCCGTGCCCGTCGCACCGAGGCCGTCCGCAAACTGGAACGCACCGAAGTGAATCTCGTGCGGGTGCGCGAACAGCTTGCCTCCACCGAACGTCGTCTTCGACTGGTGCGTGGACAGGCTGAGAAGGCTCGTACGTTCAAGCAACTCGATGCGCGGTTCCGTGAACTCCGCGAGACCGTGGCCTACGACCAGTTTCACGAACTGCAAGAACGCCTGATCGGGCTCACCAGCAGGCTCATGGATCTGTCTCGACAGCGTGAAGCGCTGCGCGAAGAAGTCGTTGGTCTCGAATCATCCCGCCAAGACGCCGAACTCCAGCGGCACGATGTGCAGCGCCGCCGCAGTGACCTCGAACAACGCGTGCAAGAACAAGCCACCGCCCAACAGCAGGCGATGCAACGCAATGAGATGTTCACGCGACAGCGCGCCGCCAATCAGGAACAAGAGCACACCGATCGCACGGCGATGCAGGACATCGAACCACGCATCGCCTCGCTCACCGACGAGCTTGAATCCCTCCAGGCGCAGGTGCAGTCCGCCCAGACCCAGCTGACCGAGGCCGAAGCACACGTGGATGCCTGCGTGGCCCAGGCCGCGCAGTCCCGTCGCGAGGCCGCCGAGGCCGCCGCTGATCTGCGCCGGTTCCGGGAGGCTCGCGAGCAGGCCGCCGGCCGTCGCAGTGCCCTGCAGGCATCCGGCGAACGCCTTGATGCCCGCATGCAGGCCGTCGAAGAACAATTCACGCAGCTGCAATCACAGCGATCCGAACTCGACGGCCAAGGCGCCGAGTCACACCAACGGGCCGAAGACTGCCGAACCCAGTTGAACGCCGTGCGGGCCGAGATCGCCGCGCTGGAATCCAAGCTACAAGCCGACGAGTCGGCCGCGGCCCAATTGGACGAAGCCCACCGATCCGCCACCGAAGCGCTCGCTGCGGTGCGCCGCGAAGAGGCATCCACTGGATCACGTCTACACTTGCTGCAGGAAATGCAACAGGCTGCCGAAGGCATCGGCGACGACGTCAAGGCGCTGCTCAACGCCGACGACCGCCCCGATGGCGTGCTGGGCCTCCTGGGTGATCACATCACGCCACATGACGGTGCCGCCGAGATCGTGGAAACCGTGCTCGGTGCCGACATCGAGATCGTGCTGGTCCGCGATGTGGCCGCACTGCATGCGGTCACGGCCTGGTGCCATGATCGTCAACTGCGGGCCACGCTGGCCGTGGCTGGCGATCTGCCTACCGACCACGCCCCGCTGCCCTCAACATCCACCTCTGCTCGTCATCTGCTGGATCTGGTGCATCTCACCACTGCAGCACAAGCCGTGGCCGGCCGACTCTTGCGTCAAACCACGCTCGTGGACACGCTCACCACGGCCATGCAACTGGCCAACTCACTGCCGGGCTGGCGTATCGCCACCCGAACCGGCGAGATCGTGGAACCCGACGGTCGCGTGCGACTGGGTCGGCCCGGTGTGGGCGGGTGGATCTCCCGTCGTGTGGAACTCGACGCCCTCCGCACCAAGGTGCAGTCGCTCTCGAGCGATCGTCATGGCGCTGAGACCACGCTCGCGGCGCTGGACACCGAATCCGCCCAGGCGACAAAGCGGCGACACGACACCGGCGATGCCCTGCAAGAAGCCACCGGCCGGGCCGTGGATGTGGAATACGCCCTGCAGAGCGCCGAGGCTGACATCGCCCGACGTGAACGTGAAACCGCAGCCATCGAAGCACAGATCAACGAAGTGCTTGAGCGGCGATCCACGCTCGAAGCGGAGGCCAACACACTGCAGGCTGATCGGGCCCAGATTCAAGGCGTGTTGGAAGCCGCCCAGAACAGCGTGCAAGAAGCAGAAGCCAAGGCGGAGGCATGTACAGAGCGTGCCCATGAAGCCGAGCAGCAAGCCATTGCACGCCGGGCCGAAACCACCCGGCTTGCCGAGAGCCGTCAGGCCCACCAACGTGACCTTGGTCGCGTGCATGCGGCGCTAGAAGAAGCACAGGACCGCCGTCGAGAAACCGGGGAAAGACTTGCCCGTCATGCCGCACGCGATGAGCAACTCGAAGCCGCCATCGAAACGGCCACGCGTGACATGGAGCGTGCTCGCACCGCCACCACATCGGCACAGACACAGCTCGGATCACTCGCTGAGACAACGGCCGCAGCCGAACGCACCCTCGCCGAGGCCGCCGCAGCGCTCGAGAACGGCCGCAAACAGGCTGCCATTCTTGACCGTGACCACAACGCGCTGGAATTGTCGCGTCGCGAAGCCGAAGTGCACCGCGAGAACCTCGAAGAGCGCATGCTCGAAGAACTCGAGATCGATCTCGGGGCCACCTATGAACAGTGGAAGACCACGGCCGACACTGATGCGGTGACCGACCGCGAAGCCATGAGCGCCGAAGTCACCCAGTTGCGTGATGAGATCAAGCAGTTGGGCAATGTGAACATCGACGCCATCGAAGAAGAGCGGCATCTGGAAACCCGCAACGAAGACCTCATTGCCCAGGTCGCCGACATCGACGAGGCTGCAGCCTCGCTGGCCACGTTGATCGAGGAACTCGAGACGGCCTCACGCACCCGCTTCGAAGAGACGTTCGCGGCGATTCGTGAGCACTTCGCCGGCCGCGACGGCTTGTTCCGCCAGATCTTCGGCGGCGGCAGTGCGGACATCTACCTCGTGCCCGACGAAGATGGCCATGTGGACATGCTCGAGTCGGGCATCGAGATCAAGGCCAAGCCTCCGGGCAAGGAACCACGTGTGATCTCGCAGCTCTCCGGTGGCGAGAAGGCCATGACGGCCGTCGCACTGGTGCTGGCCATCTTCCGCTCGCGGCCGTCCCCCTTCTGCATTCTGGACGAAGTCGACGCCCCGCTCGACGATGCCAATGTGGGCCGCTTCTGCTCCTCGCTGGAGCAGTTCCTCGAGCACAGCCACTTCATCATCATCACGCACAACAAGCGCACGATGCTTTCATGCGATCGTCTCTACGGCGTGACGCAGCCCCAGCGTGGCGTGTCGCGACAGGTGACGGTGCGGGTGGATGAAGTGTCCGAGGACGGCAGCTTGTCCAACACCGCTGCAGCGCGAGCCGCGGAAACAGCGACCCCGCAGGAAGCCTGAACCGTTCACGAACAGGTGTCTGACACCCGTTCCAGAATGGCCGCTTCGACTTCGGCCAGTTGCGTTGACGCCGTCGCCGCAGGATCAAAGGGATTGGGCGTGTTAAACACGTGATCCGCGCCATCGATCAACTGCACATGCACCCGGTCTGGCGCACACTGCGCCAGCCGCACGGCATCTTTCGCAGGCACCGTGGGATCATCGGCGCCGTGAATCAGCGTCACCGGAACGGTGATCGCCGCCATCAGGGCAGACAGATCGTGACCAGCGGGATCATCGAGTTGTTCCTGCAACCAGGCTCGTCCGATGCGAAGCGTTTGTCCGGTACGGCTTGAGGGCGTGGGCAACACGCCATCTCGCAACAACATGGCACGATGCGGCTCGCTCATGCCCAGCAAACGGGCCGGTGCGCTGAGCGCCGTCACACTGTGCATTGCGCCCAGTGATCCGTCCATCGCGTGTCGTCCGGCCGCGGCGAGCACCGCCGCACCGCCACGCGAGTGCCCCACCAGATGCGTGCCCATGCCGTCGCCAGCGAGTTTGCCCGTGTCGATGGCACTGCACAACGCCTGCACATCTTCGATCGAACGATTCCAGGTGTCCTGCTCGAACAGGTCGACATCAAAGTCGCCGTGCCCGTGCCCCATGCCCGAATGTGACAACGACACGCGATGCACGATCAACCCTGCTCGGGCGAGCGTGGCGGCGATGTGGGGAAACATGCCGTAGTCCTTGTAGCCCTTGAATCCATGCACCAACACGGCCACGCCATAGGGGGTGTCGCTGTGATGGGTCGTGCCATGAATCAGGGCGGCCTTGGACCCGGGCAACGTCCAGTCGGTGCAGACGGCCATCACGTCAGTCCGTGGGGATGACAAGCGTCAAGCCCACCGACAAGCGGTCGGGGTCGTTGCGCAACGTCTCACGATTGGCATCGAAGAGCGCCTGCCACGCGTCTTCGGAGCCCAGCAGGCGGTGGGCGATGCTGCTGAGCGAGTCGCCATCCTTCACCACGTAGGTGTTGCCCGAGCCGGGTGTCCCGGTGGGAACAGGCGTACCGACAATCTCCTGCAGCGTGCTGGCGTCAGGCAACTTGAGCACGGTGCCCACCTTCAAGCGATCCGGATCGATGCCTGGATTGGCCGCCACGATTTCGGGCCACCGACGGGCTGAACCGAGTGCCTTCTGGGCGATCAACGACAACGATTCACCATTGGCGACACGCCAGATGCCCGGTCGTGTGCTCGGCGGAGCCGGCGCGGGCGACGCTTCGGCCACGGCACGACGCATGGTGGGCAAGGGCGTGGGCATGGGCGACGGCCGTGTGGCGGGCCAGGGCGCCCCCATCACCACCGCACCTGCTGGATTGGGTCGTGCGCGCGAAGCGCCGTCTCGTGTGCGACGAGGCTCGGGCACCGCTGGGGCCTGCACCACGCGCGTTGATGTCGTCACGGGCGTGGGAGACGGCTGGGCGTCTGCGGGTTCTGGCGCCCACATCGAACCGAGCACCACCACCGCGAGCATTGCGGCAATGGTGACGGCAAGAATGCACAGACGCGTGAACGCGGTCATCAGAGACAACTCCAGAACAGGCAGGACAGCGGCGACAGGGCCGTGTGCCTATCTTCGTCCGTCCGACCGGGTTCTGTCCAGTGTGTGGACAGCCTGTTGTCAGGCCTCAACCGTGGCCGGCAGTGCGTCGGGATCGGTCGCGGCGTCGTCATCGGTCTTGGGCTCGCGGCGATAGACCATCGGCGAGGCGATCGCGATCGACGAGTACGTACCCACGAGCACGCCCACCAGCAGTGCGAAGGCGAATCCGCGAATGCCGGTGCCACCGAACACGTAGATGATCAGCACGGCGAGGACGGTGGTGACCGAGGTCAACAAGGTCCGGCTGACCGTCTGATTGATCGACGCATTCACGATCGACTTGCTGGGCACCGGTCGCCGTCCACGGTTCTCGCGGATACGGTCGAGGATGACGATGGTGTCGTTCAGCGAGTAGCCGATCACGGTGAGCAACGCCGCCACGATGCCGGTATCGATCTGGAAGGCCTCGATCAACAGGCCACCGGAGACGAAGCTGCTTCCAGCGATCACGCCCGTCAGTGCCAGGGCACCGAGCACGATGATGACGTCGTGGCACAGGGCCGCGATGGCAGCCAGCGAATACCGGAACGAACCGAATCGCAGCCAGATGTAGAACAGGATGCCCGCCAGCGACAGGATCACGGCGCCCACGGCGTTCGCCGTGCGTGTTGCTGCCACGGAAGGTGCAAAGCTGCTGACCTGCTCAAAGCTACTCTGTCGAGCCAGTGCGGCCGAAACGAGCGCCCACTCGCGGGCAGCGACACGCTCATCGACCAGTGCCGCCTCGGATCCGATGTAGTTGAGGTTGGAATCGAGCACGGCGATGGCGGCAGACGTGTACAGACCGTCGCCAGTTGCTTCCACGCCGTACACCTTGGTGTCCCGGCCCACGATGTCGGTGAAGTCGGGATCCTGCCGCATGCGATCGATTCGGGAGGAGATCTCATCAAGCGCGATCGGCGGATCGATGTGCTCAGCGAGCACCAGCACGCCACCGCGATAGTCGGAGACATCCCCACTGCCGCGGCCGAGCACGTCGTTCAGATCGTCACCATCGATGGCGCGAGTGAACGTGGCCCAGTCGGGGCTGCCCGAGCCTTCGAAGGATCGAGCAGGTGAGATGTCGAGCTGGTCGCCGAACTCCTCGAGCAACGCCGCCTCGACGATGTCCTGAATGGCTTCGTCACCACCAAGGCCTGCCGGGGCAGCCACCTTCACCTGAAAGGCATCCGCCATGGTGCGGCCACCAACGGCGCTGGTTTCACCCACGGTCAGCACGCGGGCGTTGGCGAACTCGCGACGCACGCGCGCTTCGATCGAGTCGCCCTCGCCGTCACCGGCCAGTGCCGTCACCCGGGATTCCACCGATCCATCACCGGTTTGTGGCAGCATCATCGTGGTGCCGTCAGCGTCGGCCGCAGTTTGCAGCGTGACCGCCACACCACCGCGGAACTCGGTGTCGAACAGGTCGGCACCACGCACGTTGAACAGCCAGATCGAGCCGGCAATGAGCACGGCACTCAGTGTCCAGAAGCCACCACGCATGCCCACCCAGTCGATGGCCGGACGCAGGGCGCGGCCGATGGCGGGCACCGCCAGCGGTGCCATGGACAACTTACGAGCACCAAGCACATGCACGTAGCAGTCGAATACGAATCGTGTGCAGTACAGCGCAGTGAAGAGCGTGGCCACGATACCGATCGTCAGCGTGAGGGCGAAGCCCTTCACCTCGGTGGTCGGTTCCATCAGCAACAGCACCAGACACACGATGAGGTTCGTGACGTTGGCGTCGACGATGGTGGCGAACACACGGGCGTAGCCGTTGCGAACCGCTTCACGCAGATCGCGGGCGCCGCCTTCAATCTCTTCACGGATGCGCTCGTAGATGAGCACGTTGGCGTCGACCGCCATACCCATGGTCAACACCACACCGGCCAGGCCAGGCATCGTGAACGTGCCCTGCATCATGGCCATGACGCCGAAGATGATCAGACCGTTCATCAGCAGGGCGAAGTCGGCCACCATGCCGGCGAAGAAGTACCAGCCCAGCATGAACACACCCACCACGATCACGGCCCAGAGGAAGGCGTCGAGACCACGAGTGAGGTTGTCCGCACCGATCGAGGGGCCCAGCACGCTCACGGCGATTGGTTCGGGCGACAGACGCGCCTCGAGCGAACCAGCGGCCAGCACGCGGGTGAGATAGTTGAGATCTTCGGGCGTGAATGACCCCGAAATGGTGCCGTTGGTGTTGATCTGCCCCTGCACGGTTGGTGCGGAGTAGATGCGTCCGTCCAGCACGATGGCCATGGGCGAGCCGAGGTTGGCCTGCGTGAGGCGGCCCATCAGCTTGCCGCCATTGGTGTCCAGGCGGAAGGACACGGCGGGACGACCGAACTCATCCACGGTGCGTCCGGTGTTCTCCAGTGCCCACGCATTGCCGCGACCGTGCGTGATGCTGCGGGCGGCGTCGGTGTAGGCCATCACATAGATCGTGCCGTCCAGTTCGGCGGCGATAAGCGACCTCGGTGGCGCGCCGAGGTAGGCGGCCGGGTCGGCCTGCAGTGCAGCCATTGCTTCGGGTGAGTCCACCCACTGCTGCAAATCATGCAGGGGGAACCACGCGGCGATCGGTGAATCGGTGTTGTTTGGGCCACGCTCGGCGAGCTGCCGACGCATGTCTGCCACATCCACGCCTGCAGCACGGCCCACCCGTGGTGCGATGTGGAACTGCAGCACACCAGCGCCCTGCAACAGACGCATCAGATCTTCGGGATCATCCAGACCGGTACGCTTGGCCTGATAGGCCTCGAAGGCGACGGCTGTGGTGGCCAGCTGATCGGCCACACCGTTGAACTCCAGTTCCAGTGCTTCAAGCGCCACCGTGCGGGGCGAGGGCATGAACACGGGCTGGCCATCAGCGTCGGTCACCACTTCACCCTGAGCGTCACGCTCGAGATCGCGGGTGGACGGAAGCTCGAGCACACGCACCACACGGCTTCGATCGAGGCTCAGTGACAGCACTTCGCGACGAATGTCTTCCAGCGTGATGCGGGCATCGGCAAGTTGCTGACGCGCCTGGCCCAGGGCGGCGGCGTCATCGCCCGCCTCAGCCACCGCCGTGGTGGCGGCCGCTTCGTCGTTGTAGGCCTGCTGCAGCCCCATCATCAGATCGAGTCGATCGTCGGCGCCGCCGAAGCGATCAACGGCTGTGCCGTCGCTCAAGGCTCGATCAAGATCGGCCGGTCGAATCTCGGCCGCTTCGACGAGGGCATCGAGTTCGCTCTGGAACACCTTCTGCAGTGCCTTGACCTCTTCGTTGGGCAACGGCATCACGATCTCGATGCGGTCGGTGCCCAACGGGGTCATGGCGATGTCGAGCACACCCTGTGGGTTCACACGCTCGGACAGCACGGCGATGGTCTGGTCAAGAATGGCGCGACGGTCGGCGCCTTCGGGCATGCGCACCGAATAGACGAGGCTCACACCACCGCTGAGGTCACGACCCAGACGGATCGTCTCTGACGGTGGAATGAGCGCGGCCAGACAGCCACCGATCACGGTGAGAATGATGAGCAGTCGCCAGAGCGGGTTCTTCATGGTGTTCTGTCCAGATACGCAGGCCCAATCAGGCCTCGTCGGAATCCTCGGCTGTATCCCCCGCCGCCTGAGCGTCGAGCACGGTCTGCACGGCGGAGCGTGCCACGGTCAAACGGCTGTTGCTGCCTTCATGCACGCACAGCACGACCTGCTCTGCGTTGATGTCGACCACGGTGCCGATGATGCCGCCGATGGTCTGCACGGTGTCCTTCTTGCCCACGGCGGACAACATGGCTTCACGCTGCTTCTTCTGCTTTCGACCACTCAGGAAGGAGAAGCCGAGCATGGCGACCATCACCAGAATGATGATCATGAAGAAGTCGCCGCCGAACGGCGCCGCGGCAGCGCCGCCTTGCGCTGCGTCTGCAGCCGCACCCGCTTCGCCACCGGAAGTGACGCCGGTCGCCGGCAACAGATCGTTGGAATGACCGTCCGCCTGAATCATGGCGAGGGTGAGGTCAAGCATCACAGTGTGCATCATCGAAGGGGCATCCGGAGGCTGATGTTGATCGGGGGGGACACGGCCAACCCGGAGCAGACATCAGGCGTTCAACTGTCCACCGACCACGGCTGAGGGCGGCATGAGGGGCATTCACTCGTCCAGGGCGGCCACGGGCCACGCCTGAGCGAATGCAGACCACGCATCATCCCGAATTGCCGCCCGAATGTCCAACATGAGACGCTGGAAGTGCCTCAGGTTGTGCAGGCTCAGCAGGATGCCCCCGAGCATCTCCCCGGCGTGGAAGAGATGCCGCAGATAGGCCCGGGAAAACCCCCCTCCGCAGGCCACGCAGTCGCACTGGGCGTCGATTGGGCCGTCATCGTCCTTGAACCGGGCGTTCCGCAGCTGCAACCGCCCAGATCGTGTGAAGGCACCGGCATTGCGGCCATTCCTAGTGGGCAGCACGCAGTCGAACATGTCGACCCCGGCCCGGATGGCCGTCACCAGATCACGCTCGTAGCCCACCCCCATCAGGTACCGCGGACGATCCTCGGGCAGCAGTCGAGCGGTGAGCGCCACGGTGGCGGCGATCTGCTCGGTGGGCTCACCGACGGCCACGCCGCCGATGGCATATCCGGGCAGATCATGCTGCGTGATCTGCGCTGCCGATCGCGCTCGCAACTCAGGAATCGAACCACCCTGCACGATGCCGAACAACCCTTGATCGTGCGGCCGGGCATGCGCTGCCACACAGCGTTCCATCCTGCGTGCGGTGGGCTCCTCGGCGTCGGCCAGACGACCGCGATGGTCGTCGCCACC
>JAKVBV010000039.1 GCA_022446965.1 Phycisphaerales bacterium
ATCATCACACCGAAGATGCACGCGGGAATCAGAATCAGGCCGATCTGTGCCTTCCACGGGAGCGCGTCGCCGATGCCCAATGTGACAGTGCCGGTGATCACCAAGCCGCCTGGCCAGCCTGCGTGCAGGATGTTGAGCCACTTGGTCTTGTTGTTGGTGTAGATATCGGCGATCAACGGATTGATGACCGCTTCCACCGTGCCGGCGCCCAGGCCGCCAAGAATGCTCGCCCAATACAGCATGGCAAAGCCGTTGGCGAAGATCGATAGCAACGCGAATCCCACGAAGCACACGAAGGCGAAGGCCATCGCTCGTCCGTATCCGATGCGATCGAGCACCAGTGAGAACAACACGATGCTCACGCCGAAGGGCCAGAAACCCGCTCCGAAAATGGTGCCGGCTTGGGTCTTGTCCAGTCCAAACTCAGCTTCCCAGGTGCCCATCAGTTGCACACGCAGCATGAAGGCGAACGCGGTGGTGACCAGGGCGATGAAACACGCCCAGAACATGCGTGTCTTGGCGGCAGGCGACAGATCGGACATCAAAGCTTCTCCCAATTGGCCACGCAGGATGCAGTGGCCAGCGGGATGCTAGCGGGAAAAAGTGTCTGACACCTTATTTCAGTCGCACTCGCCCCACGCCGCGAGCAGGGCCAACAGATCGATGACGTCGGTCGTTCCGTCGCCGTCGATGTCGCCTTCGTCCGTGCCGAACGTGGCCAACACGTGCAACAGGTCTTCCACCGCCACGTGTCCGTCACCGGTCAGATCAGACGGGCACGACACCATCGGTTTGGTGTGGGTGTCCAGATAGTCGAAAATGGCGTTCACACCATCGGAGGAGATGATCGGGAAGTGACTGCCCAGCGACGTCTCCCATAACTCGATCGAACCAGCCGAGGGGTCGTTGCACTGGTCCCAGGACCACCGTGTCGTTTCGTCGAAGAGCACCGCGAGATCAAAGTTGAACGTGCCCATGTTGGTCGGCGAGGTCGAGCAGCCATTGTTCGCGGCCCAGTAGGCGGCCGTGGTTTCAGCGCTAGGGTAGGCAACAAGATTCGGCGGGAGATAGCCGCCGGAATAGAGCACGATCGGGTCCAGCGTGCCGTGGATGTTGAGGACGTGAATTGGTTCGGTCGGCTGGCACATGGACGGGTCGTTCCACAGCGCGCCGGACAGACTGACGATAGACGCGAAGACACCTGGCGCCTCACACGCCATGCGGTGACACATGAAGCCACCGTTGGACTGCCCCAGCAGGTGAATCCTCCGTGGGTCAACGTTGTAGTGCGCCTGAATCGACTCGACCACGGCAAGCAGGTAGTCCACGTGCGGTGGGTCGGCACCAAACATGTCGCAGCAGGCGTCCGTGGCGTTCCAGAAGTAATCCCCGAAGATGTCCTGGCTACCGATGGGTTTGGCGAAGATGTAGCCGTGATCGGCGGCATCATCTTGCACGGGAACGAGCACGTCGTACCAGACGGGTGATATGGGGGCCCACCCGTGCAAAAAGATCAACAACGGTGTGGGGTCGTCCCCGGTGTAGTCCGGTGGGAGGTAGACGGGTACTTCATCGGGGGGCGTCAAGTCACCCCAATCGCCGGCGACGGCGGGGGTCGTGAGTAGTGCGATGGAGAGCAGAACACAGCGCATGGCTGCATTCATCGTAAGGGTGTCAGACACCTTTTCAACCACATTCGCCCCAGTCAGACTTCGCCGGGCGCAAACACGCCGATTGACGGTTGGGTGGAGAGAGACAAAATTGTCCGGCACCGTTTCTAGCACGCCCCCCAGCCACTGAGCACCAGCAGAATGTCACTCGCATTGACCACGCCGTCGCCGTCCGCGTCGGCGGGCGAGCCGCTCTGGCCCCAGTGGGCGATGATCAACAGGATGTCGTCGGTCGACACCATGCCGTCGCCGGTGACATCACCTTGGCAGGCATCACAATCGATGCCCTGTGCGAACACGATGACGGTGTTGATGTGCCAGCCGGTGTAGTCGTTGTAGAGGTTATCGACCGTGTTGAGATTGAAGCCGAGATCCAGCGTGTCACCGCTGATCGACGGCAGTTGCACATCGATCGTCTCCCAGCCATCGGTGTCGCTGAAGGTGTGCACCGGGGTGCCGTTCACCTCGAGCATGGGGATGTCGTAGGACGAGTCGCCTTCGGTCTCCAGCGACATGCACACGCGCACCATGACGTTGCCGCTGATGCCCTCGAGGTCGATCCGGGGTGTCTGCAGTGTGCCGACTTCGGTTTCGCCGGTGTCATAGGAGCAGTCACTATCCACGCCGAAGTAGGCAACGCCACTCCCATCACACGTGCCCGAAGGCGCGCAACTGTCCGAGGTGCCATGCCACAGGCCGTCGGCGGACCAGTCATCTGGAATGCCCTTGGCGAATGATGTTTGCAAGAGCGTGACGTCATTGAGTTCGCCCACATGCAACGTCCAGTGATCCATGCTGGGCGATAGTGGCCACACCACATCGGTACCGCCGTCGCCGGTCGCGCGAATCTGCCAGTGATGCACGTCATCGCAGGAAAGGCCATGCCACGTGTGTCGCCACTGGCCCTCACCAAGTGCTTCCGGTGACACCCAGTTCATCGCGCCACCATTGGTGGACACGCCCACTTGCACCGACTCGGGGACGGGCATTTCATTGCCTTCGGCGATGGCGAAGTCCATGGTGTGTGTGCCCGGGGGCAGGATGCCAGGACGTTCGTCGGCGAAAGACAGCACCAGTACGTTGGGGATGCACACCCCTTGTGGGTTGGCCAAGGCGTTTTGCAGATCGACCTGATGGATGGCGCACCCATGATTGAATCCGCCAGAACTACCGCAGCCAGCATTGGTGTGAATGCCGATTGCCAGACCTGTGGCCTCATCGAGCACGGCGCTGCCACTGTTGCCGCCGGTGGTGTCAGTTTGATAGCCCAGCACCGTGCCTTCGAAATGCGCGTAGGGGCCGGTGTGTGTCTTCTGAATCTGATTCCACTGCGGGTTGATCGGTGAAGACGTCGTGCCATAGCCGATGATCGTGATGTCTTGATCGGCCACCGGGTCGGGCATGTTAGCCAGCACGTAGGACGCACCTTGCGCCTGATAGGGGGTCATGCCGGTTTCGGTGTTGGGCCAACAGCCGAAGTAGGCCCAGTCGTTGCCGATCTGCACATAGCCCCATTGCAGTGAATCGGGATCCATGGCGTACTGGTCTTCCGGGCCGGGATGGTTGATGTTGCCATTGGAATCGCTCAGCGGCACGTTGAACTCGGCGACGTGTCCGTCGACTCCTTCATCCATGCAGTGACCTGCGGAGAGGAACGTGTGATTGGCATCGTTGATCAGCCACACGCTGCAGCCCACGGGGTAGTGACGTGCTGCACGAGGGTCGCTGCTGGGCACGCGATCATCGCTGGAACCACAGATCGAGCGAGGTGACGCCATGCGGCGTACCCAGTGCGCACTGTCGATTGTCACGTGCGACGCGCCTGCGCCCGGTTCGGCGACGAGCTCTACATGCACCATGGTGCCGTTGAACCAGGCGCTGTGATTGCGCCATTGGTGCAGCGTGGTGGCGTCATGGTGTTGCATGTGCCCATCTGTGAGCGAGGTCAAGCGCACCGTGCATCCGTCAGCCAGCTTGGTGCGGCCAAAGTGCAGCTGCATGTCGTTGGCTTCGGGCAGTGTGACCACGTGGCTGAAGAGCACCGCGGTGGTGTCGCTGGAATTGGTGACCACGCCCGACGACACATCAACGGATCGCGCTCGCAATTGGGCATTGGTGGTTTGGGCATGGGTTGGGGTGGCCAAAGCGGCCAGACCCAGTGTGCACACGCACAGGGCAGACAGTGAACGCAGTACCGGCATGACCAACTCTCCTCGCTGCATCGCGATCCCACACTGCCATTGTGGGTGGGGACACCGGAGCGGGCAAGGTGCAAGTGCGGAGAATGCGGGTGGGGGACGGCGGAGCGGTCGGGGCGGGCTACCGCCAGTCTTCACCTGGCATCTGCGACGCACAGGGCCAGGGCTAGTCCCAGGGCCAGCTTCGGGGGGGGGTCAGCCCACGTGTTGGGCCATGAAGGCGGCCACCTGATCGAGGGCCACGCGTTCTTGCGCTTGCGTGTCGCGGTGCCGCACGGTCACCGCCTGATCGCTGGCGGTGTCGCCATCAATCGTGAAGCAGAAGGGGCATCCAGCTTCGTCCATGCGGGCGTAGCGTTTGCCGATGCTCTGCTTCACATCCATCACCACATCCCAGCGATCACGCAGTTCGCCGAAGAGCTTGGCCGCGATTTCGGGCATGCCATCCTTGGCCACGAGTGGGAACACCGCAGCTTGAATCGGCGCGATGCTCGGATGGAACTTCATGAACACCTTGCTGGCGCGTTCGGGATCGGGCGTGTACGCCTCGCACAACAGTGCCAACGTGCCACGGCTCAAACCCGCTGAAGGCTCAATCACGTGAGGAATGTAGCGCTCGTTGCGGGGCTGATCGAAGTACGCCAACTTCTTGCCGGCGAACTCCTGATGGCGGCTCAGGTCGTAGTTGCCACGGTGAGCCACGCCCTCGAGTTCCCCGAAGCCCGGGGCGGTGAAGGGGAACCGGTACTCCACGTCAAACGTGCCGCAGCCTTCCTTGGCGTAGTGGGCGAGCTCATCAGACTCATGCTTGCGCATCAAGATGTTGTCGCTGGTGAGCCCGATCGACTGCCACCACTTGGCCCGCACGTCACACCAGAACTCGAACCACTGCTCGGCTTCACTCTCGTGGCAGAACCACTCGATCTCCATCTGCTCGAACTCGCGTGAGCGGAAGATGAAGTTCCGCGGCGTGACCTCGTTGCGAAACGCCTTGCCCACCTGTGCGATGCCGAAGGGCATCTTCACACGCATCGTGTCGACCACGTTGCCGAAGTTGAGGAAGATGCCCTGCGCGGTTTCCGGTCGCAGATAGGCCGCGCTGTCTTCATCCTGCACGGCGCCCACGAACGTCTTGAACATCAGATTGAACTGGCGTGGCTCGGTGAGCGATCCAACAACCTTGGTGTCAGGAGCTACCGTGATGGCCAATTCGTCGGGGCTGAGGGCGGTGAGCGGACACACGTCGACCTCTTCGTCGGCGAGATCACGCTTCACGTACTTCTCGAGCTTCTTGCGGGCCGCCGCGAGCGAGTCGTCGTCATTCTCGAGGAAGGCGTAGATCTGCCCGCCTTCGGTTTGCCCCTTCAAGCCAAGGCACATCAGGTGATCAGCGCGATAGCGAGACTTGGTTTCCCGGCAATCCACCATCGGATCGTTGAAGCCACCAACGTGGCCCGAGGCTTCCCACACCTTGGGATTCTGGATGATGGACGAATCCAGGCCCACGATCGACACCTCTTCGCCATCTGGGCCGATGGGCGGACGCTTCACCATGTCGCGCCACCACCGGTCACGCAGGTTGTTCTTCAGGGCCGTGCCCAGCGGGCCGTAGTCCCAGAACCCGTTGAGGCCGCCGTAGATCTCACTGGCGGGGTAGATGAAGCCGCGTCGCTTGCACAGGGAAACAAGTTCATCCATTGAATAGGTGTTGGCCGCGGGGGTGGAGTCGCTCATGGGGCGGTCATGGTATCGGTCCGGGCACACGCCCGCCGCCGCGCCAACTGCAAGGCGAGCTCGATCGCACTGCACATCGATGCATTGGAGGCCACCCCCTGCCCGGCGATGTCGTACGCCGTCCCGTGATCGGGACTGGTACGAATGATGGGCAGGCCCACCGACCAGTTCACAGCCGTGCCTTGGCTGGTGAGTTTGAGCGGAATCAAGCCCTGATCGTGGTACATGGCCACCACCATGTCCCAGCGTCCGGCCACGGCCTGCGAGAAGATCGTGTCGGCCGGAAACGGGCCATGTGCATCGATGCCGTGCTCGCGTGCCATGGCGATGGCCGGCGTGATGATGCGACTGTCTTCATCACCAAGCAGCCCACCTTCACCCGCATGCGGGTTCAGCCCACACACGGCAATGCGAGGACGCTCAATGCCAAGATCATGACACGCCTGTGCACCCAGATCGATCGGATCGAACACGCGGCCGATGGTCAGCACATCACGGAGTGTCATCAGTGGAATGTGCACGGTGGCCAGCGCCACCCGCAGATTCGGCGAAGCAAACACCATGCAGCATCGCTTGGCCCGAGTCCGGCTGGCGAACAACTCGGTGTGCCCGGGCCAGGCGTACCCCGCCATGTCCCAGGCCAGTTTGGAAATCGGTGCCGTGACGACGGCATCGAGCACAGGCGCAGTGCTGCCTGTACTCATCGCATCGGTGATCGCGTGTTCCACCCACACTTTGCTGGCGTGCCCGCCGCGTCGGGTTGGTTCAGCCGCCAAGGCGCACACGTCGCCACAGTCGGCGGAGTCCACCACGATCGCGTCGGCTGCCGCGTCCACCGTGTCAGCTACCTGCCAGTGGCTTGACACCCCACAGGCGTGCTGGGCCATGGACAATCGCGCAGGGTCGCCGTACACCACGAACTGCGCTGTGCGACGCAGGTGTTCGTCAGCGAGACACCGAGCGATCAACTCCGGACCGATGCCGGCGGGGTCGCCCATTGTCAGGCCGATTCGGGGTCGATGTTCGTAGGCCGTGACCATCGACGTATTCTACGTGCACCGCATGGATCACTCGACCGACCGACTCGCACTTCTTGCCGCCCGCGCTGTCTTCGATGGCACGGCCGCCACCGTGCAGCAGGCCATCGATGCACTGCACGAAGGCCCGCAGCCCTCGTTGGCACGGGTTCGCAAGCATCTGGAGGCCATGCAGCAGGAAGCCATGGGGCTGGGCGACTGGTGGCGCACGCGGCTGGCCTTGCTCGAGGTGATTCTGGAGTTGGCGGAAACGATCGAATTCGCATCGCCCGAAGCGACTGTGGTGCTCACCGGATCAACGGCGCAGGGGCATGTGGACGCCCACGCCGCGGCAACGGCCCGTGTGATCGGCGTCGATGCGCCCACCTTGCTCGATGCCCTAGAAGCGCAAGGCATGGCGCCACCAGAGGTGCGTAGTGAAGTCACCACGCTGGGGTCCATTGCCGTTGCGCAGTGCAGCGATGCACGCGGTGTGGTGCTCGATCTGCGGATCGTGCCGGACGTGCCTCAAGCGCACGCACCGGTCAATCTCGTGACGGGTGAGCCCATCAGTGTGCAACCCCTGGATCGCTTTCGATCGATCGTCGACGCCGCACGAGCCGCCACGCCTGAGATGTGAAGCCCGGGACGGGTGGGGTCAGCCCAGGCCGCCCTTGAGTTCGCCGCTGAACTTGGCCCGCAGTTTGGCCATGGCGGAGTCGTCTTCGCGGGAAGCGGTTGCCGCGTCAGCGCCGCTGAGCCGCTTGATGGACAAGGCTATGCGTTGCGAGGCGGCGTCTACCGATACCACCTGCACCTTTATAACCTCGCCGACCTTCACGATCTGCGAGGGCTTGTGCACGCGTTCGTGGGCCATCTCGGAGATGTGCACGAGGCCTTCCACGCCATCGGCCACCTGAACAAAGGCCCCGAAGGGTTCCAGCCGGGTGACAGTGCCCGTGACCACTTCGCCTTCGCTCAAGGCGCTCGAGGCTGCGGTGAATGGATCACTGCCCAGCTGCTTCATGCCCAAGGACACGCGCGGTGGCTCGCGATCGGTTTCGATGCCGAGCACCTGAACACGAACGCTGTCGCCGGTCTTGACGACATCCTCAACCTTGCGAACGCGTTCCCACGACAGATCGCTGATGTGGACGAGCCCGTCCACGCCACCGATGTCGATGAAGGCGCCAAAATCCTTGATGTTCGTCACCGTGCCGTCGAGCACATCGCCCACCTGCAGGGCGGCGATCGTCTTGGCGGCTTCCTGCGCACGCATGGCTTGTATCGCCTTGCGACGAGAGAGCACCAGTCGGTTCTTTGCTCGATCAAGCTCGATCACTTCGCACGTGAGCTTCTGACCGATGAAGGTGTCGAGATCCTCGATGTGGCGCAGATCGACTTGTCCGGCGGGCATGAACGCACTGTGGCCGGTCACATCCAATTCCAGCCCACCTTTGTTCGAGCCGGTGCACATCGCTTCGATGACCTGGCCTTCACCGATGTCCTGCCAACGAGCCTTGGCGATGGCACCTCGGCGGGAGAGTAGCAGCACGCCATCGTCGCCGTCGGTGCGTTCCACGGTGAATGTGTCGCGCGTGCCCACCTCCGGGGCGTCGGTGAACTGGGCGATCGGGCACACGCCCATCAGCCGCGGGCCGAACTCCACCAGCACATCGCCGCCACGCACCTGCACGATCGTGCCTTCACGTTCGTTGCGGCCACTCGACGTAGCGTCGGTGGCATCGTCAAGCATGTCGCCGATACTGCCGCTCCCAAGGGCGGCGTCGATTTCGGCCTGCAGGGCGGCGTCCAGAGGACTCTTGTCGTTCGGGGTGTCAGGTGCCACAGGTGTGTCCTTCAGTGGCTTCATGGGGTGAAGCTTGGGGCAGTGCGATGGTGGCCGGGGCAAGTGTGGCCAGCAGCACATCATCCTCGATTTCGCACGGCAGTGCCTGCACGCATTGACCAATGTGACTGCGATCGTTCCCGTGGACGGACACCAGGGCGTAGTGGTCACAGCGGCCCAGCCAGTGCTCCGGGCGATCTGGATCGCGCTGTTCCAGAATCATGCGGGTGGGGCGGTGCAGCAGGCTGCGGCGATAGCCCTGGGCGAGCCCGTCCGGATCGTGTTCGATCTCGATCAGCCGGCGCACACGGGCGCGGGCGATGTTGCCGGGGACAGCCTTACTCGTCCAGCGGGCCGCGGCCGTGCCCTGCCGTGGGCTGTACGGAAACACGTGCATGTGCAGGAAGCCCGCATGGTTGACCATGTCCAGTGTCTCTTGAAAGTGCGCATCGGTTTCGCCGGGGAAGCCGCAGATGATGTCGGTGGTGATGGCCGGTCGCAGTCCGTCGTCGGTGGTGAGGGCGGCGTTGGCCATGGCCAGCATGTCGCGATAGGCCGCCGTGTCGTACTGTCGATTCATGGTGCGCAAGATGGCATCGGCACCACTTTGCAGCGGCAGATGCAGGTGGGGCACGACCACGCCGGCATTGGCCACCATGGCGTCGAGGACCGGTTCATCCAGATCACCGGGTTCCATCGATGACACACGAAGCCGCTGCAGCCCTGGCACTTGGGCGACGGCGTCGATCAGGTCGGCCAGCGGTGATACTGCGGTGCGCTGCTTGCGGCGGAGGGCCGTTTCATGGCCCCAAGCACCGATGAAAATCCCGGTGAGCACGATCTCCATGTGGCCGGCGTCGACAAGTGCTTTGGCCTCGTCCACCACCGTCTCCAGCGGCTTGGATCGCAAGGTGGGGCGAAGCGATGGGATGATGCAGAAGGTGCAATGGGCATCACAGCCATCTTGGATCTTCAATTCGGCGCGAACGTGGCCCTGGCGTGCCCTGGGGCCCTCGGTGTCCAGCACCCTCAGGGGCACTGTCGGGGCGTCGCTTGCCGGGGCAGTTTGAAGGAACTGATCGAGCCGCCGGGTGAACCGCTCGGTCATCGGCAGGCCAGTCCCGGCTCGGTCAGCATGATCAATACACCGATCGGCGGCGCCAGCGGCCGTGGCAGCAGGCCCATCAGTGGCCTCGGCGGGCAAACACCCGGTCATCAGCACGAGTCCGGGCCCATCGGCCTGACGGCGTGCCGCTCTGCGGGCCGCATTCCGGCTCTTGGCGGCCGCCCGGGCCGTGACGGCACAGCTGTGGATCACCTCCACGGCGGCCGGATCGCCCGGTCGGGCGGGTGCCAGCCCACGGGCCTGCATGATCGCCTCAAGATCCCGCGTTTCAGCATGATTGACGCGGCAGCCAAGGGTGTGGATTCGGTAGCAGGCGGTGGTGGCCAAGACGCTCATGGTACTGGTCACCTGGCCCGAGCCAATGGGGCCATGAAACGCATCCCCAAGGTGGGTCGAAACGTACATCTTGAGGGTTCCACGTGGGTATAGTCCACACCCCGCCACTCTTCGGTTTGCCTGCCGTCATCGCGGTGATGACGTCCGGTGGTCCGGCACTTGGAGCACAAGGAGCCCGCATGGCTTCCGCCAACGCCGCTTGGGGTATTGAAATCGGGGCGTATGCCATCAAGGCATTGCGTCTGGAACAGGACGCCGCCGGTGGTGTGCGTGTTTCCGATTTCGCAGTCATTCCCCACAAACGTGTGCTGTCCACGCCGGATCTCGACGCGGACGAACTCATTCGCTTGAGCCTCGGTCAGCTGATCTCCCAGCAGCGGCTGGAGGGTGAGCATCTGGTGATGTCGGTGCCGGGGCACTCGTCCTTCGCCCGCTTCGCCAAGTTGCCGCCGGTCGAGCCCAAGAAGATTCCAGACATCGTTCGGTTCGAAGCCGTGCAGCAGATTCCATTCCCCATCGAAGAAGTGGAATGGGACTACCAGACCTTCGCTGACCCGGATTCCCCGGAGATTGAAGTGGGGCTGTTTGCAGTCACCAAGGACAAGGTCCGTGAGATGCTCGGCCTGTGGAGCGAGGTGGGCCTGAGCCCAGAAGTGCTCACGCTGTCGCCCGTGGCCTTGTTCAACGCGATGCACTTTGATCGGCTGCTCGCTGAAAGCGACGAACCGCTGGCGTTCATCGACATCGGCACGCTGGCCACCGATGTGGTCATTGCCGAAGGCGATCGCTGCTGGATCCGCACGTTCCCCTTGGGTGGGCACCACTTCACGGCCGCCATCGCCGACGCCTTCAAGCTGACCTATGCCAAGGCCGAAGCGCTCAAGAAGGATGCCGCTACGAGCAAGTACGCCAAGCAGATCATGCAGGCGATGAGGCCCGTGTTCAGCGATCTGCTGCAGGACCTGCAGCGATCACTGGGCTACTTCGCCGCCAACCGCCCGGGCACCACCTTGAACAACATGGTGGGCGTGGGCTCCACGTTCCGCATTCCCGGCCTGCGAAAGTTCATCGGCCAGCAGTTGCAGGTGGATGTGCAGCGTCTGGACGAGTTCAAGCGCATCAGCGTGGAAGGCCGCGAGGCAGCGAGTTTCGCCGAGCAGGTGGTCACACTGGGTACGGCATACGGATTGGCCCTGCAGGGCCTGCATCAAGTGTCGCTTGGTGCCAATCTCGTTCCCGTCACCATTCGTCGCGATCAACTGTGGAGTCGCAAGACCAAGTGGTTCGTCGCCGCCGCCGCGCTGGGCGTGGCTGCTGGGGCCGCGACCTTCATCCGTCCGGCCATGGATTCGGCCGCCTTGGGCGACGAGCCTCGCCGTGTGCGAACGGTGTCCAGCGGCGCCAAGGCCAACGTGAGTGATCTGAATTCGGCGGTCAACGCCTTCAGTCAGAATGCATTGGCGCCCAAGCTGCTCGACATGCTGGATTACCGCGACATCTGGCCCCATCTGGTGGAAGACGTCGCGGCCAGTCTGCATGCCGCAGGCCCGCAGCCAGCCTTGCTCGGCGATGATCTTGACGCGGTGCAGACCATCGATGCTTCGGCTCGCAACCTGATTGAACTCAAGCATCTCGGTGGCGTGTATGAGCCCCCGGCAGCGCCCTCTGGTGGCGGTGCAGGTGGTGGCCGTCCAGGCATGCCGGGAATGCCAGGCATGCCCGGTGGCGGCGGTGGCGCAGGTGCCGGCGGCGGTGCAGGCGCGGCCAGCGCGAGCCTCGGCACGATCAATGTGACCATGCAGGTGGAACTCACCCATGACGATCCGGTCAAGTTCGTGAACGAGACCGTGGTGCAGTGGTTCAAGGACAACGGACAGCGTGCTGATCGCCCGTATCGCATCGTGAATGTGAAGACCGATCGATCGCAACTGGTGACTGACGAGAGCCGTAAGAAGGATGGCGACGACACAGGTCGTGGCAACGGCGGCGGTGGCTTCGGCCCCGGCGGCGGTGGCGGCAGCGGCGGTGGTGGCTTTGGTCCCGGCGGCGGTGGCGGCGGTGGCTTTGGCCCCGGTGGCGGCGGCGGTGGGAATGGCGGCTCCGGTGGAGGCGGCAATGGCGGCGGTGGTCGCGGCAGTGGCTCCGGTGGCACCATTGATGATGTCCTTCCCGAAGCAACGGATCCGTATCCCGAAGACGCTGTGGTCTACACCTTGCCCATCACGTTCACCGTTGAACTGACCAACGCCCCTGACGGAGGTGCCTCGTGAACGGTCAAGCCATCCTCCAATGGATGAAGTCGAACGTCGTGATCGTGGTGTGCCTCGTGGTCACCATTGGAGCGCCCATCGGCCTGTGGTACGTGTCCTCAGGCTGGAGCGCCGAAGTGCAGGCCGACGTCAAGAAGCGTGGCCGCCAACTGGACGAGCTGGCCAATGCTGGCAAGGCGCAGTTCAGCTGGCCTGGTCAGGTGGAGCAAACATCCATCGTGGTGACGCCCGACATCGTCGCGGCGTATCAAGCGCGTGCAACACTGCTGCAAGGGCAAGCCGATGCCGTGGTGGACATCGCCACGCAGCGCAACGCTGCTGGCTTTGACAACCACTTCCCCGAACTGTTGCCCTATCCCAACGCGGGACAGTGGGAGGCATGGGATGAGGCTGCTCGGGCGGACGCCCTTGATCAGGCCCTTCAAGTGGTGCCGTCGCATCTGCACGCTCGGTTGATGGAGCTGTACCAAGGGCTGCTGGATCAGCTGTCCGCGGGCACGCCTCCGGATCCGGCGGACGTCGATGCACGTCTGGCGACGATGCGTGACAGCTATGCCCAGGGGCATTCCGGCACTGATTCGCTGTCCGAAGAAGAGCGTGACGAACTGGCCGAGAAGCTCGGGGCCAAGCGAATGGCCATGTACCAGGAGCGTGCGGGTGAATTGGGTGTGTATCTCACCTTGGACACTCTGGCGCCCCCAAGCTTCGCATCCACCGACATCCCCGAACACGACACCATCGCCCAGTGGCTGTGGCGGTACTGGGCGATGCAGCGCATGGCCGACGCCGTACATGCGGTCAATGCCGATGTGCCCGAGCCAGGTGCGGCGATCAAGCGCATCCAGCAGGTTGCGGTTCGCGGTCTGCTTGAACTGGATACCCCCGAAGCAGGTGACCGGTCCTTCAGTGGATCCGGTGGTCGAGGTGGTGGTCGTGGTGGTGGCAGCGGTGATCCTCCGCGTGGTCCCGGCGGTGGTGGTGGCGATCCGCCACGAGGCCCCGGTGGCGGCGGACCTGGTGGTCCTCCGCGTGGTCCTGGTGGTGGCGGTGGTGGTCCGGGCATGCCCGGCATGCCTGGTGCTGGCCCCACTGGCCCGACTGCCCCTGAAGCGGGTGCAACAGACCGCACCAAGTCGATCACGGGTCACATTTCCAATCAGCTCTACGACGTGGTGCTGCTGGATCTGGACCTGATCGTGGCGACCGATCGCATCGGTGACGTGCTTGGGGCATTCTCCGAACCCATCAAGATGGCCGTGCTCGACGTGGACATTGCCCCCGTGGATGCCTACGCAGCGCTGCAAGATGGCTACTTCTACGGACCCGGTGCCATGTCCAGACTGGTCATCACCGTGGAAACCCTGTGGCTGCGAGCCTGGACCGGCCCGCACATGCCCGACACCGTGCTGGCGGAACTGGGCTTCCCCGCTCGGTCCTATGAGACCACTGAAGAGACTTCGATTGATTGATTGTCACCCGCGTGCGGTGAGGAGCTGCTGAGGCATGGCTGGAACACGCATCACCTTCTGGGAACGCTACACCGAGTTCATCGTGCTCGGTCTTGTGGCTTGCGCCTTCGTCGGCGTCGTGGCCATGCAGTTCATCGGCTCGCCCAACGCTTGGGAGAGCCGTGGGCAGGATCCCATTCAGCCCGGTGATCTCAATGGCCGCCTGCTTGAGGCTGCTGATCGCCTTGATACACAGATCAAGAAGCCCGGCGTGCCCGACACGCTTGATCCGGGCGACGCCGCTGATCTGGAAGCACTGTTCCAGTCCGCGTTGGCCACACCTGTCGGTACGCCCGATGGGCCAACGTTGGCCTATGCGACCCGAGGCACGATCGGTGGTGATGCGACGGCCTTGACCACAGCCACGATGCTGGTGGAGCCTGTCGTGCCCACGCCGACGGACATCATGGTCTACCAGACATTCGACACGCTGGAAGACGAAACGGTGTCGGCCCATGCCGACCTGCAGGCCAAGTTCGCCGCGGGCGGTCCCTACGACGTGACCTGGCTCACGGTGGCCGCGAAGTTCGATGCCAAGGCGATGCTTGATCAGATGGCAACCGAGGCCAATGGCGCCGGCCGCATTCCTGAACACTGGTATGACGGTCGCATCGACGTCCTCGATGTGCGTGTGGAACGCCGCATGCAACTGCCAGACGGCAGTTGGTCCGAGCCCACGTTGGTCGATCTGCTGCCCGACATGGCCAACTTCCGAGACCGCATCGGTGGCATTGAAGACGTCACAAGCCGCGATCGCATGATTGACGATCTGCGGCAGTCGCCCAATCAGCATCAGGTGCTGCAGCCAGACTTCCTGCCCACGCGTAGTGGCTTGTGGCGATCGCCCGAGGATCACCAGACCACCGGTCCAGTGGATCCGCTCGATGCATTGCGTGCGTTGATCGCTCGCAAGACGCGGGTGCAGAAGGAATACGATGACCTCGGCGGCGGCGGCTTTGGCGGCGGCGGCTCTGGTGGCGGTGGCTTTGGCCCAGGCGGCGGAGGCGGCGGCGGTGGCTTCGGTCCTGGCGGCGGTGGCGGC
>JAKVBV010000004.1 GCA_022446965.1 Phycisphaerales bacterium
CGAATGCCGCCGCCGCCCTTGAGGTCGCCGCAGCTCACCGTGATCTAGTAGTCGGCCTCGAATCCTTCGTCGAATCTCAGCCCATTGCCGCTGCCGTCGTCGCCCATGCGTTGCAACGCGGCGTAATCGACATCAGGATTGATGCCTAGGATTCGCTCCTGGCCACCGTTGCGGGCATCGATGAAGACATCAAGCTTGTTCCAATTACTCTCGAGCGAACCGGCGAGGTGGACGTACAGGATGCCTTCTTCAACCACCGCACGTGCGATGTCGAGTTCGCTGCCGTTGGCGTAGGCGGGCCCGTCATCGGCGTTGTTGCCGAAGCTGGTCTGCGTGTTCTGATAGGCGAGTGCGGTGCCATAGGTGGCCTCCGCCGTGCCATCCACGATCACCGTGCCGGCCTGCGTCATTGCCATGGTTGACAGCGCAGTGGACAGTGCAACAAGCGTCTTCATCATCATTGGTGGGCTCCTCTCTCGATGTCGCACCACGGCGACTGTCCATCCACCATACAGTCGAGGCCGCTGAGGGCCAAGTACTTCCTCTCAAGCCCGGTGTCAGAAGTCGTTTACGCTCGAGGGCGCAGCATCGCGGCCACCACGCTCTGGGCATGCACGGTGGATGACTCACCCAGTGGACCGAACCCGCCCACAGCATGGAAGCCCACCAGCGGGGGCTTGCCAAGCCGCTCTCGGAGCACGCCGTTGTCGTGGGCAGGGTGGCCGAAGAATGCGGTGCCTCGCGCTCGGCAACTTGTCGCCAGCACAGCAAGCGGCGGACGATCGAGCGATTGCCCGTCAAGCAACAATCGAAGGTCTTCGTCGGCCGCCTTGGCGGACCGCACATGAAACTGCACCGTGCGGCCCACCTTAGGTACGGCCGCCACGGCGATGCCCTTTTCCGGATCCACGCCCATGACACTGCGAAGATCAAAATCGCCGCGGCCAAAGCGCTTCTTGTTGGAATCCACGGCCTGGCCGAAGACGAGCCCACGCTTGGCGAGTTCACGCACCTGCTCGGGCGCCGCTTGCACCATGTCCTGCAGCGCTTCGGCAGCGTTGCGACCACCGAGGGCCTGCACCACGTTTTCTGTCGCTTGCGTAACCACCAGAGGATCGCCGAATGGAGAGCACCCTTCGCTGGCGATGACATCGAGATCGATGCCACCAAGTGTCACGCCAACGCAGCCTTCGGTCATCGCCAAGTCATCAAGCAGCACGCAATTGCTGCCCTGTTGCGAGGCGCCAGAGAGCAGCCCACCAAACACCTGAATTCGGCTCGGACCACAGTCCGCCAGCGTGGGCACCATGCGAGTGCCCGGTGTGGTGTAAGGATCGCCCAGCACCAGCATGCCTTGGGTGTCGTCATTGATGCCGATCAGATCCGACAGCAGGTGGGGTTTGGAAATCGGCAACGGATGGCGTGGTGTGGATCGCCACACCCGCGTCTGCATGCCAGGCACTTTCAGGGCGATGGCGGCCGCGGCTGGCCGGCCTTCCGGTGCTCGAGCATCGCCCATCACGGTGTCCACCGTGCCGCCCACAAGATGCGCCGCGCCAACGGTGCGACGTAATGCCGTGGCCGCTTCGGGCAGCACTCGCGCGTGATGGAATGACGCCATCAGCACCACGAGATTTGGCGCTTCGCCACGCAGTCCTTCATGCAGCGTGTCTGCCACCTCACCGATGGCCGTGCGGCCATCGAGATGCTCGCTCATGGCGGACACCGCCACAGCTTCGCCTTGTTCGCGTCGTGTGCCTGTGAGCATGAACCTGCAGCCTAGCGATCCAGCGGCTCAGAAAGGCGCCGGGCAAGTAAAGGCCAGATGCTCGCCGGTGCCAGGATGTCGAAAGCCGAGCATCGTGGCATGCAGACACAGCCGGTCAGCCAGCGCCAGTCCGGCCGGGGGGGCGTACAGATCATCACCCAATATTGGATGGCCGATGTGCAGCAGATGCAGTCGCAACTGATGGCTGCGTCCAGTTGTTGGGGTAAGCGAGAGGCGGGCGGTGCCGGCGTCATCATCTCGACCGATCACCTGCCAGCAGGTCTGCGATGGACGCCCCTGCACGGGATCGATGCACTGCCGTGGTGGGTTGTCGAGATCCTTGCGAATGGCGGCATCGATATGGCCTTCGTCGGCATCGGGCACGCCCAGGACGAGCGCTTCGTAGGTCTTGTCCACCTCACGCTCTTGAAACTGAATGCTCAAATCTCGGTGCGCCTGGGCATCACGAGCCAGCACGATCAATCCGCTGGTATCCCGATCAAGACGATGCACGATGCGAATGCCGGGAAACTCGGTGTCAGCTCGGGCCACGAGGCAGTCGGCCTTGTCCGGGCCGATTCCCGGCACGGACAGCAGGCTCGTGGGCTTGTTGAAGACCACCAGACGGCTGTCGGCGTGAATGACCTGCGGCATCATGCGGTGGGCATGGTAGGGGCGAGCAGTAGGATGCACCGATGCACAGGGCACTGACCATTCTGATGATCCTCTGCACCGTGGGCTGCACCCAGCGCACGATCGAGTACCGCCGTGTGCCGGCCTGGGCGCGGCAACTGGGTGCCACCGAGAGCTCCTTCACTGACGAGGACGGCCGCGAAGTGCGGTGGGTGTATGACACCACCGACAAGGCCTTCGTGGCCACAGGAACGATCGGGGCCGACGGAAAGCACGTCCCCGGGGCGGCTCCGGCGGGGCCGCGGGAAGAAACACAAGACGGCGTGGTCTTGCACTGCACACTGCCCATGCACGTGGTGCGCAACCTGCGGCAGTGCATGGTCGAAGAAGACTACGACCTGATCTGGGAGCAACTGCTCGCCGAGGACCAGCGTGAGTACTACGCAGCCGGGGGCGAAGAAGGCCGCGCGGCATTTGAGCGATTCCTCACACAGGCCCGCAAGGATCTGGTGACGTGCCTGCGGCGCATGGAAGCCGGCGACGTGTTCGGCGATGTGAAGCAGGAGATGCTCGACGAACACCGCATGGGCATCTGGCTGCATCCACGTGTGCAGGGTGAGTTTCCAATCAAGGGCATCGTGATCGTGCAGGCTGCCGATGGCACACTTCGATTGCACGACATGATCTTCGATACGTCTCGCCGTAAGGCCTGAACGCAACATGCCCCCGCCGAGGGCGGGGGCATGCATGAGTGCGTGATGACCGGCGGGATCAGGCCGGGGCTTCCTCTTCCTGTTCGGAAGACTCGTCCGTATCCGCCTTGGCCGATGATGTTTCGCACGGCGTGAAGAACAGGTTGTCTTCGTCTTCCTTGTGCGTGACATCGATCTTGGTTCCAGTCTCGTACTCACCGCTGAGCAGGGCTTCTGCTAGCGGATCTTCGATGTGTGTGCTGATCGCACGACGCAGTGGACGAGCACCGAAGTCGGGGTTGTAGCCCTTCTCGATGAGGAAGTCCTTGGCCGCGGCATCGAGCTCCATGTCGAGCCCACGCAGCTTGAGGCGTTCGATCACCTTCTCGAGCTCGTTGTCGATGATGCCGTAGAGGTCGTCCTTGGTGAGGGGGCGGAACACGATTGTGTCGTCCAGACGGTTGATGAACTCGGGGCGGAAGAACTTCTCCACCTGGCCCATCAGCGCCGAACGCATCTTCTCGTAGTCCTGCACCTCGGCACGCTTGCCGAAGCCGAAGTTGCTGCCGCCCTTGATGAGGTCGGCGCCGATGTTCGACGTCATGATCACGATGCAGTTCTTGAAGTCCACCTTGCGGCCGAACGAGTCGGTGAGGCGTCCTTCCTCCATGATCTGCAGGAGCATGTTGAAGACATCGGGGTGTCCTTTTTCCACTTCGTCCAGCAGGACGACGGAGTAGGGGCGGCGACGGATCTTCTCCGTGAGCTGGCCGCCTTCTTCGTAGCCGACGTAGCCGGGAGGCGCGCCGACGAGCCGTGACACGGTGTGCTTCTCCATGTACTCGGACATGTCCAGATACACGAGCGCGTCAGCATCGCCGAACATGAACTCACTGAGGGCCTTGGCCAACAGCGTCTTGCCCACGCCGGACGGCCCGACAAAGAGGAAGCAGCCCATGGGGCGGTTGGGATCTTTCAGGCCACTCCGCGCCTTGCGAATGGCACGGGAGACCTGCGTGACGGCATCCGCCTGGCTGACCACGGTCTTGTGCAGTTCGTCTTCGAGCTGCAGCAGACGTGCGGATTCGCTTTCTTCCAGACGGGTCAGCGGCACGCCGGTGATCTTGGATACGACCTCGGCGATCGTGTCTTCATCCACCGTGCCGGCGGACTGCGCCATGCTGTCACGCCACTCTTCCTTGATGCGGTCCTTCTCGGCACGCAGCTTCTCAGCTTGATCGCGGAGGTTGGCAGCCTTCTCGTAGTCGGCGCTCTTGACGGCGTCTTCCTTGTCGACGTTGAGCCGTTCGATCTGCGACTCGATCTCGGTGAGATCTGGCGGCTTGCTCATCGATGACAGACGCACGCTGGCACCGGCTTCGTCGATCACGTCGAGCGACTTGTCGGGTTGCACGCGAGAGGGCATGTAGCGAGTGGACATTTCCACGGCTGCTTCGAGAGCGCCGTCGGTGATCGTCACACGGTGATGCTCTTCGTACTTGACCCGAAGTCCCTTGAGGATCTCCACGGTCTGCGAGGCGGACGGGGGCTCGACGGCCACGCTCTGGAAGCGTCGCTCAAGGGCCGCATCCTTCTCGATGTACTTGCGGTACTCGTCGAACGTGGTGGCACCGATGCATTGAATTTCGCCACGTGACAGGGCAGGCTTGAGCACGTTGGATGCGTCGATGGCACCCTCGGCGCCACCAGCACCGACGAGCGTGTGCAGTTCGTCGATGAACAGGATCACGTTGCCAGCCCGACGCACTTCGTTCATCACAGCCTTGATGCGTTCTTCGAACTGGCCGCGATACTTGGTGCCGGCGACCATCATGGCCAGGTCGAGCACGACCACACGCCGCTCATGCAGCAGGTCGGGCACTTCCTTGTCGATGATCTGTTGCGCGAGGCCTTCGACGATGGCGGTCTTGCCCACGCCGGCTTCACCCAACAGCACTGGGTTGTTCTTTGTGCGGCGGCAGAGGATCTGCACCAGCCGTTCGATTTCACCGGCGCGGCCGATGACCGGATCGAGATCCTTGTTGCGAGCGAGCTCGGTGAGATCGCGACCGAAAGAATCCAGTGCAGGCGTCTTGCTCTTGCCACGGCGGGGGGACGGGCTGGACTGGGCTTCAGGCTCCATGCCTTCGTCCAGTTCTTCCATCTCTTCGCCTTCGACACCGGCGCCCAACAGGTTGAGCACCTCTTCGCGGACTTCCTCGAGCTTCACGCCGAGATTCATGAGCACTTGAGCGGCCACACCGTCCTGCTCACGAAGCAGGCCGAGCAGCAGGTGCTCAGTGCCCACGTAGTTGTGGTTGAGATTGCGTGCTTCCTCGATGGCGTACTCAAGCACCTTCTTGGCGCGAGGCGTCTGGGGCAGCTTGCCCATGGTCACCATCTCAGGACCGCTCTTGACGAGCTTCTCAACTTCCAGACGCACCTTGCGGAGGTCGATGTCGAGGTTCTTCAGAACGTTCGCACCGACGCCCGAGCCTTCCTTGACCAGACCGAGCAGGATGTGCTCAGTACCGATGTACTCATGATTGAACCGCTGGGCTTCCTGATTGGCCAGGGCCATGACTTTGCGTGCGCGGTCCGTGAGACGTTCGAACATTGCCTGATCTCCAAATCCTGTGGGACTGTCCCGTGACGTACATCGGGACAATGCCGCCAATGGTGCAGTCTATTTCGGTCGACAGCCCAAGGTTCTCGCAACCTGAGGCCCTGCATGGGCATGTACGCCTGTCAGCAGCCAGATGTGTGGTCCGAAACCTGCCTTTTTGACACATTCAGGAGAGTTCTGGGACCTCTTGCAGTCGGCGTCCGTGCAGTGTGAGCACCCGATCGGCCCGCCTAGCGATGGCGTGATCGTGGGTGACGATCACCATGGTGAGGCCGTCGCGGTGCAGATCGGCTAGGACATCGAGGATGGCCTCGCCGGTCTTGGCGTCGAGATTCCCGGTGGGCTCATCGGCGAGCAGCACATCTGGGTCGTTCACCAAGGCCCGGGCCAGCGCCGTGCGTTGACGCTCGCCACCGGACAATTCTCGAGGCCGGTGGTGGAGACGGTCTTGCAGCCCGAATCGTTCGAGTAGTTCGATGGCACGAGACCGGCCCGACACGGCGCCTACGCCGCTAGGCACCGTGGCCGGCAGCATGGCATTTTCCAGCACGGTGAGTTCCGGAAGCAGGTGGTACAGCTGGAAGACGAAGCCCACCCGCGATGCGCGGATGCGGTCGAGAACGGATGGTGGCGCGCCGCCAAATGACGTCTCACCGATCTGGATCGATCCGGTGTCAGCTGTATCCAGCCCGCCGAGCAGATGGAGCAAGGTGCTCTTACCCGAGCCACTGGCGCCCAGAATGGCGAGCCATTCGCCCTTGTCCACGCTGAGGGAGCAGTCGTCCAACACGGGCACGTCGACGCGATCAAGGTGATATGTCTTGGCCAGCCCTTGGGCCTGCAGCAGGATCGTGTCACTCATAGCGCAGCGCCCTCACAGGATCGATGTCCGCAGCATGGGCGGCGGGAATCGAGGCGGCGACCACCGACACGACCACAGCGGCGAGTGCCGTCAGCAGTGCCGCATTCCAGTCCACCGTGTTGGGCACGGTGTCGAAGTAGTACACCGATGGGTCCCAAATCTGAATGCCACCAGCGGCATGCAACATGAGCAGTCCGCCACCCGCTGCGGCACAGGCCACGAATGCATACACGCCAAGCAGGACGGGTAGCAATCGGCGGCCTCGGCCGATGCGAACGCCAAGTGCCAGCAACCCGATGCCCGCTGCGATGCACGCGAAACCCGGCCATTGTGGCGGCGCGGCGAGGGCATCGTGAATCACGTTCACGTTGGAGGTGATGCCCCACCCCAGTACGAGTCCGGTGAATGACCCCAGCACGCCCACGACGAGCCCGTACAGCAGGAAGATGGTCACGATGCCCGATCGTGGCGCACCAACACTGCGCAGAATGCCGATGTCACGTGTCTTCTCATAGACGATCGCCCAGAAGATGGCCACGATCAGCGCGCCGCACACCAGGTAGATGATGGAAAAGAGGGTGCGCATCATTTCGCGCTCTTTCTCCACCGGGCCGATGAACGACGCGTTCTGCTGTTCCCAGGTCTTGATGCCGAGTCCTGGCGACAGATCAAGTATGGGGACGTCGGTGCCGCCCTCCAACGCGGCAGCGGCGTGTTCGAAGCGTCGCCACAACTCGCGCGTGATCTCCCGCAACTCTGTTGGTGTGACGCCCTCGACACCCCGCACGAGCACCATGGTCACTCGCGCAGGATCTGTACCGATCACCGTGAGGGGGTCGTCGGGATCCACACGGTCGGCTTCGTCAAGGTGAGTGAGCGACTGCACCACATCCAGAGGCATCAACACGCGTGTCTGGTCCACCAGATACACGCCGGACTGAAACTCGTTGACGACTGGAAGCGAGATGTTCTCCGGTTCGAGGAAACCGCCGCGGGCGGCGATGGGCAACATCGACACCGTTACGTCGAAGCGGGGCATCCACCACCACCCATCGCGAGCGATCACGGTTTCACCGTCGGGGCCGCGATCATTGGCCTTGGACACATGCAGCCCCATCACCATGGCAGCCCGTCCATCGCGGGTGAGGGTCAGACCCTCACGCTGCACCTGCGCCGCGCTGCCCAGTCGAGGGTCGGCTTCCACGATCAGCTGCCAGGCCTCCGGGTTGACGGCGGCCTTGAGTGCATCGGGGCCATCGAGGGCCACGATCCGCATGCGAATCTCCCAGCCATCATGCTGCGTGGCGGCAACGAAGGTCATCAGTTCGTCGTCTGATTTGTCGTTGGTCTCCTCAGCGGCAGTCGCTCGAAGCAGCCTGACCTTCGACTCGTCGTCGAGTGCGTTGGCCACCTCCGGGCCAGCGGTGCTCAGTGCGTCACGGAGCACGTGCGGTGCGGCCGACTCGGGCAGGCTGTCCCAGTGCAGCGTGTCGCTGTAGCCCGTGACAGCGCTGAAACTCTCCGGCTCGATGCCCCAAATCTGCACGTTGGCGCTGTCCTTGGAATCGCCGTCGGGATAGGGCATGCGGACAGAGCCGAAGGTGTCGATAACCGGTGTCGCGGCGAGCACGCGGTCATCGCCTTCCAGCGTTTCGATGAGCAGGTCGTAATGGGGGAAGCCTCGCACCGGATTGGAGATCACGACATCACCCATCAGCGTGCGTCCACTGGCCAGCACCATGTTGAGGAAGCCGGTCATCACCGACACCACCACGATGACCAACGCCACACACAACGCCACGGCCGCGACCGCCAACAAAGGCGTCAATCGCGAGGTGAGGTATCGGCGGGTGAGTTGCAGTTGGTACATGGGTGCTCGGGCAGAGGGATTCTACGACCCGCCCAGATTGCTTGACGGCAGAGCACACTGGTGCAGCACCGCACGAGGTACGCCAAGGTCGATCACATCCACGGGGCCGGTCCATGTCGAGGCGTGGTCGAGGCTCAAGCCAAGCTTCATGCCCCCGAAGGTGACGGTGTGCGTCGCGTACACCGCCACTGGTGCGGGCAGGCCTGTGTCGGCGTCGAGACCAGAGGGCAGATCCAGTGCCAGCACGGGTGCGGCATGGACGTTGATGGCTTCAACCCGCATCCGGCCGGCATCGTGCAGCGTGCCGGTGAACCCCGTGCCCAGCAGGCCGTCGATCAGCAGGTCGGCAGGGGGCAGCGGCCCACCTGCACGCACGTCGATGCCCAGTTCCGTGGTGCGTTGAGCATTGGCATAGGCATCCGTGTCAGCACTGGGCAAGGCGTGGGCTACCACGCACACGGCACGGTCGTGTTCGTGCAGCAGTCGAGCCACGGCCCAGCCGTCGCCACCGTTGTTGCCCGTGCCGCACACGATGCAGATGGACGCACCGGCCTCGGTCATGGCCATGGCCTTCTCGGCGGCCCCCTGGGCAGCGCGTTCCATCAGGGTGAGCCCGGAAATGCCCTCGGCGATGGCCATCGCATCGACCGCGCGGATGCCCTGACGGTCAAAAACCAGCGGCGAATGCTCCTCGGGGGTCATGTCGTCGAGTGTAGGTGACCACGACGTACACTTCGCCCCTCATGGAGTACCTCGCTTGGACCATGTTCGGCCTGTGCAGCCTCGTCGCCTTCTGGTGGCTGGCGGTAATCGCACGGATCGGGCGGATGCACGCCACGGGGCTGTCGTTGCGTAGGGGTCTGGATCTCGAGGTGGACACCATACAGCAGGTGACCATCGTGATTCCGGCCCACAACGAAGAGCGGGTGCTGGCCAAGTGCATTGATGGTGTGTTGGCCCAAACATGGCCGGCGTTGAATGTTGTCGTGGCCTTGGATCGATGCACTGATGCGAGCGAGTCGATCGTGCGATCACGCGCTGAGCAGGACGACCGGCTCAGCATCGTGCGGTTGGAGTCGTGTCCACCGGACTGGGCGGGCAAGTGCAACGCACTGCGGCATGGTGCCGAGCAAGCCGACGGGGAGTGGCTGTTGTTTCTCGACGCCGACACGAGTGCCCACCCCGATCTGGTGCGGGCGCTGGTGGCGACCGGTGAGGACCGTGACGTGGCCCTGTTGTCATTGCTGCCGGACCTCGACTGCTCGTCGTGGTTCGAGCGTGTCTCACAACCGGTGGCGGGCATGGCCCTGATGCAGATGTACCCACTCGATCGGGTGAATCGAGATCACCGCAACCGCCCATTCGCCAATGGGCAGTGCATGCTGTTCCGTCGTGAGTGGTATCGCAAGGTGGGCGGTCATGTGGCTGTACACGATGCACTACTGGAAGACCTGGCCTTTGGCCGCGTGATCGACGCCGCAGGCGGTCGAGTGCGTACGCTCAAGGCCCAGGGCCTGTTGACGGTGTCGATGTACGGCGACTGGCAGGCGTTCCGTCGAGGGTGGACACGGATTTTTCTTGAAGGTGCCCAGCGTCGTGTGCGCAAGCTGGGGCAGTACGCGGTGCGGCAGGAAGTGCTCGGTGCCGGGCCGCCGGTGGCCATGGCTGGTGCGATCTGGAGTGGGTTGGCGTTGGCCATGCCTGCAGTCTGGGTGGCCGGCGTCGTGGCCCTGGTGCTGCAGCTGGTGGCGCTGGCGTGTGTGTATCACATATCCCGTCAGCCGCTGTGGTGCACGGTGCTGTTTCCCTTTGGCTGTTTTGAAGTGGGCCGGGCGATGCGCCGTGCAAGACGCCTTCTGTTGACCGGCGCACCTGTGAAGTGGGGCGGCCGTGAATATGTGCTGGAGCCACGATGAAGATTCTGCTGACCAATGATGACGGCATCCACGCACCTGGCCTCGCAGCAATGCACGATGCCATCGCCGATCTGGGTGAGGTATTCACGGTGGCGCCACTCACCGTGCAGAGTGCCACGGGGCATGGCATCACGTTCACTGAACCGTTGATGGTGGAAGAGGTCGAGTTTCGTCCGGGTGTTCCAGGGATGGCGGTTGATGGGCGGCCCGCAGACTGCGTGAAACTCGCACTGCAGACGCTCTGGCCGGGGAAGTTTGGTGATGGCAGCAGGCCGGATCTCACCATCAGCGGGCTGAACTCAGGTGCCAATGTAGGCATCAACATTCTCTACTCGGGCACGGTGGCCGCAGCAGTGGAGTCGGCGTTTCTTGGCGTGCCGTCGATCGCCACCAGTCTGCACATGGATTTCTCGCCAGAGGGGAAGAACGACATGGTGCGGGCGGCGCAGATCGCTCGCGTCGTGATCGACCGCCTGTTGGCAGCTCGCACGATGAGTGCACGTGAAGTGGTGAATGTGAACGTGCCGAGAACGCCCTCGGCCGATGTCCCAATGCCGCCAGTGCGGGTGGTGGAGATGTGCCCCACACCGCTGGACGAAGGCCATGAGCTCCGGAAGGCACCGGATGGTCGCTCGTACTACTGGATTGTGGGCGATGGCCTGCCATTCAAGACGGCACCTGGCGACGGTGACATCGGCACATTGCGCGACAAGTGCGTCACGGTGACTCCGCTCGATTGGATCATGACCGATCGTGATCGGCTGAGTGTCTGGCGCGACGCGCTGCCTTGATCACCGCACGTCGATCTGCACTTGTATGTTGATGATCACTGGAGTGGCCGGAGTGATGGCGTCGATGGCATCACCTTCGGCCTGCCATGAGTGCAATGATCGCTTCACGATCTTCTCCATGGTGCCCATGGTGTCGACCACATCCGACCAGACCACGTCACCGCGGTCTGGACCGCTGGTGGGAATGCTGCCAATGAACGTGCGGGCGGGCTTGAGACGGCCGTTGTCCCCGCGGCTCGAGTCGTCGAACACCAACCGCACGTACACGTGGTAGCGACCACGCCGCGTGACACTCTGCAGTGCCGTCCAATCAGGCGCCACTGGAAGCAGCTTCACGCCCTCATGCGCGAGCGGCTTGCCGAGGTTCATCTCACGGGGCGTGACCTTGAGGACCGATGCGGCGTCTGCATCACGATCCGTACCGTGCAATCGCAGGGGGGCATCGATGCGCCCTTTGGGGCCTGGAGGCAGCGTTGGATCCGGTTCAGAGGTCGTGGGAACAGGTGGCGATGGTGGCTCAGGCTCAGGTTCAGGTTCTGGCGTCGGTTCAGGTGTCTGCGTTGGTGTGGAGTCCGGCGCAGGGTCTGGTGTGGGTGCGGAGTCTGGTGTCGGCTCCGGTGTCAGCGTCTCGGTGACGGCCGTGGTGGCGTCGCCGCCGGAGGGCAGTTCGACAGCCGGGGCAGGATCAGGTATTGGGGGCACGATTGGGGCCGCTGGTGTGTTCGGCGGTGGTGCGTTGATGCCCGCGGCATGGTCCCCTTGCGTTGTCTGCAACATCGCCTGCTCGAATTGGGCGCGGTCAGCAAGGTGCTCCATGAACTCGTCGTGGCCAATCCACGTGAGTGTGGCGGCGGTCGAATCATCGATACCCAACTCAATAGGTGGGGGTGTGTCAGATTGCAACTGTGAATCGTGCGCAGCATCCACATCGCGGGCGAGGCTGGGCGTTGTCGTCAACAACACGGCCATGCCGGGCAACAGCAGAAGTGCGTTGAGCAGTACCGAACCACACATCGACGCGACCAGCCTGTTTCGATCAGATGTACTCACGGCGCGGTGTCTTCCGGGCGACCGACAAGTCTGATGTCGATGTCTGCGCGGCGCAATCGGTCCCAGACTGCGGTGAGCATGGGACCACGGTCCACCGTGCCTTGTCCGTCTTCCAGCACGAGATAGATGGTGGTGTCAGGCGCGTCGTCAAGCAGGCCTTGCAAATGGTGCTGCAGATCAGCCAGCGAGACTTCTGTCTTGCCCACATGGATGGTGCCGTTGGTTCGCAGCACCACGGCCGCCGCCGGGGCAGGTTCGGCCGGCTCGCCTGAGGCGTAGTGCTCGAGCGGCACAGGCACCATGTCCACCCGAACCATCAGCACCATGGCATAGAGGAAGAACGTGAGGATCAGAAAGATGACATCGATCAACGGCATCATTTCGATGCGAACATCGAAATCGTCCCGTCTGACCTTCATCATGGTCGACCCTCCTGTTGTGGGTGTGTTTGGATACGTGAGTGGATCAGAGATCCAGTTGCAGTGCGGCTAGCGCCGGGGTGGTGTCTTCCGTGAACTCAAACACTCGGTCAAGACCCGTGGCGATCATGGCACCCCATACGCCATCGCGACGAAGTAGGCTTTCGCGGTTGGTCAGCGATTTTCTACTGAGCGCAGCGACGGTGTCGGTCCATTTGCTCAGCGACGCTCCAAGACCATCTCCGCACCGCCCATGCTCATCACCATGCGGTTGCCGTCAAGAGAATTGATGGTGTAGCTCAAGGTCATGTCGAAGTCATCCGGGTCGTTCGGATCGGCCAAGGTGACTGTCGTCAGCTCGTCGCCCGTGAGCGTCCAAGTGCCATTCGATTGAGTGCCCATCGAGGCCTGAACCAGTTCGCCGCCGGGATTGAACTCCATCCAGTTACGATCGGAGACAGAGGCAGCGCCCATGGATTCCGTGATAACCCACTTCCCCTGGAGGTTGGTATCTGTGATTCCTCCGCTGTCATCTCCACCACTACAGCCCATGAGCATCGCGGAGAGAAACAGGATCAAGCCGATGTGGTGAATGTTGCGCAATGCAATGCTCCTTGTTGAACAGGCGAAGAGGTCTTGGACAAGCGCGAGACCGAATACGAACAGCATTTGCATCCTAATGACGAATTCTTCAACCCCGCAAGTTCCCTCATCACGCTGCACACGTGGAGCCATAACAATCGCCTGTTGCTGCGAATTCGGGCTCAACAACGACCGGTTCAACCGCACCAGAGCCGAACCCCGATCGGATCAGAGATCCAGCTGCAACGTGGCGAGTGCCGTGGTGGTGTCTTCCGTGAACTCGAAGACTCGATCAAGGCCCGTGGCGATCATCGCGGTCCACACGCCATCGCTGACGCGACACAGCATGAGTCGACGGCCAGCGTTGAGCAGAGTCTTGCGGGTTCGCAGGAGGGCACCCAGGTTTGAGGAGTTGACCGACTGCACTTGTGACAGGTCAACGATCACATTTGGCACGCCTTCGTCACCTTCGCGACGAATCAGGTCGATCCGGTTGGCCAGTGATTCCATGTCTTCGGAAAACAACGGCTCATTGCTGAGTTCAGCAATCGTGATCGTGTCGGACCATTGATTCAGTGGCATGGATGATCAGCCTTCCTCGGGATCTGCGGCATCGGAATGCTCCGTGATGGCGGCGGCGACGAGCCGATCACCTTCTCGAAGTTTCACCAGCCGCACGCCCATGGTATTGCGGCCGATGCGGCTCACCGAATCCAGCGGGATGCGAACCACCATGCCCGATTCGCTCGCAAGCACCAGGCCGTAGCCATCATCAGCGCGGCGGATGGTCACCACGCGGCCGTTGCGGCCGTCGGTGCGAATGTCACGGCGTCCCTTGCCGCCGCGTGACTGCGGTCGGGTGGAGCCGTCTTCACTACGGACGAGATACTCGCCCATGTCGGTGCGCTTGCCGTAGCCATTCTCGGTGACGGTCAGGAGATCGAGGCCCTCTTCGGCTCGCACGAAGCCGACCACTTCGTCGTCGCCGGCGAGGTCGATGCCCTTCACGCCCGCGGCGGAGCGGCCCATGACACGGGCGTCGTTCTCGTTGAAGCGGATCGACATGCCGTTGGCCGTGGCCAGGAGCACGTCGTGATCACCGGAGGTCTTGATGACGCCGACGAGCCCGTCACCGTCGTTCAGGTTGATCGCATTGATGCCCGCGACATTCACGTTGCGGTAGTCCTTCAATGCGGTGCGCTTCACCTTGCCGCGGCGAGTGGCGAAGAAGAGGAAGTCCTCGCCTCGTTCGAAGTCTGGGATGGCCAGGAAGGCCATGGTCGACTCGTCGTCTTTTAACCGCAGCACGTTGATGATGGCGCGGCCCTTGCCGGTGCGGCCACCTTCGGGCAGTTGCCAGACTTTGATGCGGAACACGCGACCTTGGTCTGTGAAGCACAGCAGGTCGTCGTGTGACGAGCATGAGATCACATGCTCGGTGAAGTCGTCTTCGCTCTTGGCGGCGCCACGCACACCCACGCCACCGCGGCCTTGCGTGCGGTAGGTGTTCAAGGGCAGCCGCTTCACGTAGCCCTCGTGCGACACGGTGACGACCACACGGTGCTCGGCGATCAGATCGCCCATGTCGTCGCCGCCTTCTTCGTCTTCAACAATGGCGGTCTGTCGTTCGCTGCCGAACTTCTCTTTGAGTGTGAGGCAGTCTTCGCGGATCAGCGAAAGCACGCGCTCGGGGTCGGCCAGGATCGACTCGTACTCAGCGATTTGCTCCACGTAGCCGCGGTATTCCTCGACGAGTTTCTCAATCTCGAGGCCTACCAACTGGATCAACCGGAGGGCGCCGATGGCCTCGGCCTGCACACGGGTAAGGGCCACGCCCTCTCCGCTGGCGGCTTCCATCAGTCGAGTGGGGATCGTGGCCGCGTGGGGGTGATCGCCGGCGATCTGGAATCGGCGTTCCATCAACTTGCCGATGGCTTCATCGCGTGTGCGTGAGCCGCGGATCAGTGCGATCACATCATCGATGTCGCACACCGCGAGGATGAGACCTTCAAGACGGTGGGCCGACTTGCGGGCTTCACGCAGCAGGTGCTCTGTGCGGCGGCGGATGACGTCGATGCGGTGATCGACGAAGCGGTCGATCAATTGCCGCAGGCCCATCGTGCGCGGGCGGCCCTTGTCCAGAGCGATGTTGATGATTGACACCGTGCTCTGCAGCGGGGTGAACCGATACAGCTGCCGTTCAACGACATCCGGATCGGCGCCTCGCTTGAGCTGCACCACGATCCGGGTGCGGTGCTTCTTGCCCGAGAAGTTCTTGACGTCGGAGATTCCCTCGAGGCGGCCGGCCTTGACGGCGTCGACGATCTTCTCGATCAGGTTGTTCTGCACCACCTGATAGGGGATCTCGGTGATCACGAGGCACTCGCGGCCACTGATTGTTTCCTGCTCCACTTCGCCACGGACGATCACGCGACCACGGCCAGAGGCATAGGCACGGGCGATACCACTGCGACCGACGATCGTGCCGCCGGTGGGGAAGTCAGGGCCGGGGATGATCTGCAGCAGGGCGGCGAGATCGGTGCCTGGTTCGTCGATCACCTTCACGATGGCGTCGCACACTTCGTTTACGTTGTGCGGCGGCATCGAGCAGGCCATGCCCACGGCGATGCCGTTGGAGCCGTTGACCAGCAGGTTGGGCAGACGGGCCGGAAGCACGGTGGGCTCGGCGCGTGTTTCGTCGTAGTTGGGGCGGAAGTCGACGGTGTCGAACTTGATATCCGCGAGCATCTCGGTGGCTGCGGACGAGAAGCGAGCTTCGGTGTATCGCATGGCCGCCGGCGGGTCGCCGTCGATCGAACCGAAGTTGCCCTGTTTGTCCACCAGAGGCAGACGCATCTTCCAATCCTGACCGAGGTTCACCAGCGTGGGATAGATCACGGATTCACCGTGCGGGTGGTAGTTACCCGAGGTGTCGCCGGCGATCTTGGCGCACTTGCGGTGTTTGCGGCCCGGCTGCAGGTTCAGATCGTGCATCGCCACGAGAATGCGGCGTTGTGACGGCTTCAACCCATCGCGGACATCGGGCAGGGCTCGGTCCGTGATGGTGGACATGGCATAGGTCAAGTAGCTCTCGTGGAGCTCTTGTTCGATCTCCTGCTCGACAACCATGCCGAGGTTGGAGGGAGTGTCGTCGTCGCCGATGTGTTGTGTTTCGTCACTCATGAATGCACTGTGCGTGGGCCATGCGATGCACGGCGATGCACTGCGTCATTGTACCCGTTCAGGCCCCATCTGGACGCACATGGAGGAGTGCTTCACGGTTCCCGGAACGACCTTTTCGGCTGCTCTTGGAGCCCCGAATCGGCGACCACGTTCGGCCAAGAATCGACAGCCCCAGATCCGCCATCGATGCCACCGTGGCGTCGACAATCGTGGCCGCATCGTCGTCGCTCAGAACCCCGTTTTTGAGCATGGTTTTCTTCTCATCACCGCCCACTTCGTAGTGCGGCTTGACCAAGGTGATGATGGAGCCGCCCGGGGCGAGCCACTGCACCGCGGCCGGAAGTGCCTTGCGCTGCGGGGTCCACCCCAGATCGACCACGACCAGATCAACCCCGCCTTCCGGAGGGTCGGCATGCAGGGCATTGGTGCGTTCGTGGACATCCACTCGGTCGTCACTTCGAAGTGACCACGCCAGCGTGCCGTAGCCGGTGTCCACGGCGATCACACTTGCAGCGCCGCGGTGCAACAGCACATCCGTGAATCCACCCACATTGCAGCCCAGGTCGGCGCACCGCAGCCCGGTCACATCGACGGAGAATTCGGTGAGGGCGTGGTCGAGTTTGTCGCCTGCTCGTGAGACGAACCGCTTGGGCTCAGTCATACTTCGAGGCCGATGACCGAAATGCCCTTGGCGTCGGCGGCGGCGATCACGGCGTCGCGATCGAGCAGA
This sequence comes from Phycisphaerales bacterium, assembly GCA_022446965.1. Lineage (GTDB taxonomy): Bacteria > Planctomycetota > Phycisphaerae > Phycisphaerales > SM1A02 > JABAAC01. The sequence continues at coordinate 17,123 of JAKVBV010000004.1, forward strand.
ATCACGCTGCCCGCGCCCACGGCCAGCACACCGGCGCCTGCGGCAGCGAGCTGTTCGATGGTCTCCACACCCACGGTGGGCACATCGGCGCGACGATCGTGATTGGCGGACGAGTTCTTGAGCAGTGTCCATCCCGACATGCGGCACAACTCACCAGCCCGCTTGATCATCGCGGCAGTGCCTTCGGCTGCTTCCACTGCGATCACATCACCGTCGCGGATCGCCATGGATTGTCCGATGCCCAGATTGGCCGACTGCTGCACGAGGGACCAGCCCAGTGCGATGTCCTGCTGTTGTCCAGCCGTGGCAGCGACGGCGCCCAACTGGCCCACCGACGCCATGTGTTCCGAAATGTGCGTGGTTGAGTCCATCAGCGTGATGCCACCGTGTTCCATTTCATCCGCAACGGCTGCGAGCACCGCCGGAGACCGTCGGTCATGGCGAAGCCGACGATACCACAGGCGCAGCCCCGCCCAGTCGGGCACATCCCGAAAGGCACGAAAGCGATCGTGCATGCGGGTCTTGTCCACGCGGCCCACCATCACGGCCTGCTCGGCGCCGCATTTGCGAAGTCGTCTGCTCCATGAGCCAGGACGGTACAGCGACACTTCCGTGAACCAGTCACACAGGTCTCGAAGCGCAGGGTGGGCGTGCCCACGAAAGGCCACGCAGGCCACGCGGTGCCCCTGGGCTCGCATGCCTCTGGCCACAAGCACGGGCAGCTGGCCTTCGCCGGCAATCAGTCCTACGACGTCGCTCGTCATGCGCACAGTATGACCGGGTAGGGTGCAGAACATGAAACGGGTCACCGTGTATTGTGCCTCATCCACTCGCCTGCCACAGTCGTGGTACGACGCTGCCGAAGCGATCGGCAAGCAACTGGCAGAGCATGACTTGGAGCTTGTCTACGGCGGCGGATCCATCGGCCTGATGGGGGCCTGTGCCACCGGTACCAAGCAGGCCGGTGGCCATGTGCACGGGGTGATCACGCACAAGCTTGTGGCCATGGAGCAGGCATGGGATGGGTGCGACGTGCTGGACGTGGTGGACACCATGCAGCAGCGTCGCCGCAAACTGTTGGATCTCGCCGATGGGCTACTTGTGTTGCCTGGCGGCCTGGGCACGATGGAAGAATTCTTCGAAGCACTGGTTGCCCGGCAGCTCGGTGATCACGGCACGCCCATCGTGCTGGTGAACATCGACGGTGCACTCACGAGCCTGATCGACATGCTCAATGACCTCACGCAACGACAGCTGATTCGTGACAGCATTCACAGTCTGTACGCCGTCGCAGACGATCCGTCGCAGGCCGTGCAGCTACTGCTGAATCAAGACGGTGGCGTGGTGGATCCCGCGGGCTTCGTACCCAGCGGCGAGGGCTGACCTGATCAAGAGGCCTTGGCCTTCTTCACACTGTCGACCACCTGCTGCACGGTGTAGAAGTCACCCTTGAAGATCTCGCTGCCATCCGGGGCGAAGATCACCAGCAACGGAATCTGATGGCGGCCCATGTCATGCAGCATGGCGTTGCCTTCTGCGTTGTTGCCGGTGAGATCCACCTTCATCGGCACCACGCCCGCTGCGCCAAGGGTTGCGGCGACTTCGGGGCTGGCCAGCACGGTCTTCTCGAGTGCCTTGCAGTTCAAGCACCACTCGGCAGTGAATTCCAGCACCACCACGTTGCCCTCGTCCAGCGCCGTCTCGAAGCGGTCAGGTTGGTAGTACACCCAGTCGATGGGGCCCTTGTCCGTGAGGTGATTGGCGCCAAACACAGCCGTGGCGCACAGGAGCACGGACAACACTGTGCCGATGACCTGCCATTTGCCTGCCGGTGGTCGAGTGCCGTCTTCACGCTTTGGGCTGAGCATCCAGGCGCGGTAGCCCAGCCACAGGGCGGAGGCGACCACCACAGCCGCCACGAACCAGAAGTACATGCGGCTTGGTGGTTCCGGCGGCTCTGCCAGCATGCCACTGAGGCCCACGCCGATGAAGAACGCCGCAGCAGCGAGCATGAGTCCACCGAGGAACTGTTTGATCAACTCACTGGCCGGTCCCGCTTTGGGCATGCGGTCCGTGAGATGCGGGAACATCGCCAGTACGAGATACGGCAATGCCATGCCCACACCGATGGCGGCGAACGTGACCAATGTGACGGTGTTCGACTCGACCGTTGCAGCCCATGCCATCGCTGCGCCCATGAACGGTGCCGTACACGGCGTGCTGAGCACCGCCGTCATGATGCCGAAGAGGAATGAGCCCGTCAGAGTGTCGTGCTTGGGACTCACCATGTACACGGCGTCAGGCAGCTTGAGCGTGAACAGCCCGCACATGCCAACCGCCATGGCGGCAATGATCACACCCACACCCACGGAGAATGCGGGGTACTGGAACAGTTGGTTGCTGGCAGTAAAGCCACTGAGGAGGGTGATGGCGAGCCCGATGGCCATCCAGAAGGCCGTCACGCCGACGGCCATGGCGATACCCAGTGCAACCGTGCGTTGTCTGGAGTGCGATCCCGCGGACAGTGCCATGATCTTGATGGGAATCACCGGCAACACGCAGGGCGTGAGATTCAGCAAGAAGCCGCCGAATGCAGCGATCACCAGCAGCATGAGAAAGCCCAGGCCGCTGGCATCCACACTGAACTCCCATCCGAAGGCGTTGAACACCACGGGTTCCTCAGCGGGGGCTTCTCCCGAGGCGATGCGTGAATACACGCTCGTATCGAAGCCGCTGAACACGGGCGGTTCAGTTTCAGAACCATTGATATTCGCCAGTGTCTCGGGCGTGACGATGTCGAATGTCACATCGATCGCGCTCTGCAGCCACCGCTTCGAGGGCTCGGCGCCTGGTGCTGGAGGCCGGGGCGTGGGGGCCATGCACATGATGTCGTCGCACGCCTGAAACACAGGGTGGACGCTGAGTGTGGCCGACCCAAGCGGGGCGTCGGCGGCCACATGCACGGGCACGAAGGCCACAGCTTTGCCCTCGTACACCCCGTAGAGCACCGGCGTGCCGCCGAAGGCCACTTCCACATCGTGGGCCTCAGGCCACTGAATCCACTTGGTGCGGGCGATCAGCGAGCCGTTCTCAGGGGCATCAATGACAATGTCGGTGGCCACGTAGTCGCTGGGGGAGCCCAGCTCCGGCGGGACCACTGGTGCGTGCGTATGGATATGCCAGCCGGGCTGGTGGTCGAAGATCACCGCGATGGCGGTGTCCTGGCCTGGGGTGACTTGGGCCCGTTGGGCGACCACGCTGACATCCACCTGGTCTCGCGAATCCATGTAGACCGGCGGTTCGGGCTGCGTGGGCTGCGGCGGCGCGAATGGATTGCCAAAGGGCAATGTGGCCGGCAGGGCGATGAGAAGGGCTGAAAGGGCTGACAACGCGGTTTTCCTTGAGCGAGGACGACGTTGCAGTGTACGGCATACCCCCCCGGATCGGTTGCCAACAACTTTCGGGGCGGATACCCTGCTCCGTTCGAGTGTGGCCATGAGGGCCCACCCGTCTGGAACCAGATTCTGATGTCGACGACCCGACAACTCGTTTCCCATGTGGAGTGATGCACTCCAACCCGTGGCCAGCGTCGGTCGTGCGCTGTCCGTCCTGTGGCCCACGTCGGGCTGCTGCAGGGGCCTTCTGATGGCCTGATCCGATCGTCACACGATCGTGTTGGGCTGGTGCAGGCCACCAGCTGCGTCGACGCGGGTCGAAGATGCCCTGACACCGGGCCTCGGCCCGCTGTGTCATTCAAGGGCCCGACATTCCAGTTCGTCTTCGCGCGAACGACATTTCAATCCTGCTGCCCCGCGCAGCGACAACCAAAGAGACCAGGCACACCGCCATGAGTTCCGACCTCATCCGATTCATTGACGCCATCGCCCGCGACCGCGGCGTGGACCGCGACCTTCTTCTGCAAGATCTCGAGCAGGCCCTTGTCAGCGCCGCTCGGAAGCACTTCAACTCGCTCGACACCGAGGCTTTCGGGTGCGCCATCGACGTGGCTTCCGGCGAGATTCGTTTGTGGCGCATGGATGAAGAATCCGGCACCCACGAGATGATCCCGATGGAAGCGCTCGGCCGTATTCCGGCCCAGACTGCCAAGCAGGTGATGATCCAGCGGTTCCGCGAGAACGAGAAGGTGAGCCTGCTCGATGAGTACGGCAAGCGGGTGGGCGATGTCATCACCGGTGCAGCGCACCGTTATGAAGGCGGCGCGCTGATCGTGCAGATCGACCGTGTGGAAGGCTTCATGCCCCGCAGTCAGCAGATCCCCGGCGAGCAGTTCCATCAAGGTGATCGTGTGCGATGCCTGATTCAGGAAGTGCGTGAAGAAGGTAGCCGCGTGAAGATCATCCTGTCGCGACGCCACGAAGACTTCATCCGCCGTCTGTTCGAAGCAGAGGTGCCGGAAGTGTCCGAGCATGTGATCGAACTGAAGGCGATGGCACGTGAGGCGGGCTTCCGCACCAAGGTCGCAGTCGCGTCGATCGATTCCAAGGTCGATGCCGTGGGCGCCTGCGTGGGCGTGCGTGGCAGCCGCATCCGCAACATCGTGGATGAACTCGGCGGCGAGAAGATCGACATCGTGCGGTGGAACGAGTCGAGCCAGGTGCTCATCGCCAACGCACTCAAGCCTGCCGAAGTGGAAGACGTGAGTCTGTGCTTCGAATTGGGCCGAGCAACAATCATCGTTCGCGAAGATCAGCTGTCATTGGCCATCGGCCGTCGCGGCCAGAACGTGCGGCTCGCCGCTCGTCTCACCGGCTGGGACATCGACATCCTTACGCCCGAGGAATTCGCCAAGGGCCTAGAAGTCATCGAAGAAACCGTCAAGCCGCTCAACGGCATCGAAGATTCCATGCTCGATCGCATGGGTGCCTTGGGCATGATCAGTGTGTTCGATGTCGAGGAAGTCGGCGCCGACGTGCTGGTGGCCGAAGTGGGCATGACCGAAGAGGTCGCCGCCCTGGTGGTGACCGCCTGTGCGCAACGAGCCAAGGAGCTCGCCGAGAAGCAGGAGAAGGAACGCGAAGAAGCCGAACGCCGCAAGGCCGAGGAAGAAGCCGCGGCCGACTCCGTGCTGGGCGATGGTGGCGCAGTGGAACCATCCGCCGAAGCGGCGGTGGATTCGATTCTTGGTGGCGGCTCCGCCCCCGAGCCGCCTGGCGAAGCCGTCGACGCATCGGAAACGCCCGATGCCCAAGCGGCTGAAGAAGACACTGCTGAAGCAGATGAAGCGCAGGAAGCATCGGAGGCACCCACCGAAGCCTCCTGAGTGGAGGCCGGCGTGCATGTGTGACTCGGTGCGTGCCGAGTCCAATGAGTCCCGGGGGGGGAGTTGGAGCGATTCGTGGCCAAGAAAGCGGCATCAATCAGGGTTCATCAGGTCGCCAAGGAACTTGGCGTCACCTCCAAGGCGATCGTGCAGAAGTGCACGGAGGAGGGGATTCCCGACATCACCAACCACATGTCCGCATTGTCCGCCGGTCTCGCGGCAACGATTCGGGAGTGGTTCAGTGGTGAAGGCGCCTCAGGCAGCGCCGTGGAGACGGCTGCCAAGGTTGATCTGAAGAAGGCCAAAGCCAAGCCCCGCAAGAAGGCCGCCAAGAAGACGGCGACCAAGGCCAAGGCAGCAGATGCACCTGCAGCGGTCGCGCCACTTGTGGTGGGACCTGTCGCAGAGCCAGTTGCGCCTGCTACGCCTGCAGTGCCTGAGGCGCCGGTCGCTCCAGATTCAACGGACACACCCGAGGCTCCGGCTGATGAGAACAAGGCCGATGGCCCCGTCGCCACGCCCAACACGCCCGACCGTCCGGATGTTGTGGCTCCCATCGGTCGCAAGCTCGATGAGCCCAAGAAGACCAAGCTCTCGGGACCACGGATCATTCGCGTGGAACAGCCCGAAGCAGTGCCGCCACCGCGTGCCCGCGGCCCGCGGCCTGGTGGTCCCGGTGGGCCTGGTGGTCCCGGTGGGCCTGGTGGTGGAGGTGGTGGCCCCGGCCGACCCATGCCCATGGATGCGCCCGGCCGAGATTCGGGTCGAGGCGGCAGCCGTGGTCGCAACAACCGACGCCGCAGCAACACGCCTGAGCGCAGTGGTGGTCGAGATGGTCGCCAGCAGCAGGATCAGAATCGCCAGAGCAACTGGCGAGAGCAGGATCTGCGTGAACGAGAAATGCGGCTCAATCGCAGTGGCGGGTTCTTCCGCGCTGTTCGTCGTGACAGTTCCAAGCGGGCGACTGCCGGTGGTGGCGAACGTGCCAAGACCGCGTTCGATCAGGGCGGTTCCATCCAGATGGCTGAACCGATCGGCCTGAAGGACCTCAGCGCCGAGAGCGGTGTGAAGACGCGCGACATTCTCGCGTGGCTCATTTCCCACGGCCACGAGTACACCATCAACAGCGTGTTGCCCAATGAGGTGGCTGTCGAGTGCATGATGGGCTTCAACATCGAGTTGGAAGTGACCGAGCACCTGACCGCCGAAGAAAAGCTCGAAGAGGCATTCGCAGCTCGCGACATGCACGACGAGCAGACACGTTCGCCGGTGGTCACGATTCTCGGTCATGTGGATCACGGCAAGACCTCGCTGTTGGATCAGATCCGCAGCGCGAACGTGGCTGATGGCGAAGCCGGTGGCATCACCCAGGCGACCAGCGCATTCCGCGTGCCCGTCACTGTTGGTGATGGTGATCGTGTGATCACGTTCATCGACACGCCGGGCCACGAAGCATTCACCGAGATGCGTGCTCGTGGTGCCAAGGTCACCGACATCGTGATTCTGCTCGTGGCCGCCGACGACGGCGTCATGCCGCAGACCGTGGAGTCGATCGCCCATGCCAAGGCGGCCGGTGTGCCGATCGTCGTGGCGCTCAACAAGATCGACAAGCCTGAGGCGACCGACGCCAACATCCAACGCATTCTGGGTCAGCTCGCCGAGCAGGAACTGAATCCCGTGGAGTGGGGCGGCGACATCGAAGTGGTTCGCACCAGTGCGCTCAAGGGCGAGGGTATTCAGGACATTCTGGAAATTGTTGACCTGCAGGCCCAAATGCTCGAACTCACCGGCGACTTTGGTGGTCCTGCCGAGGGCACCGTGCTGGAAGCCAAGTTGGAAGAGGGCCGCGGTGCGGTCGCCAACATTCTGGTCCAGCAGGGTCAGCTCAAGAAGGGCGATTACGTGGTGGTTGGCCGTGGCTTCGGCCGTGTTCGTGACATCGTCGATGACCGCGGCAATCGCGACAAGCAGGCCGGCCCGTCACAGCCCGTGGCGATTTCAGGCATCAACGAAGTGCCCGATGCCGGCGACCGTTTCTTCACGGTCAAGAATCTTCGCGAGGCTGAGGCTGCCGCCAAGGAGCGCATCCAGGCCGAACGAGAGAAGGCGTTGTCGCGAGACAAGGTCACGCTCGACAACATTCTTGACCACATGGCCGAGGCAGGGAAGAAGGAACTGCCCATCATCCTGAAGGCCGACGTGCAGGGTTCGGTGGAAACCATCCGTGCGTCGCTCGACAAGATGACGACCGACGAGGTCAAGGTTGTGGTCAAGCACGCCGCCGTGGGTGGCATCACCGCTTCCGACGTCTCGTTGGCCGAAGCATCAGGCGCGGTCGTCATCGGCTTCAACGCCACGGCATCGGGTTCGGTGCGAAAGTCGGCGGAGCAGGCTGGTGTCGACATCCGCGACTACAGCGTGATCTACGACATCACCGAGGACATCGAGAAGGCCATCAAGGGCATGCTCGATCCGGAGCATCGCATCGAAGTGCTCGGCCATGCCGAGGTGCGTGATGTCTTCCGTGTGTCCAAGGTCGGCATGGTGGCCGGTTGCTATGTGACCAGTGGCACCATCGAACGCAACGCACTCATCCGTGTGACGCGCGAGGACATCGTCATCGAGAACGACCGCAAGCTGTCACAGCTCAAGCGCTTCAAGGATGACGCCAAGGAAGTTCGCTCTGGTCTGGAGTGCGGCATGTTGATCGACGGATACGACGACATCCGCGTGGGCGACGTGCTTGAGTGCTACAAGACGCAGGAGGTCCGGCCCGAGTGATCGGGGCGGCAACCACATTGAGTCGATCTCAAGAGCGCAATGATGAAGTGCTGCGACGTGCCATGCAGGAACGCCTGGCCCGCGGCATTGCCGATCCTCGAGTCAAGGGCATGGTGTCCGTGACTCGAGTGTCGCTGAGCCCGGACCGCGCCGACGCGCGGATCTGGGTGTCGGTGTTGCCTGAACAGCACGCCGAACTTTCCGTGCGAGGACTGCAATCTGCAGCGGCCAAGCTGCGCAAGGAACTGGGAGAGAAGCTCCGCATGCGGCGTCTGCCGCGGCTGCACTTCCTTCTGGACGATTCACTCAAGCGAGAAGCCCGGGTGTTGCGGGCGATCGACGAGGCTCGAAGTCGCGACAGCGACGCTGATACCGGCGAGGACATTCAACCGTGAAGAACGCTGCGGCATACACCAAGAAGATCACGTCCGTGCTCAAAGGCCTGAAGAAGAAGGCCGACATGCCCGAGGCGGACACTGATCCGATCGAAGTGCTTGTGAAGTCCGTCCTGATGTGGGAATCCACCAGTGACAAGGCCGACGCCATGTACGCCAAGCTTGTGGCGGCCACGGTGGATTGGAACGACCTGCGGGTGTGCATGCCCCAGGAGATCGCCGAGCTGGCAGGTGACAAGTCAGTGGAAGCGATGGAGCGCGCGACTCGGCTGAAGATGTCGATGCGTTCGGTGTATCTGCGCCACCACGAGGTGACCCTCGAGCCCGAGCGCACTGGTCGCAAGCGTGAGGTGAAGTCGTTCATCGAGAAACTCGAGGGCATTCCCTCCAGCGCCGCTGCGCGACTGCTGAGTGTGTGCTTCGATGTGCCCACCATCGCGGTGGATTCGCAAGTGGCCGACTTGTTCAAGGCCAAGGGTGCGCTGCCGGAAGACGCCACCGCCGAAGACCTGTCCTCGATGCTCAACAAGCAAGTGAGCCCGGCACAGGTGCTCGACACGCTGGCCAAACTGCAGGCGTGGGTCGATGGCGACCACACCAAGCTGCAGGCCACACGCAAGAAGGCTCGTCAGGCCCACGATCGCGCTGCGGCCAAGGCTCGCAAGGCATCGCAGGATGCCCGTGCTGATCGACAGAAGGCTCGTGCCAAGGCCGCGGAAGAAGCCCGAAAGGCTGCCGAAGAGAAGGCACGCCTGCGTGAGGCCAAGAAGGCGCAGGCCGAGGAACGCAAGATCAAGGCTGCCCAGGAACGTGAAGCCAAGGCTGTTGCAGCAGAGGCCGCGAAGAAGGCCAAGGCTGCCGCAAAGAAGAAGGCTGCCAAGAAGAAGGTGACCAAGAAGAAGGCGGCGAAGAAGACCACCAAGAAGGTGGCGAAGAAGACCACCAAGAAGGTGGCGAAGAAGACCACCAAGAAGGTGGCGAAGCGCAAGACCACCAAGAAGGCGGCCAAGAAGGTGGCGAAGCGCAAGACCACCAAGAAGGTCGCCAAGCGCAAGAGCACGCGTCGATCGTGATCGTTCGTCTCGCCACGGCGGTCATCGGTGCATCTGCCCTGAGCTGGGCAGTGTGGGCCGGTCCTGCGGTGGACGCCGTGGCGCAGTTGATCGGGCCGCCGCAGATCGACACCCCAACAGTCACGGTTTCACTCGAAGCGCAGCGGCAGAGTCTCGAAGCACATGTCCAGGCCCGCACGGCATTCGTGCAGGGGGATCATGCTCAGGCCATGACGTTGTGGCAGCAGGCGCTTCGTGCCGATCCGGCAAATGCCGAGGCCTGGGAAGGCCTCGCCCGTGCGGCAACGAATGCAGGTCTGCACGAGTCGGCGGCGACCGCCTGGCACCGTCGATTACAACTGGTGCCCACCGACATGGAGGCCATGGGGCATGTGGGCGAGGCATTGGCCAAGCGTGCGCCCGATGTGGCCCTGCCCATGCTCCTGGCGGTTCGAGATCACCAGTTCGAAGGCGACGACCCTGTGGACGGCTGGCGCCGCGACGCGTTGTTGTACAGCATGCTCAAGCGGGGCGGCTACGACGAAGCTGCCGCGGAAGTTGGGGAATCACTCTATTCCGCGATCACCACTGCTGCTGTGCAAGATCCACCGAGCGATGCGGCTGATGCTCGCTGGCGAAGGTTGCTGCATGACATGCATGAACAGGGCGTGTCCAGCGCCGCACTGTCGGCCGCGATGGTGCGGGGGTTCAAGGCACAGGAATTGGCGGCGGACTTGAAGGCGGCGCCTCGGGCTCGTGCTCGTGCAACTGCGGCTCGGTTTCACTCCGCTGCACTGGCGATTGCAGCTGGGTCCGGTGTGTCGGCGGCAAATGTCGAGCGGTACCTCACACAGGCCGCTGATGACGATGGCCTTCGGTTGCTTCCGGCCTTTCGCGATCCGATGACGTTGTCCGAAGCGTTGTGGCGATCGGCGCTCATGTCGCTGGCACTTGATCATCCTGACATCGCCGAGCAGTTGTTGGAGCGATCACTTGAAATCGATCGCCATAACGCCGCCGCCGCCAACACGCTCGGATGGGTGTTGTTGGAACGGGACGGCGTTACGCCTCGTGTGCAAACACTGCTCACACAGGCACTGGCCGCCATGCCGGACGATCCCGCCGTGCTCGACAGCATGGGATGGATGCATCTGCAATTGGGCGACACCGATCGCGCCGTCGAATTGCTCACAGCCGCACGAACAAAGGCGCTTGAGTTCGCACCCAACCTGCGCGAGTTCGGCGGCCAACTGGAAGACCCTGAGATCCTCTTTCATCTGGCCGAAGCGCTTGCCGCAGCGGGACACGCGCAGGAGGCGACCGAGTTGTGGACCGCAGGCCTGGCGCAGCTCAACGGTGTCGCGAAGAAGTGGCGCATCGCCGACGGGGGGGCCGAGCAGCGGCGCTCGTGGGGCTTGCAGGTGGTCGATCCCGAGGCCCTCTATACTCACCGGTTCGGATGGCTTGAGTGGGCGTTGCGCAACAGGTTGTCCGGGTCCTGATTGGAGAAGATGAACGATGGCTGGTCACAGCAAATGGGCAAACATCAAGCACCGCAAGGCACGGCAAGATGCTGTCAAGGGCAAGGCGTGGAGCAAGTGCTCCCGCGCGATCATGGCTGCCGTTCGTGCCAGTGGTGATCCCGATCCAGACACCAATCTGAAGCTGCGGTATGCCATCGAAGACGCCAAGAGTGTCAACATGCCCAAGGACACCATCAAGAAGGCCATCGACAAGGCCGCCGGCGCCGGCAACGACGGCGTCGTGTTTCAGGAAGTTCGCTATGAGGGCTATGCCGCTGGCGGCGTGGCCATTCTGGTGGACTGCCTCACTGAAAATGTGCAGCGCACGGCACCGATTATTCGGCACGCCTTCGACAAGCACGGCGGCAACATGGCGAAGAATGGCGCCGTGTCCTTCGGCTTTCAGGCCAAGGGCGTGATCCTGATCGAGTCGGGCAAGACCGACGAAGAACAGCTCATGGAAGTGGCCCTTGAAGCCGGTGCAGATGACATCGTTGAGAACGACGGCGGCTTTGAAGTCACCACCGAACCGGGCGCGTTCATCATGGTGAAGGATGCCGTCGATGCGGCTGGCATCGAGACATTGTCTGCAGAATTGACCATGGTTCCCGATACCAACGTGAGTTGTGACGCAGCGCTGGCGGGCAAGGTGCTCAAGCTCATTGACGCCATCGAAGAGCAGGATGACGTGCAGAAGGTGCACACCAACGCCGATATTCCGGAAGAAGTTCTGGCTTCGCTGGACTGATTTGCCACACTGGGAGTGTGGTTTACGGCATGACACATCACGAGACGGTCACGCGCGCCATCGTCTGGAGTGGACGAGTGCAGGGTGTGGGCTTTCGCGCCGCGGCCTGTTCTGTCGCGTCCATGTACGACATTCGTGGTGCGGTGCGCAACGAACCCGACGGCACGGTGCGGTGCGAGGTGCGCGGCCCTGATGCAGAGATCGATCGCTTCATTGAAACGCTCGAAGCTCGCATGGATCTATATGTGCATGATCGATTGGAATCCGCTCCAGGTGTGTTGCCCCTGCCCCAAGAGGGCATGGTGGTGGCCGGCTGACGTCGCCTACGATGCCTCCATGGCAGCGCAGGCACTGAGTCAACGGCACAACACCACGGTCGACATCTCAGGTGAGCGTGTCCGATGAGCGTCGCGCTCTGGGTGATCGCTGTGGCGTCGGCCGCATGGTGGCTGTTGCAGTTGAGCGCAGCACTCCGCACGGTGCACAGTGTGCCGCGGATTGCGCCGGATCGAGGCGCATGGTCGCCACCCGATGACGTCACGGTCAGCGTGATCTGTCCGGCGCGGAACGAAGCAGACGAACTCGAAGCGGCGATGCGCACGCGGTTGTCGGATCCGGCGCCATGGCTGGAGTTCATCGCTGTAAACGATCGATCGACCGATGCCACGGGCGAGATCTTCGATGCACTGGCAGCCAAAGATGACAGGCTCACGGTGGTGCACCTCACAGACTGCCCCGAAGGCTGGCTGGGCAAGGTGCATGCGCAGTGTCGTGGCATCGATGCAGCAACTGGCGAGTGGTTCGTGTTTTCCGATGCCGACACGCATGTGGAACCGGGCATGGTGGCTGGGGCCCTGGCGCATCTGCACGACGAACGCGCCGACGTGCTCGGTCTATTGCCCCGCATCGTGGATGGCCCGTGGCTGTTGCGTGCGGCACTGCCAGCCATGATGCGCATGTTGATTGGGGCGCTGCGGCTGTGGGAGGCCAACGATGACGCCAAGGATCGCGTGATGGGCGTGGGGGCGTTCAACCTTGTCTCGCGCAGTGCGCTTGATCGTGCCGGAGGCATGGACGCACTGCGCATGGAAGTGGCGGACGACGTGGGCTTGGCGCACATCGTGCGTGAAGCGGGGGGCAGGGCTCGGCTCGCCAGCGCACCAGAGGGTGTCTGGATCCGCTGGTATCGCACCGTGGGCGATTTGCTGCGGGGCACGGAGAAGGGTGTGGCCAAGGCGGGGTCGCGCGGCAAGTTGGTCTTCGGTTTGTCCATCGCCTGGGTGCTGCTGGTCTGTGAACTGGCACCGTTCACGCTGTGGTGGTTCTGGCCGGCGACACCCGCCATTGTGGCGTTGATCGTGGGTGGGCTGGCGATCATCGTGTCACTGCGTCTGGCCGTGGGATGCCGATTGCCGGTGCTGTGGTCGCTTCTGCCGCCGCTCTCCACGCTGTGCGCGGCGATGTTGTCGATCAGGGCGGTGGTGCTGGCCCTGTGTCGAGGCGGCATTCGATGGAAGGGTGATGCGCACACGCTCAAGGCGGCGAGAGACGGCGAACGCGTGCAGCTTTAGAAGATGCCCTCGCCGGAGATGAACAGCAGCACGAGGCCCCAGAGCAATCCGATGCCCGCAATGATGAGGCCCGCCCAGACCATCCACATCCACTCGAACGCCAAGCCGGCTCCGCTGATGCCTGCGCCCGCTGCGATCAAGATCGCCGGCATGAAAATCAGGATGAGGAACTGCAGGCAGCCGCGTTTGTCACTGTCATTCATGGCAGGCGTAGTGTATTGATCTCACGCGGTAGACTGTCCGCTTGGGGCGATTAGCTCAGTTGGCTAGAGCACCGTGTTTACATCGCGGGGGTCGCTGGTTCGAGTCCAGTATTGCCCATTGAACCCACTGCCCGGTCGCAGAGCGATCGGGCAGTGGGTTCAATGAGAGCGTCGAAAGTCGACCCGCCGAAGGCGGGGAGGCGAGCGGCTTTTGACTTGAGACTCGGTCGACTCGCGACGCTGTACGTTCTACTCTCTACATCCTCATGAAGCCCTACACCGTTGCCGTCGACATCAACGCCCCGTTGGATCTCGTGCTGGAGCTGTTTGATGACCCAGACAATCTCCCCAAGTGGCAGAAGGGGTTTGTGTCCTGGACATTGCGCGAAGGCGAACAAGGCCAGGTGGGCGCCATCGCTGACGTGGTGTTTGAGAACAAGGGCCGTCGCATCGACATGACCGAAGAGGTCACTGCTCGCAATCTGCCCGAACAGTTCGATAGCCTCTATCGCTGGGGCAAGAACCACAACACGGTGACCAACCGCTTCATCGCGATCGACGACGACACCACCCGCTGGGAAGCGACCTGCGTCTATTCGCTCAACAGCATGGGCATGAAGCTCATGGGCCTGCTGTTCGGCAAGAAGTTCCGCGAGCAGCACCTCGAGTTTCTGCAGGACTTCAAGGCCTTCTGTGAAGACGGCGTGGATGTGCGCACCGGCGAACGAGGCTGATCCAAGGTCAAAACACAACGACGCCCCGGGCCACTTCCCTCACAGCCCGAGGCGTCGTCAATGGTGCGTCGTACTCAGCCCGCTTCGGCTCGTGGGTGGGCCGCGTCGTAGGCCTGCTGCATGCGGGTGGTGGTCAGATGGGTGTACACCTGCGTCGTCGACAATGATCGATGGCCCAACAATTCCTGCACGGCACGCAGATCGGCGCCGTTGTCCAGCAGGTGCGTGGCGAAGGAGTGCCGCAGCGTGTGGGGCGAGATCGACGGGTCGAGGCCGGCCTTCTCCAGATACTTGCTCAGCTTGCGTCGCACTGAGCGAGTGGAGATACGGCCGCCATCGCGGTTGATGAACAGCGGCGAGGTGCTTTCGCCGGCACGGCCCACGCGTTGACGCATGGCGATCCAATCGCTGATGGCTCGCAAGGCGTGGGAGCCCAGCGGCACAATGCGTTCACGCTTGCCCTTGCCCCGTACCATCAGTGCCTGGCCCGGTTCGTCGACATCGCCGAGGTTGATACCAACCAATTCACTCACCCGGATTCCGGTGGAGTAAAGCGTTTCGAGCATCGCTCGATCACGACAACCCAGCGGCGTGTTGGCGTCGGGGGCCGCAAGCAGTCGTTCGACATCGTTCACCGTGATCGCCTTGGGCAGTCGCTTGGACTGTTTCGGCGTACGGATGAGGGTCATGGGATTGGTGCTGATGACACCGAAGCGTTGCAGCCACTTGTGGAAGGACCGCAGCGTGGCGATCTTGCGGGCCATCGTGGCGGCGCTGTAGCCGGTCTCGCTGAGATTGCCGAGGAAGGCACGAATGCGATCGACGTCGGCTTCCAGCACGAGGCTGGTCATGGTCACGGGCACGGTGCCCACCACATCGTCGGCGGGGGTGTCCACCTGCACGCGGGCCCAGGCCTGTGCCTCGGCAGCGTCGTCCACGTCAAGGGCAGCCTCTTCCGACAACCACGTGGTGTATTGCCGCAGGTCCACGCCATAACACTTGGCCGTGTACGGGCTGAAGGCTCGTTCTTCGAGCAGGTGGTCGAGGAAGGCCTTGACAATGGGCAGGCGAAGTTCGGGTCGGTCAGCAGGGGTGTTCATGGTGTCTCTGGTGGCAGGAGATGAGGGCCAAGGAAGACGATGCGCTGGCGGCCACTTCCATTCGGATGGGTGAGATTCCACCCGACAGTGCCATCAGATCGCTGTTGGTCAGGTCTGTGATGGGCGTGGTGGGCAGCATTGGCGGGCAGGACAACAGCACGACCTCCCCGGTGACGGGGTTGGGTCCTTGGCAGGAGGATTGGGTTGATGGCCGACGCGCGACGCTCGCTCCGGCACGCTTTCCATCGACCGCGCACGCCTTATCCGGACAACATTTCCAGACGCTTTCCACAGACACCCAAATCTGGGCTGATTCCGGGGTTTGCATCAACTCGGTGCTTCAAAGGAAGGGCAGGGATGCAGTAGACTGGTGGGCTTACCGATCGCGTAGCTCAGTTGGTAGAGCAACCGCCTTTTAAGCGGTAGGTCCTGGGTTCGAGCCCCAGCGCGATCACTCCTCGGTGGTGTCCGAGGGGCTGTGAAGACCTCGAAAGGTTTGTTCGAGCAACGTCGATGCGCATCGTTCTGCATGCACAATGGTCCGCAGGTCACCTGCACTGCTGGGGGGAGTCCCCACAACGATGGCGTGATCGCTCCGGCGATGGGTCGGTGACAGCGGGCACCGTCGAGCACGACTTCGCCGTGCCGGCCGACGCCCTTGCTCAACAACTGGGGACTGACACAGCGACCGCGGGCACGTGTGTTCTGAACCTTCCACGTGATCTCCTCGGGCCTTGCCCAAGTGATCGCCTCGCCGTAGCCCTCGCCCGGGTGGAACGAGCCGAAGACCCCTGGATGGGCGCGGTCTCCGTGCCCACCATGGCGATGAGCCCCATCGACGCGGTCGCGTGGTTGCTGCGCGTGCGTCAGCACGATCTACCGGAAGACTTCGAAGCCGGGCACGACCTGCGGTTTCTCGCCGAAGTGGCGGCCTTCGCTGTCGATCGGGTGGCCGATCAACGCGTGGTGCCCACCATGCGGCTGGATGCCGAAGGTGCCGTCAATGCCTCGTGGCGCCCGTGGCTGCAAGATGAAGAGGGCGCCGAGCGCCTCGCCATGTTGCTCACCGCCATGCCGCCTGCGGCTCGCGCCGTGGATGACGCCCTCGGTGACGACGCCTGGCCGCGATTGGCCGACGCCCTAGGCACCATGGTTGACGCCCTCGTACGAGCTCGCCTCACCCGCGAAGACTTCATCGAAGCGCTCGAAGGCCGAAGCTGCGACGACCCGCATGTGGTCTGGTTGCACGGGCTGCTGGGCAACGCCAACGCGGTGCCTGCCGTGGGCGATGATGCGGTCAAGCTGTTTCGCGATGTCCGCTCATGGCTCGGCCGGCTCGATGATCTGGCTGGCAATGCTGATTTGCGGCTGTGGTTGTCGCTGGAGGCCCCTGAAACGGGTGACGGCCAGTGGATCCTGAGTGTGGGCCTCGTGCCTCGACACGATCAGGACATGCGACTGACGGCTGAAGACATCTGGCAGGAGGCCCCGGAAGTGCGGCAGGCTGCCGGGGATGTCGATCCGCAGGAAGCCCTGATCACCGAATTGGGGTCGGCCGCACGCATCTGGCCGGAGATGGACAGCCTGCTGACCGAAGCGGCGCCCACCTCGCTCAACTTGCCCACCGCCAAGGCGTGGGCCTTCCTCGGCGAGTACCGCCCGCTGCTTGAAGATGCCGGCGTACTCGTGGACGTGCCACGGTGGGTGGGACAGGATGACGCGCGGTTAGGGCTGCGTTTGTCGCTCAGCGCCGTCGACGAGGCACCGAAGGGATTGGAAACCCGCATCGCCTATCGCTGGATTGTCGCAGTAGGCGAACAGCGACTCACGCTCGAACAGCTGCTGCGTCTGAAACAGAGCGGTGAACGCCTCGTGCGCATCGACGATCAGTGGGTGGAAATCGAACCCGAGCAACTCGACGCTGCGATCTCACTGCTGCAGCCCGAAGCGGCACAAGAGGCATCACTGCTTGAAGCACTGCGTCTGGCTGGCGGCGGCGACGCCGCCACGGCCGGCATGCCGGTGTTGGGTGTTGAGGCCACCGGTTGGCTCAAGGGCCTGCTTGGTTCACCGGAAGACGAGTCGATGGAGCACATCGACCAGCCCGAGGCCTTCAAGGGCGAGTTGCGGCCATACCAGTGCATGGGTCTGTCGTGGCTGTCCTTCCTCGATCGCCATGGGCTCGGCGCCTGCCTGGCTGACGACATGGGTCTGGGCAAGACCGTGCAGTTGATCGCATTGCTGCAATGGGAACGCGCCGCAGGTCGTCTGTGCGGACCAACCCTGCTGGTGGTGCCCACCTCGGTCGTAGGCAACTGGCGCCGCGAACTGGAGCGGTTTGCTCCAGAACTCAACGTGCACATTCAGCACGGCCCCGAGCGTCCCTTGGGCGACGCCCTCGCCGTGGTGGCCGCCGACAACGATGTCATCATCACCACCTACGCCCTCGTGGCCCGCGACCGGGAGTCGCTCGAGCCCATCGAATGGCATCGCGTGGTGCTCGACGAAGCCCAGTCAATCAAGAACCCGCCCACCAAGCAGGCCGGTGCGATTCGCGCCCTCAACGCTTCGAGGCGGGTAGCCCTCACCGGTACGCCGGTGGAGAACCGGCTCACCGAGTTGTGGTCGATCATGGACTTCTGCAACCCGGGTTTCCTGGGCGATCAACCCACGTTCCGCCGTCGCTTCGCCCGACCTATCGAACGCCATCGCGACGATGCCGCCGCGGCCGACCTGCGTCGGCTCGTACAGCCGTTCATCCTGCGGCGTCTCAAGACCGACCGCAATGTGATCGACGATCTGCCCGACTGCGTTACCACGCGAGAGCATGCCGTGCTCACGACGGAACAGGCCGAGCTCTATCAGGAGTCGGTCGAGGAGATGCTCGGCCAGGTGGATCGATCCGAAGGCATTCAGCGGCGAGGTTTGATTCTGTCGCTGCTTGGCCGTTTGAAGCAGATCTGCGATCACCCGGTGCTGGCGGTCAAGGGTGACGCCGCCGTGACGAGCGCCGTATCCGAGGGTGATCCCGCCGCATTGGCCCGACGCAGTGGCAAGGCCGTGCGAATGTTGCAGTTGCTTGAGGAAGTGCTCGCCAACGGCGAACGCGCGTTGGTGTTCACGCAGTACCGCCGCATGGGTCGTTTGCTCGCGGCGATGATCGAACACCAACTCGAGTGCCGCACCTTGTTCTTGCACGGCGGTACGCCGGTGCCCAAGCGGGAGAAGATGATCGAGACGTTCCAGGATCCCGAGGGCGACGCCCCGGTGTTCGTGCTCAGCCTGAAGGCTGGTGGTCTGGGTCTGAATCTCACGGCCGCGAGCCACGTGTTCCACTTCGACCGGTGGTGGAATCCTGCCGTCGAGCGGCAGGCCACCGACCGCGCGTTCCGCATCGGCCAGACACGCACAGTGCAGGTGCATCCGTTCGTGTGCACTGGCACACTTGAGGAACGCATCGACCGCATGCTCGAAGAGAAGACGGAACTGGCCGAGCGCATCATCGGTACGGGCGAGGAGTGGATCACGGAAATGAGCACAGGCCAATTGCGTGACCTGCTCACACTGCGTGACGACGCCTTCTCGGGGGTGGAAGCATGATTCGCGGTTCCGACGAAGCTCGCGCTCCACGTCCATCGCGTCGTCGCGGCCGACGGTTGCGGCTCAAGATGGAGCAGGACCAACTTCGCGCCAACGCCTTGTGTGCAGCGTGGATCGACACCGTCACGGCGCTCGTGGGGGAGGCTGCCATGGCGGACGGTTTCACGGCGGCCAAGGAAGGTGCGGTGCGCAGTCTGGACTTCAGTGCCGGTCGCATTTCCGGTCCAGTCGAAGCTGACGGCGAAGCGCCGCGCAACGTGGCCTTCATCCTGCCGGTGATCGATGATGCGTCATGGGATGCCCTCGTGGCCGACATGGCCGGGGAGGCTGTGTACACCGCACGACTGCTCGAAGGCCAACTACCGCCGGATCTCGAAGCGCTCTTCAGCCGTCGTGGTCTTGCCTTGGTCCCGCCACAAGATGACGGTCTCGCTGTGGACGCCGACAAGCGCGTCACCAAGCAGCACTGGCGGCCGGCCGCCGTGGCATGGTTGGTCGCCGAGCGGCTGACCACCCATCCGCTGGAGTTGCTCACCGTGCGGGGGATGCCGGCAGAAGTTTTGTTGGAGCGATTGCGACACCATCGCACCCGTCGCAACGCCGACGGTTCCGAGGCGCATCCCCTGGCTCAGATTGATCCGCAATTGATGAAGGGTGAGCCCATCTCCGCGGCGGCGTCAGCGTTCTGGCGGAGCCCGCATCCTGTCCACGATGTACCCCGCGATGCGCATCCTGAGCACGCCCTGTTGCGGCGACTAGGTGGGTCGAGCCTGGGTGGCAAGTTCCCCCTCTGTGGCCTGCTGGCGACGATCTACGACGAGATCGCCAGTGAGGCCCGCGATCTGCAGGATCGCTGAACAGGCGCAAGTCATGCTGGGGCAGGGGATTCCTCCCAAACCGCATAACCCGCTTAAGTGGCCCTGCATCTGGGTCGATGGATGAGCACGCCACGAGGGTGGAGCCTCGAGGCGGTGAGGAGTTCGCCATGTCCACGTCCCCTGATGATCGTTTCAAGGACCTTCGCAAGGCCCTGCAGGCGGTCGACGCCGATATCGATGCCGCCCGCAACAAGCGGCAGGCTGACGAATCACCCGAGACGGTGCGCCGTCTTGCAACACGTCGAACCGACATCCCGTGGTGGATGAAACAAGCGGGCTGAACACAGCGGATACGCACGAATGACAGCAGGCCTTCCGGAAGGGGAAGGCCTGCCGTCGCTGTGTGTTTGGAATTGAGATCAGCTGGTGTGCTTCAAGCCGCGACGCTGATCACGCAGACGACGGGCTTTGCCCACGCGGCTACGCAGGAAGTACAGCTTGGCTCGACGGGCATCGCCGCGACGGACGACTTCGATCTTGGCGATGCGAGGGGAATGCAGCGGGAAGATCCGCTCCACACCTTCGTTGGCCACGATGCGACGCACGGTGATCGTGCGGTTGACGCCACGGCCACGCTCGGCGATCAGCACGCCTTGATAGACCTGCACGCGTTCCTTGTCGCCTTCGATGATGCGAACGTGCACGTCGATCGTGTCACCCACGCTGAACTGCGGAAAGTCAGCTGGGTCACGAAGCTGATCGGCGGTGACGCCTTCGATGATTGATTGCTTGCTCATGGTTCTGCTTCTTTCGGTTTCGACCTCGAATGGGTCGTGGCAACTTGAGTCGCTGTGCTCAGGGGTTGCCGTTGATGGAATCAGTCTTTGGGGTCTTCACGCAGATCAGGACGTCGTTGCTGTGTGCGTTGTCGTTGTTGTTCTCGTCGCCAGGTGGCGATGGCACCGTGGTCACCGCTGAGCAACACTTCGGGCACCTCTCGGTTGTCCCAGACACGAGGTCGTGTGTAGTGCGGCGTATCCAGCAGGGGTGTGCCGTCGTCATCCGTGATCGAGAACGAGTCTTCTGCAGCGGAGTCATCGTGGCCCAGCGCTCCAGGGAGCAGTCTGGCGATGGTGTCGACCAGCACGAGTGCCGGTAGTTCTCCGCCGGAGAGCACGTAGTCGCCGATGCTCACTTCTTCGGGCTCGAGTGCGTCGATGACGCGTTCGTCGATGCCTTCGTAGTGGCCGGCGATCAACAGGAGTCGTTCCTGTCGTGCCAACGACTCGACATGATCTTGTGTGAGTCTCCTTCCTTGCGGCGAGAGCAGCATCCTGTGCGTTCGTCGCGGGTCCTTGTCTTCAACGGCCAGCACCGCATCGTGCAACGGCTGGCACATCATCACCATGCCTGGTCCGCCACCGAACGGTCGGTCATCCACCTTGTTGTGCTTGTCCCTGGTCCAGTCACGAATGTCGTGGACATGAACCTCGAGCAGGCCGCTCTCCCGTGCTCGGCCCACGATGCTCGCATCGAGCGGGCCCGTGAGCATGTCGGGGAACAAGGTCAGGATGTCGATCCGCATCGGTGCGGTGCTCTGGGCCTCAGCCCTCGAGCTTCTGCCCCGGAGTGGGATCGATGTCCGACCGCTTGAGCAGCGTGCGCACCGTGTCACTGGGCTGGGCACCAACGCTCAACCAGTACTTGATGCGATCAGCCTTCAGGCTGAGCTGCTTGTCTTCGGGCGCGACCGGATCGAACCAGCCCAGCTCTTCGATGACCCGCCCGTCACGGGGGGCTCGCTTGTCCATGGCATTGACGCGGTAGAAGGGACGGTGCCGGCGTCCCATGCGCTTCAGTCGCAAAACGACCATATGACTCCTCCTGTGCACTGCACGTGGCTCGGTACACCGTCGGCTCGATGCCGACTGCCGTGTCCGGCTCGCTCCGGGAATGGTGCCTGAGTCAAGAGGCCCCACCGTGGGGAACGAGCTTCGCCGCGTGGACGAACGGAGCATTGTAGCGGAAACACGGATAAACGGGGGTCAGACCCCGGCCACGAGCTTGGCCACAGTGGCGGTGGCGGCGGCGGCGAGGCCCCAGAACACGCTGAAAGCCCCGGTCATGAAGATGAGCATCAGCACCATGAGTGAGGCGATGCCCGCATTGGGGTGGCTGCTCAGCCGGCGAATGGGCTCAAAAAGGCCCTCAAGGATGCGCCAGCCGTCCAGTGGCGGCATGGGAAGCAGATTGAACAGGCACAACAAGGCGTTGATCATGCCGCCGATCGACAGAAAGGTCACGGCGTACGAGGCCATCGGGCCTTCCCACCCAGATCGCATGAGCAGGCCCAGCGCGACGCTACACAGCAGAAACAGTGCCAAATTCATCGCTGGCCCAGCAGCGGCCACCAGCACGCTGCCCCAGCGCCGGTTGCGAAATCGGGCAGGATTCACGGGCATCACACCCCAGGCAATCCCCAAGATGGCGAACAACAGCAGTGAGAAGCCGCCCATGTGCACCATCGGGTCAAGGGTCATGCGGCCCAGTTCGCGGGGTGTACCGTCACCTTGCCGCAGGGCTGCCCAGCCATGAGCCAGCTCATGGAGCACGATCGACCCGATCACGGCCACCGTCCACGAGGCAACGGCAACCGCCCCAGCGGTGCCGCCGTCATGCCTGTCGAAGATCATGTGTACCCACCATCCGCTCACGGTCGACCTCCTAGGGTGCCGGAAAACCCCTCGTTTTTGAGGGCTGGAGCGGCATGCTATCGAAGGTTGGGCGCGTCCATGGCCGGATTGGCCACTTTCTCACTGTCAGGGCGAACTCACCACGGCTGTGGGACATACGAATGGCCATGCAGGCTGTTGCTGTCACCTCACCGCCGCTGCGCGGACTCACTCGCCTTGGATCCGCGCTTCCGGTGGTGCCGACACCGTGGGAATGCTCGGCTAGAATCGCCACCGCCGTGGGCCGTACGGTGTCCCGAGTGGGGCGTCTTGGCTTGATCCGGGAGGATTCCGGAGCCCGTACGGCGAGTAGAGCCGTGACAGCACCCACCGACGAACAACTCATCGAATCGCACTTGGCCGGAGACGCTTCGGCCTTCACCACATTGGTGGAGCGCTACGCCCTTGAGTTGGTCCCGTTCCTGACTCGGCTGACCGGGTCACGAGCGGCCGCCGAAGACGTCTTCCAGGAGACGTTCCTGCAGGTGCATCAATCAGCCCACACCTTTGATTTGAGCCGTCGATTCCGTCCGTGGATGTACACGATCGCGGTCAACAAGGGCCGTGACTGGCACCGCCGCAACAAGCGTCGCAAGGCGTTGTCCTTGTCGGTGCCCGTGGGCGAGGATGGCCGTGACAGCTTTGTCGACCTGCTGGCCGCCGACACGGCCTCGCCCGACGCCCCCATCAGTGCCAGCGAAGAGGCGGCCAAAGTGAAGCGGGTTGTCGACACCATGCCCGAACACCAACGCGAGATCATTCTGCTGAGTTATTTCCAGAAGCTCTCGTACAACCAGATTGCCGAGACACTTCGTATTCCACTGGGCACGGTCAAGAGCCGTCTCCATGCAGCAGTGGCGTCATTCGCCCGCGCGTGGGAAGTGGAATCCGGGTCACAGAAGGAACCTTCCGTTGACACACCCTGACGATACGGGCACGCCTGCATTGAGCCCGGCTGATCGAGCCGCGATCGATCACCTTGCTGAAGCAGGATTCAACGAAGACCAACTGCACGGTCTTGACGGCGATGCGCTCACACGAGCGCACGCCGCTCATTCGTTATTGGGGAACTTGAACAGCTATCCCGATGGTGAACTCTCCGAAGACGACCGCACGACGTTGGTGCATGCCACGATGGCGAGAATTCGTCGCGAAGAAGACATGCAGCATCAACGGATGCGGCTGCAGCCTGACGACGCTTCCGGCCGAGGCAGCCGAATGCGGTTCCGCCTAGCTGAGTTCGGCGCTGTCGGTGCCGTTGCCGCCATGGTGGCCGGCGCTGCCGTCCCCATGGCCCATATGGCCAAGGAACGCGCGGTTTCGCTGGGAACGCACCGAAACCTGTCTGCGCAGCACGCAGGGATCACATCGTGGGCGACCGCCAACAATGGCCGACTGCCCTCCAGGGCGGTCTCCGAAGGCGTGTCTGACCTCACCGGCACGGCCGCGACCCAGTTGGACATTGGTGCGGTGATTGATCACGGCCACTGCCACAAGGGCACGCTGCAGAATCCTCGACGGCCCGGAACCGGTGTCCATGGATTTTCGGTCATTGTGATGCCCATCTCAGGTGGCTTCTTTGGCGATGCGGAGCTGGTGTTGGTGGGCGACCGCAACCCCGCTCTGGAAGGCCTTCTGGATGGCCAGTCATTCGATGAGGCCATCAGCCAGCAGCGATTTCGTCGGCGGCTGACCGACCATCCGGCGGTCCTGTTTGGTGATGGTCGGGTGATTGACGCCCGTAACGGCACCGTGAAGGGCGATCACGTCTGGAATGTGGACCGGTCCGGTGCCATCGAGCAAGATGTGCTGCTGGTGCACTGATCCGGGGTGCTTTCCAAGCGTCCGGGACCGACAGGGCATTGATTGAGGGGCCCGATGCGGCTATCCTGCTCGACTCGACACATTGAACGTGTGTCAGACAGGAGCTTCTTTGACATGCCCAAGAACAAGCCCAACAAGGGTCTGCTCAAGCGCATCCGCATCACCTCCTCCGGGCGGGTGAAGTTTGGACGTGCCTTTGCCCGCCATAAGCGGTCGCACAAGTCAGGCAAGCTCCTGCGTTCGTATCACCGGAGCGCGTACGCCCATCCGTCGGATGTGCGTCGGGTCGCCGCCTTGCTGCATCGTCGAATCACGGCCGGTCCGGCCGAGACCTGCTGCAGTTCCTCGTGCGATGCCACCGCCGCGGTGGACACGGCAGAAGAGACGACGGAAGACTGATTCACGTGTGCCATCGGGCAAGGTGCCCGGTCGCAGTGACACAGAGTTTGTATTCGACGGGTCGAAGCGGTGACACCATCACCCTCCGATCGAATCAGGAGAGTTCGACATGCCTCGCGCACGAAAAGGTGCTGCACGCACCAAGGCCCGCAACCGCATCCTTCGCGAAGCTCGCGGGTACCAGGGAACCAACCGACGTCACAAGCAGCAGGCGCAAGTCGCGCTGCTGCGTGCGGGCAGCTTCGCCTACCGCGATCGCCGCAACCGCAAGCGTGACTTCCGTCGCCTGTGGATCACCCGTATCTCCGCCGCCTGCCGCATGCGAAACACGCGCTACAGCCGGTTCATCAACGGGCTTGGTCGCGCCGGTATCGCGCTGAACCGCAAGATGCTCAGCGAGATCGCCATCAGCGATCCGGCCACGTTCGACACGCTCGTGGAGCAGGCCGAAGCCTCGACCACGGCGCAGGCCGCGGGCTGATTCAACTCAATGGCAGGTCATGGGGACTTCCTGTGGCAGTTCCTGACCAACCGTGATTCGGTCGGTGCCGTTGCGCCGTCATCGAATGGGCTGGGCCGCGCCATCACCGCGCCGGCTCGTGCTGTGGCCGCGCCACGTCGGTGGCTGGAAGTCGGTCCTGGCACGGGCGTCTTCACCAGACAGCTGATCGCCGCCATGGAGGAGGACGATCACCTTGACGTGGTTGAACTCAACGACGCATTCTGTGCCGTGCTCGAGCGTGATGTGCTTCCAGCAGCTGGTGACCAGGCCGTGTTGCATGCCGGGTCAATCCTCGATGTGCCACTGCCAGGTGCGTACGACGCTGTGGTGTGCGGCTTGCCGTTCAACGCATTCCCCACCCATGTGAGCCGGGCCATGGTGCGTCGACTCATCGGCATGCTCAAGCCTGGCGGAACGATGTCGTACTTTGAGTACGCAGGTATCCGGCGTGTACGCAGCGTGATAGGCTCGGCCACGCTCAAGCGGGCGATGTTCCGCCACGAGGCCTTTGTCAACAGTCTCAAACGGGACATGAAGGGGCGGCGGGATCTTGTCATGATGAACATGCCGCCTGCCTGGGCAGTGCATCTGACCAAGGAACAATGATCATGAGCGAGTCGGCACTTCCGACGATCGACGACATCCGCCAGGCGCACGAGCGTATCGCGGGTGTCGTGCATCGAACGCCCGTGCTGCGCTGTCGCACCCTCGATGCAATGACCGGTTTCGAACTGCACATCAAGTGTGAGCAGCTTCAGCGGGTTGGGGCGTTCAAGTACCGCGGGGCAAGCAATGTGGTGCTCGGGATGTCGGATGAAGACGCGTCGCGTGGTGTGTGCACGCACTCCAGTGGCAATCATGCACAGGCCCTTGCGCTCGCTGCGCGAGAGCGTGGCGTGCCAGCGTGGATCGTGATGCCCACATCTGCACCATCCGTGAAGCGAGCCGCAGTGGAGGGGTACGGGGCGACGGTCGTCGAGTGTGAGCCGACGCTCGAAGCCCGCGAAACGACGGCAGCCCAGGTGGTGGCCGACACCGGGGCGTTATTCGTGCATCCCTACGACGACGCACGCATCATTGCCGGACAAGGCACCGCAGCACTTGAGTTGCTGGAAGATGCCGGTGAACTGGACGCCATCATCACGCCCGTCGGCGGCGGTGGATTGCTTGCGGGCACCTGCATCGCTGCGTCCGCCGTGCATTCTGGCATCCGATTGATCGGAGCCGAGCCTGACGGGGCCGACGACGCGGCGCGTTCACTACAGGCTGGGTCGTTGATCCCGCAGACCGGCCCGAACACCATCTGTGATGGTCTGCTGACGAGCCTCGGCCAGTTGAACTGGGCCGTGCTGCGGTCGCACCTTGAGACGATCGTCACGGTGTCCGATGCACAGGTCATCGACGCCATGCGGCTGTTGTGGTCGCGAGCCAAGACGGTGGTGGAGCCCTCGGGCGCCACGCCGCTGGCCGCCGCGATCAGTCCTGGGTGTCCACTTGAGCGTGGTGCACGCATTGGACTGATCTTGAGCGGAGGGAACGTCGATCTTGATCGACTGCCCTGGTGAGGTTCAGAACGTGACGCCGATCATCACGTAGCCGGTGACGGCGTCGTCCAACGGGTGGTGCTGCCACCGCCGGGTGAGCTCAGCCATTCGATGCCTGCGTGGAGGAGTTTTTTCAATCGGCGGGACTGTCATTCTGCGATGTTGATGTGATCAGGCGCCTTCAGCACGGCGGCGTTTGAGTTCGGCGTCGATGAAGCCGTCGAGGTCGCCGTCGAGCACGGTTTGGGGATTGCCCACTTCGTGGGCTGTGCGGTGGTCCTTCACGCGGTTGTCGTACAGCACATAGGAGCGAATCTGCGAGCCCCAGCCGCGGTCCACCTTGCCGCCGGTGGCGGCGTCAAGTTCGGCCTGACGGCGTTCCTCTTCCAGCTGATCAAGTTTGGCCTGCAGAATCTGCATGGCCTGCTTGCGGTTCTGGAGCTGTGCCTTGTGAGTAGAACTCACCACCATGAGTCCGGTGGGCTTGTGCACGATGCGAACAGCAGAAGCCACCTTGTTCACGTTCTGACCGCCGGGGCCTGACGATCGGGCGAATGTGGTCAACTCGATGTCATTTTCGTCGATCGACACGTCGGTGTCGTCGAACTCGGGTGTGACATCCACGGTGCAGAACGAGGTTTGTCGCTTGCCCTGTGAGTTGAACGGGCTCACGCGGGCGAGCCGGTGGGTGCCACGTTCGCACGACATGTAGCCGTAGGCCAGTGGGCCCTTCACGTGATACGTGACGCTGGAGATGCCCACTTCGGAGCCGTGCACCAACGCGACCTGTTCGTACTTCCAGCCCTGTTTGTCCCACCAGGCGGTGTACATGCGGTCAAGCATGGTGGCCCAGTCGTCGGCGTCGTTGCCACCGTCGCCGGCTTGAATGGACACGAAGCAGTCTCGGTGGTCGTGCTTGCCGCTCAGGAGTGACTGCAACTCCACACGTTCCATCTTGCGATTGAGCGTATGGAGGTTCTCGTCAACTTCCTGGAGAAGTTCAGCGTCATCCGCTTCCTTCGCCAGTTCGTAGCCCACCTGGGCGTCTTCGAACTCTTCGATGCACGTGGCCAGACCTTCAGTCTGTGCCTTGAGCAGTTTGAAGCGTGTGATCACCTTCTGGGCCGAAGTTTGGTCGTCCCAGAAGCTGGCGGTGTTCATCTGTTCCTGGAGCGTGGATTGCTCCTGCACCTTTGCGTCGTAGTCAAAGAGAGTCGCGGATGGTCAAGATCCGCGCCTCAAGATCGTCGAGAACTGGTTGGTGCGCTTCGTAATGCATGGGTGCGAATGGTACTCGCCATCCACAGCGCTGCGCAGCCATCGGCGCTGGCAATGGCCAGTGCTAGAATTCGCCCATGAACGCTACCAGCATCGATGCCGTTTCCACCCGCGCCGCCGCCATCAAGCCGTCCGCGACGCTCGCGTTGACCGCTCGTGTCCGGGAGCTGCGTGCTGACGGGCAGGATGTCATTGGATTCGGTGCGGGGGAACCGGATTTCACAACACCACAGGTGATTTGCGATGCCGCGGTCGAGGCCCTGCAGGGCGGCATGACGCACTACGTGCCCGTGCCAGGCACGCTGGATGCGCGATCCGCAATCGCCATCCGGCTGCAGGAGCGCAACGGCATCGAGTGCACGGTGGATGACGTGATCATCTCCAATGGCGGGAAGTTCTCGTGCTACCTGGCCATTCAGGCGTTGGTGGATCCGGGTGACGAAGTGGTGCTGCCCACCCCGGCGTGGCTCAGTTACAAGCCGATGGTGGAGCTCGCTGGCGGCACGGTGGTCGAGGTGCCTGCCGGGCCCGATCAGGACTTCCTTGCCAGTGCAGACGCCATCGCCGCGGCGTTGTCCCCCCGCACCAAGCTCGTGATCATCAACAGTCCGTCCAATCCGTGCGGCACGATGTATGCGCCCGATCAAGTGCGGGCCATCGCGGATGTCATCGCCACGCACGATCGCGCGTGGATCATGAGCGATGAGATCTATGACCAGTTGATTTACGGTGATCGCGAGCATCTGTCCTTCGGGTCGCTCGAGCAGGTCAAGGATCGCACGATCACGATCAACGGGCTGAGCAAGACGTGGGCCGCAACGGGCTGGCGTATCGGCTGGGCGTGTGCCCCGGGCCAGGAGGGTGCGGTGATCAAGGCCATGAGCCGCCTGCAAAGCCAGAGCAGTTCATCGATCACGGGCTTCCTCAATCCTGCCGTGGTGGCGGCCTGCACTCGGACGGATGACGACGTGGCCGCGATGCGGTCTACGTTCGAGCAGCGATCAGCCTTGATGTACGAGTTGGTGTCGGCATGGCCGCGGGTGACGTGTCCGTCCCCGGCGGGGGCCTTTTACGTGTTCCCAGATGTGAGTGGCACTTTTGGCACCACCAGCCAGGACGGGCGGCCGATTGACTCGGCGACCGCCTTCGCGGCAGCGTTGCTGGAAGAAGCCTCCGTGGCGGTGGTGCCCGGCGAGGCCTTCCTGGGATGTGGTGGCAACCACGTACGGCTGTCCTTCGCCACGGACGAGGCCTCGATCACCGAGGGCTGCGGCCGTGTGCACCGCTGGCTTGAGCAACTCTCAATTGGGGTCTGACCCCTAGCGATAGGGAGATGGGGCCTGTTTCCCGTATTTTGCGAGCATTTGGCGACTGATGCGCCGCATTTAGCGACACAGCCCATAATTGGGGTCTGGCTCCAGCGGGGGGGCGAACAGCCGCCTCAGGGTCGTGAGACGCTGGCAAAAACCGCCCTGAACGGCTACACTCCTCGATTCACACAAGGTTTTCACACCACCGGCGGCATCGTCCCTTCGAGGGGGTCGTCGAGGAGATCAGGCAACTATGGCCCTGACCATTGAACAGACTTCGTCCATTGTCGGCGAGTACCGCCGAAGTGACACCGACACGGGTTCGCCCGAGGTCCAGATCGCGCTGCTGACCACCCGCATTCAGGAGATCACCGATCACCTGAAGTCCAACAAGAAGGACCACGCCGCTCGGCTGGGCCTGTTGAAGTTGGTCGGCAAGCGCAACCGTCTGCTGCGCTACCTGTCGCGGACGAACAACGACGCATACAAGACGCTCATTCAGCGACTGGGTCTGCGGAAGTAACAACAACCGCCCCCTGTGGTGGGGGCAGTCGGATCCACGCTGCCGGACGGTGGCAGTGGACCGACGGCACACGTATCTGTGTGCCTTCGGTCTTCTGCCCTCTACCGGGAGCCGGATCCCCAACAAACGCAAGCGCCACGTTCGCGCTTGCCAAGGATTCGATCCATGGCAGAAAGCCAGGTTCATTTCGTCGAGCGCGAAGTCGGCGGACGCACCATGCGTCTGGAAACCGGCCGTATCGCAAAGCTCGCCAGCGCCTGTGTCATCGCTTCGCACGGTGACACGGTCGTCATGTGTACGGCCATGCGGGCCAACCCGCGTCCCGGTCTTGACTTCTTCCCATTGCAGTGCGACTACCGCGAGCGTATGAGCGCCGGCGGCCGCTTCCCCGGTGGCTTCCGTAAGCGTGAAGGTGCTCCCAACGAGAAGGAAATCCTCACCATGCGGATGATCGATCGCCCGATCCGTCCGCTGTTCCCCGATGGCTTCATCGATGAGTGCCAGATCCAGTGCTGGGTGATGAGCCACGACGGCCAGAACGACGCCGACGTGATCGCCTGCACCGGTGCTTCGGCAGCCCTGAGCTGCACCGACGCACCCTTCCAGGGTCCTGTGGCCACCGTCCGCGTGGGTCGCATCGTCACCGAAGAAGGCGCACAGTTCATCATCAATCCCACCCACGCCCAGATGGAGTACAGCGATCTCGATCTGGTGCTTTCGGGTCACGCCGATGGTGTGAACATGATTGAAGTTGGTGCCGCCGAGGTGCCCGATGAAGACGTGCTCGCCGCCATCGAATACGGCTACGAGCATGGCTGCAAGCCGATCCTGGAAATGCAGGAAGAGCTCAAGGCCAAGGTGGGCAAGGATCCCGTCATCAACTCACTCAACCTGCCCGACGACGACGTCATGCAGGCCGTGATCGACGCCTGTGGCGACGAGATGGAAGCCGCCCGTCGCATTCCCGGCAAGGCCGACCGCAGCGCTGCTGTCGATGCCCTGCGTGAGAAGGTGATGACCGAGCACTTCTCCATGCCCGAAGGCGTCACCTACGACGTGTACAAGGACGCTGAGAAGCGTGCCGGCATGGCTCGCGAAGCGTTCCGCACCTACGAGAAGAAGACCACGCGTCGGCTGATCGTTGAAGAAGGCATTCGTGCCGACGGTCGGGCATTCGAAGAGATTCGTCCGCTCGAGATCGAAACCAGCCTGTTCCCCCGCACACACGGGAGTGCGATGTTCCAGCGTGGTGAAACGCAGGGCGTGCTCACGTGCGTGTTGGGCACCGCAAAGGCTGAGCAGATCGTCGACGGCTTGATGCCCGAGTACGCCAAGAAGTTCTACCTGCACTACAACTTCCCGCCGTTCTGCGTGGGCGAGGCCGGCCGCATCATGGGTCCGGGTCGCCGCGAAATCGGCCACGGTGCACTGGCCGAGCGTTCGCTTCTGGGCATTCTGCCCGACGTCGACGACTTCGCCTACACCGTGCGTCTGGTGAGTGACATCACCGAGTCGAACGGCTCCAGTTCGATGGCTTCCGTGTGCGGTGGCTGCATGGCCCTCATGGACGCCGGCGTGCCGATCAAGGCCACGTGTGCTGGTATCTCCGTTGGCCGCTTCAGCTCCGGCGACAAGGTGGTCCACGTGACGGACATCCTCGGCGAAGAAGACTTCTTCGGCGACATGGACTTCAAGATCTGTGGCACCCGTGACGGCATCACCGGCATCCAACTCGACCTCAAGGCCCGCGGCCTGTGGTTCGACGAGATCAAGGCGATCTTCGCACAGGCCCGCACCGGTCGCATTGAGATCATCGAGAAGATGGAAGCCCATCTCCCTGCACCCCGCAGCGAGATGAGCCCGTATGCTCCGAAGCTCGTCCAGATCAAGATCGATCCGGACAAGATCGGCAAGCTCATCGGCCCTGGTGGCAAGATGATCCGCGGTATCTGCGAGCGCACGGGCGCACAGGTGGACGTGGAAGATGACGGCACCGTCACGATTGCCTCGACTGACCAGGCTTCGGGCGACCAGGCCCTGGCCGAAGTCGAAGCAGTGGCTGCCGAGATCAAGGTCGGCACCGTGTACGAGGGCAAGGTTGTTTCGACGAAGGACTTTGGTGCCTTCATCGAGATCGCAACCGGCACTGACGGCATGTGTCACATCTCAGAGTTGGCCCACGGCTACGTGGCCAATGTCAACGATGTCGTGAGCATCGGCGACGTGGTCAAGGTCAAGGTCATCAATGTCGATCCCACCGGTCGCATCAAGCTCAGCCGCAAGGCCTTGCTTGAGCCCGAGGACGGCGACGATGCCCCCAAGGCCGACGGCGGTGACGACAACTCGGGTGAAGACGGCGAAGGTGGCGACAAGAAGCGTCGTCGTCGACGTCGCGGTGGCCGCAAGCCGGCCGAGGCCTCCTGATCGCTGATCAGGCACTCACCCGTGCACTTCATTGACCTCAGT
Source organism: Phycisphaerales bacterium (assembly GCA_022446965.1). Classification (GTDB taxonomy): domain Bacteria; phylum Planctomycetota; class Phycisphaerae; order Phycisphaerales; family SM1A02; genus JABAAC01. Next base: position 49,507 of record JAKVBV010000004.1, read on the forward strand.
ATCGGTGCGGCAATCGCTTTGGCGGTTGCCGCACCGATCGCTTTTCTCTGGCTTCGGCGCGCCCGTCGCGCCGAAGAGGAAGCTCGCCGCTCACAACGGCTGGCCGAGATCGGGTCGATGACCAGTGGTCTTGCGCACGAGATTAAGAACCCACTGAGCACCGTGGGGCTCAATGCACAATTGCTGATCGAAGACCTGCGTGCTGCGGCACTGGACGAAGACGAAGCCGACCGCATGGTGCGCCGTGTAGAGACACTGCAGCGTGAGGTTGACCGTCTCGGTGGCATTCTGGGTGACTTCCTGCAGTTTGCCGGTCGCATGAAACTCGACCCACAGGCGCATGACATTGGGGCGTTGGTCGAAGCCATCGGCGACTTCTACAACCCGCAGTGTGAGCAGAGCAACGTGATCCTGCGTGTGCAGGTGCCAGGCCAGCCGATCATGGCGACGGTGGAGGAGGGGCTGTTCAAGCAGGCCCTGCTCAACCTCATGATCAATGCAGTGCAGGCCATGGACTGCACCGGAGGCGAACTGATGTTGCGCGTGGTGCCCGCGGGCGACCGCGTGCAGGTGCTGGTAATCGACACCGGGCCGGGCATTTCCGGGGCCAATCAGGACGAGATCTTCCACCCCTACGTGAGCACACGAACCGGTGGTACTGGACTGGGGCTGCCCACCGCTCGGCGTATCATCGAAGAGCACGGCGGCTCGCTCACGGTGGCGAGCGAACAAGGCAAGGGCACTGAATTTGTGATCGCGCTGCCTGTGGCGTAGAAAAGGTGTCAGGCAGTCTTGCTCATGTTCAGCCCGAGGGCGTCGCGGGCATCAGCATGCCAATCAAGCACGGCAGCACGAACAGGCAGACCGCGGCTGCGATCTCCACCACCGCCACGATCTTGCCGGTGGACCACGGTTGCTTCGTTTGATCAGTCATGGGTGGAAAGATCGCCGAACGCCTTTCACTCTCCGAGGAGTGAGTCGCTGTCGACTACGCTTTGGGCGACATCGATGAGTGACTTGCGGCTGTTGCGGGATTGCTTCTGCAGCATGCGCATGGCGTCGGGTTCGTCCACGCCCTTACGCTTGACGATGATCCACTTGGCTTGCTCGATGATCTTGCGTTGCTCAAGGCGTTCCTTGAGGTCATCAATCTTGCCGTCCTGTTCCAGATGGGCGAGCCATCGCGACCACGCTACTTCGATGCCCACGCGAAGTTGATCCCGGCTCACGGGCTTGAGCAGGTAGCCGAACACACCGATGTCGCTGCCCATGCTCACGTACTCAGGATCGGAGTACGCGCTGAGCATCATCACCGGCACACCCAGATCGCCAAAGATCACCTTGGCGGCTTCGAGACCGTCCGTGCCTGGCATTCGAATATCGAGCAATGCCATGTCGGGCTGTTGTGATTTGCACAACTCGATGGCGTGCGCACCGTCGCCGGCGGGGCCGACCACCTCAAACCCCAGATCATCAAGTGCAGCCACCATGCCACTGGCAACGAGATGTTCGTCGTCGGCGATGAGCACCTTGGCGGGGTGGGAGGGGATGGCCATGGCGGGATTGTAGAGGGGCCGCTCCCGAGGGGGGCGGACCAACTCAGTCCAGGAAATCCTTCGCCTTGAGCCGCTCGGGCACGTAGGTCTCGGTCACGTAGGAGATGTCCTTGGTGATCAGCGATTCCACTTCCATTTTGAAGCCATTGGTGAGGAGCTTCTTGATCTCCTTCTGCCACGGCCGCTTGTCCTTGAACCAGGGGTAATCCGCGATCTGCCGCGCACGGGTCACATCCCGGTCGTTCAGGGCAATGCGGACATCGGCCGACAGATCGCACCGGTCGTAATCCTCGGCGCGGATGCCCATGAACTTGGCATCCGGAATGGCCATGCGTTCACTCTCGAACGCGAGGTTGATCGATCCCTGCTTGATGACGCTGTAGATGTAGTGGCCCCAGGGGTCACAATCGAGCAGGCAATACACCGGCAGCCCGAGTTCCTTGTTCAGGCGATGCAGCAGGCGGCGCACACCGCGAGGCGGCTGGCCCGAGCCTTCCGTGAGAATGCAGTTGTGCTTCTCCCAGAATCGGTCTTCATTGAACCGGCTCCAGACGGTGTCCTTCTCCACATGCAACACGAACTTGGCGTCGCATTCCTTGAACTGCATCACGCTGGGTTCGCAGATGCTGGGAATGGCGTAGCCGCCTGTGCCCATGCGGCGACAGTTGATCTCGTCGCCGTTGTCCACGATCGTGATGTTGCCCACCATCGTGCCACGCTTCTTGGCAAACACGTGCAGTTCTTCTCGCAGGCCGCCCAGACCCACTTCAAGATCCTCCAGCACCGTGTCCGACTCGGACTGATCGTTGAAGGTCTTCTCTTTGGTGCCCTCGATCGTGTGCAATGACATGTAGTACATGCCACGCAAACTGAGCGTCTTCTCTGCCTTGATCAGATCCTTGCAGCCCTTGGCCAGCAGCAAGGACTGCATGAACTTGCGGGCTTGCCCCACGTTGAACAACTCGCGCGTCTGGGTGGCATCGCCCATCTCCAGAATGCGCTTGCGCTTGTTCCAGTTCATGTTCGACACCGTGCGCAGCGGAATATCCATCGACGGATCGCGGCCCTTGAGCCCGTCCTTGGCGACGGAATCAGCCAGCGCCTCGATGGCGGCGACCGTTTGTGCGTCGCGCTTCTTGCTCACCGGACCGCGCTTGGCGGTGGTCTTCTTCTTGCGGGTCGTCGACTTGGCTTTCTTCTTGGCCATCAGCTCTTGCGGCTCGTCTTCTTGCGGGTGGACTTCTTCTTCACGGTGCGTTTGGCTGCCTTGGACCCACGACGGGGCAGTTTGCGTGCCGGCATGTCTTCATCGAACAAGCTGTCGCTGCCTTCGTCACCGGCCGTGCTGCGGTCGTGCAGGATGATGACGTCGTCATCCTTCTCCAATGCATCCTGCTTGCCGACCACCTTGCCGTCCTGGTCCAGCTTCTGGTCGGCTTCTTCAGTCTTGCGGGTGGCGATCTTCTGCAGGGCGACATACAACTGACGGGCATCGGTGCCCGTGATGTTGTGGCACGCCGTGGAGATCTCGCCGATGTAGCGCTCGAACACGCTGCGCCGCTCAGCCTCTTTCTTCATCTTCTGTCGGCGTCGCAGGTATGTGCCCAGCTTGCGGCCGCACTCCTGCAGGGCAAGACGCAGTTCCTTGCGGATCTCGTCGTAGTCGGCGATGGCTTCCTTCGACTCACTCGTGAAGGGCACCCACACACTGGCCATGTGCACCATCACCACCAGCGGTCCGGTCGGCAACGACCCCTTGGGCTGCGACAGGCCGTAGTTCTTCCAACCCGTTTCCAGCACGGCCTTGAAGGATGAACACGCTGACTGCTGATACAGCAGTGGTACGCGATTGGCGAACCGAAGAATGCGGGCGGTGTCCTCACGGGCCAGATTCCCACCGTAGGCGATGGCCACCTCCATCTGGAAGGGGTTTCCGCGATAGACCGCCGGCGGCCGCGTGGACGCGGCGAAGAACTCCGCCTGCACTTCCTTCAGCAAGCCCGCCAACAATGCTCGCGACCCGATGGGGACGAGACAGTCGGTGGGGGGCGCCATGATCGAAGTCTCTTGAATCGCCTTGTAGAGCGCTTCGGCCTCAGCGTGGCCCATCGTGCTGATGCGTGTGCGGGGCGTGATCGTGGTGGACGTCTTCTTGTCGGCGAGCTTCACCAGTTCGCTGGCCTTGCGTTGTCCGACGCGAGAGAACTCGTTCTGCAGGAACGAACTCACACTCGTGGGTTCAGTGCGTTCGAGCATCTGAATCAACGTGCCAAGTTCGATGCCCTTGGGATGGGGCTTGATCTCCTTGGCTTCGGCGGGCAATTCGTTCATCGCACGCGGGAAGACCACCGTTTCGTTGGTCGGGCTGGTCCAGGAGATCTCCGCGTGTGGATTGGCGATGGCCGTCTGCTCGAGATACTCGTCGATGCTCTGGCGGCCCTTCTGGTACTTGCCTTCCAGTTCGATCGTGACGATGGTGCCGTGGCCGTCGGCGAAGAACTTGTCGTCTTCGGGATGCTCGGTGTCGCTGACCACCTCGGCACGGTTCTTGGAGGTGTCGATCTTCAACACCACTTCGTGCGAGGGTTTGCGCTTGCCGGTCTTGGAGACGATCTTCACCGGCTTGCCCGTGGTCATCAGGCCGTACATGCCAGCAGCCGAAATGCCGATTCCCTGCTGGCCGCGCGACATCTTCATGCGGTGGAACTTCGACCCGTACAGCAACTTGCCGAAGATGTTCTCGATCTGCTTGCGCACGATGCCCGGGCCGTTGTCCTGAATGGTCAGCTTGAACCGGGTCTCATCAGTCTGAAGCATCGTCACTGCGATGGTCGGCAGAATGCCGGCCTCTTCACAGGCGTCCAGGGCGTTGTCGACAGCTTCCTTGACCGTGGTGAGTACGGCCTTACGGGGGTTGTCGAAGCCCAGCAGGTGGCGGTTCTTGGCGAAGAACTCGGAGACCGAGATCTCACGCTGCATGGCGGCCATGGACTCGGCCGTGGCTGCTGTGCGGGACTTTGATTTCTTGCGTGGTGCGGATGCGGCAGGGGGCACGGAGGTCCATCTCCAAGGGGTCGGGGATCCCCAGTCGGGGGCCATCGGGCCTCGTGCCCGATGGCGGCACCGTAGCCGATTTCGCCGCTGCAGGCAGTGTGAAATCCGCTTCCGCCATGGCGTGCACATCCGACTCGGGGCCTGAAAACACACTAGAATTCTCGGCCCTCCACGCTGCGGCATGGCGTCGCATGCGGGAGGTTGAACAGGCAGGAGACGCCACCAATGGCCATGGAAACCACACTCATCATCCTCAAGCCCGACGCCGTGCAACGCGGTCTGATGGGTGCCATCATCAGCCGCTTCGAAGCCAAGGGGCTGCAGATCTGCGGCGCCAAGATGATGCAGATCCCCATGTCGCTCGCCGAGCAGCATTACTCGGATCACAAAGGCAAGCCCTTCTACGACGGCCTCGTGGGCTTCATGACCTCCTCGCCGGTGCTGGTGCTGGCTATCCGCGGCGTGGGCGCCATCGCCATCTGCCGCAGCATGATGGGTGCCACCTTCGGCTCCAAGGCTGACGCTGGCACCATTCGCGGCGACTTCGGCGTGTCGAACAGCTTCAACCTGATCCATGGCTCGGACAGTCCCGAAGCCGCCGAGAAGGAGCTGGGCCTGTTCTTCAACGACGGCGAAGTGCTCGATTGGTCGCGTGCCAACGAGTGCTGGGTCTACGATCTCTCCGGTGGCGACCCTGAGTGATCCCGCAGCACTGACGCGATGACACACACCAGCCCCGATGGCGTTGCCGCCATCGGGGCTGTCATGCGCCATGTGTTTTGGCAACGGAGACACCCGAAACGCCCGATACCATCGAGGCATGGCCTCCAATTCCAGCACATCACTGCCGGTCGTCAACCGCACGAGCATGAGTCGCGTCGCCAAGCGGCGACTGTGGGTGTTGCTCACGGTGCAGGTGTTGATCATTGCGCACGTGCTGATGTGGTGGTTGAGTACACAGTACGGCTGGTTTGGCGGCTACACCTTGAGCCCAATCGAACCCAGTGAATCGATCGAAACGGTGTCTGACGGCATCGTGAATGCCGGAGCGATCTTCTTTGCCACGGCCCTGTTGAGCACGGCGCTGCTGGGTCGGTGGTTCTGTGGCTGGGGATGCCACGTGCTGTTGCTGCAGGATGGGTGCACCTGGTTGCTCAAACGTGCGGGCATTCGTCCGCGTGCATTCCGATCTCGGCTGCTAATGCTCGCGCCGCTCGCCTTGGCGCTGTACATGTTCGTGTGGCCACTGGCCTATCGCTTCCTTGTGGCGCCCTTCACACGGCCGGATCTCACGTGGCCGGGCTTTTCGTCGCACCTGCTCGTGCGTGATTTCTGGGCCACGTTTCCAGGCGTCACCGTGGCCGTGTTCTTTCTCGGCATCTGCGGGGTGCTCACCGTGTACATGCTCGGCAGCAAGGGGTTCTGTACCTACGGCTGTCCGTATGGCGGTTTCTTTGCGCCGCTTGATCGTCTCGCCCCGGTGCGCATTCGTGTGAACGACAACTGCCAAGGGTGCGCCGAGTGCACCGCGGTGTGCACGTCGAACGTTCGTGTGCACGAAGAGGTGGCCACGCACGGCATGGTGATCGACAACGGGTGCATGAAGACCATGGACTGCATCGAAGCGTGCCCCAACGATGCGCTGTCCATGAGCGCCGGTCCCAATGCCGCCGGTGGCCCAAGGCCAAAGCGCACGTGGGATCTCACCTGGCCACAGGAGTTCGCGGCCGCGGCGCTGATGCTGGTGCTCTTTCTGGTGTGGCGTGGTGCGTGGGGCGTGATTCCCATGCTGATGGCTATGGGTACCGCGGCCTGCGGTACTTGGTTGTTGTGGCGGGTGTACACCATGGTGCGCAGCGACAACGCCAAGTGGCTCAAGTGGCAACTCAAGCGAGCGGGCAAGGTGCAGGGAAAGGGCTGGGTGGTACTCGCCGTGGCCACGCTCTTCACGATCGTCACGTTTCAGAACGCCGTGGTGCAGGCGTCGGCATTCCGCTCGAGTCTCACAATGCAGCCGCACACCATACGGCACACGTTGGCGACGCCCATCGCGACGGGTTCGCAGGCCAGCGAGGTGCACCAGGCGCTCGAGCATCTGGCCCCGACGATGGATCTTCGCAGCGGTGGCTGGGCGATCGTGGAGAGCCCGGCGCATCGATATGCCCGCGCTCGACTGCTGGCCATGCAGGGCAAGCTGCACGACGCTCACACCGAGATGGTCGTGGTGATGGCGCACGCTCGGCCGACAGAAGCTGCCTGGCGTGATGGGTTTGCCTTGCACACGCTGTTGCTGCCTGAAGACGACACGCAAGCATGGGCTGAAGTCGTGCTGGCCGATCATCCCGACTGGGGTGGATTGCGTACCGATGTGGTGGCGTGGCTCACATCGACAGGCCGCGCCAGCGACGCACTCGATATGGCCGCCGAAGCGATGTCGCTGGAAGACGCCCGCCGCCTCATGCTGCGTGCGGTGGATTTGTTGCAGGCAGGCCGCGCAGTCGAGGCGCTGCCACTGATGCAGGACTACGTGAACGCCACACCCAAGGACACGCTTGCTCGCGCGGCGCTCGCACGATTGCTGCTGTCTTTGGGCCACACCACACAGGCCGGTGTGCAGATGCAACGAGCCATCTCAGAAGGGCCGAATCTTCCACCAGCGCAGCAGCAGGCACTCGCGGCCGAAGTGGCGGCATTCAACGCGATGGCCGAATCAAAGTCGGCGCCCTGAGGCGATCACTTGGCGGTGAGCAGGTCGGCCAGCGCTTGAGGCGAAGCTGCGTCGTAGATCGCTAGCCGCGTGGTGCGTTCGGAGAGCCGCCGCGAAAACCAGCCCAACACTTGAATGTGATCGGCGGTTCGGTTGGGCGGGGAAAGCACCAGTACCACCAGGTGTACGGGCTTCTGGTCGAACGCGTTCCAATCCACGCCCTCAGCCATGCGTCCCACGGCCACGACGACGTTGTCCAGCCCGGGCATGCGGGCATGCGGCACGGCAAGGCCTTCGCCGATGCCGGTGGTGCGTTCGCTCTCGCGTTCAAGCACCAACTCCAGCGCGGTGGCGGTGTCGTTCATGTCACCACGTTCACCCACCAACTCGATCAGGCGGGCGATCGCGTCGTTGCGATTGTCCACGTCGAGCGGGGCGATGATGCACTCAGGATGAATGAGCTTGGCGACTTGCATGGGCAAGCGGGGGATTGTATCGACGCTTCCGTCAGTCGCCAACGGCTGCACACAAAACTCACACGGTGCGGCGGAGCAGGGCGTGGAAGGCACCGTCGTGATACGCCCCCGGGGGGTCGCCGGGCAGGCCAGCGGGTTCAGTGATCTTGGTGTCCACCACGCTCATGGGGTGGTACTCGCATAACCACCGCACTTGCTGCTCATTTTCCTCGGGGTCGATCGAGCAGGTGGACCACAACAGATGCCCACCATCGGCCAGCAGGCCCATGGTGTTGGCGGCGATCTGCCGCTGCTTCTCACGCATGGCCCGGCGGGTGCGTCGATCGAGGCGATGGCGGGCCTCAGGGCGGCGGGGGAGGACGGCCGTGTTCGTGCACGGCACATCCAGCAACAGCAGATCGGCCTGGCCGGCGAGCTGCTGCAATGCGGCGAAGTCCATCGCCTGCAGATTGGGCACCGCCTCGGCGGCGCGGGCCAGATCCTGGGCCCGGCCCGGATGGGTGTCGGCGCCGATGACCTGTGCATCCGGGTGCAACGCCGCGAGCTGACGGCTCTTGGTGCCGCGGCCGGCGCATGGGTCGATGATCATCGACGGTGTCAAGGCGGCAGTTGCCTCGACTGCCTTGGCCGAAGCGGGATCCTGCACCTGAGCATCGGGAGACGCTGCGAAGACGTCCGCGATGGGCGTACCGGGCTCGAGTACGGTGAAGCCGTCGATCGTGTGGGGTGTGCCTGGCACACCGTCACCACGCATGATGATCGGTGGTTCGACGATCGAGTGCAGCGCGCGATATCGAGCGATGTCGATTCCACTGGTGGTGACCCAGCGTTCGAGCACCGACGCATGCATGCCCGCCTGCGCAGCGAGGCGAGCGAGATCGTCCTTGCCCGGAAGTGGTTCGCTCAGCAGCCATCCACCGCCGTCGGCGTGCAGCAGGTGGGCGGGGCTGTCTGGATCAGCCGTCTCGACACGCTCGACACGAAGTTCGGCGATGCGTCGAAGCACGGCGTTCACCATGCCCGCCGCACGTGGACGCACGCTGGCCTTGGCACATTCCACTGCTTCGTGCAACACGGCGTGGTCAGGCAGCTTGTCCAGCAGCAGCAGTTGTGCGGCACCGGCTAGCAGAATGGCCTGCAGTTCCGGGTGTTGCTTTGTCCAAGGTGCCTTCAGGCGTCGTTCGAGCAGCCCTTGCAGCAGGCTCCATCGCACGACGACCGCACGGTCAATGGCGATGGCCAGCGAGGCATCGCGTGGCGACAGCCCGGCCACATCCACGGACTCCGGATGCAGACGCGGGAACGCAGCGCACCGCTTGGCCAGATGGGCCACGGCGCGAGCGCGAGGTGTATCAGTGTGCTGCGGCATCAGCCGCTGCAGCGGTCTTGAGCCCATCGACGCGGTCGGTCTTCTCCCACGAGAAAGACCCGTCATCCCCCGGCGTGCGGCCGAAGTGGCCGTGATAGGCCGAGGCCTCGTAGATGGGCGACTTCAGCCCGAGGCTGTCGATGATGCCCTTGGGCGTGAGCGGGAAGACTTCGGCGATGGCGGATTCGATCGCAGCTTCTGGCACCTTGGCCGTGCCTTGGCAGTCGACATAGACCGACGTGGGCTCAGCCACACCGATGGCATAGGACAACTGCACTTCGCACGTGTCAGCGAGATCTGCGGCGACCACGTTCTTGGCGATGTAGCGGGCCATGTAGGCCGCGCTGCGGTCCACCTTGGACGGATCCTTGCCGGAGAAGGCACCACCACCGTGACGACCACGGCCACCGTAGGTGTCCACGATGATCTTGCGGCCGGTGAGGCCACAGTCGCCGTGGGGGCCACCGATTTCGAACACCCCGGTGGGGTTCACGTGCACCGTGATGCCGTCGTGCCACCAGTCACCCAGGACGGGCCTGATGACATGTTCGATGATGCCTTCGGACAACCCACTCTGGTTGTCATTCCACTCCGGGCCGTGTTGCGTGGAGAGCACCACGGTTTCAACTTCGGCGGGGGTGTTGTCGGCGTTGTAGCGCACCGTCACCTGCGACTTGGCGTCGGGACGAAGGTGGGGGACCGTGTTGGCCTCGCGAACTTCGGCATGCTTGGCCACCAGTTGATGCGAGAGATCAATTGGCAGCGGCATGAGTGAGTCGGTTTCGCGGCATGCATAGCCGAACATGATGCCCTGATCACCAGCGCCTTGTTCAGCGTGCTTGCCTTCACCTTCGGACACACCTTGCGAAATGTCCGGCGACTGCTTGTCGAGCGCCACCATCACGGCGCACGACTCGGCGTCGAACCGCATGTTGGCGTCGTTGTATCCAATGCGGCGAATGGTGCGTCGCACGACATCGGGGATGTCGACGTAGCCTTCGCAGGTCACCTCGCCGGAGACCACGACCAGGCCAGTGGTGCACATGGTTTCACAGGCCACCCGGGAATTCGGGTCGACCGCGAGCATGGCGTCGAGGATGGCATCGGAGATCTGATCGGACACCTTGTCGGGGTGGCCCATCGAGACGGATTCAGACGTGAATTGGTAGTCGCGTGACATGATCCCCGCATTGTATCCGACCCCCCTCTCGGACGGGCTTGGTCGGGGGGCTATCATCGCCCTTCCATGGACGTCCAGATGGAACTCTCGAGGATCCTCATCCGGGAACTGACCGACGGTCAGTTGATCGAGTTGCACGAGGTCGACGGCCCGCGATCATTCCCCATCATGATCGGGCTGCCTGAAGCCATGGCCATCGAACGACGCCTCAGCGGGGAGGCCCCGCCACGGCCCATGACGCACGAGTTGATGGATAGCATCATGGCCACCCTTGGCGGCCGGCTCGATCGCGTGGTCATCCATGAGCTCAGCGAGGGCACCTTCTACGCCGTGTTGTGCATCGAGACAGCCGAGGGCGAGCGCCTGGTCGATGCCCGTCCTTCCGATGCCATCGCCCTCACAGCCGCCCATGGCGTGCCGATCTTCGTCTCTGAGTCGGTGCTCGATGCCGTGCAGCAGCAGGACATGGAGACCGATCCCGATGGCGAGTTCGGTCCACCTGATGAGTTCGCGCCGTGACCGGCCCTCGCATCCGCGAACACCCTGAAGACTTCATCGTCGACGAGATCGCCACCGTTGAACCCGTGGACGATGGTGATCACCTGCTGCTGCAGGTGGAAGCGACCGATCTTGACCATCACTCTATGGTGCAGCGGCTGGCCAGAGCGCACGGTGTGGACGGCCGAGCTGTGGGGTGGGGCGGCATGAAGGACAAGCGGGCCATCACGCGGCAGTGGGTCACGGTCAAGACCGATCGCGACGCCGCCATGATCGACGACAGCGATCTGAAGGTGCGCGAAGCGATGCGATGTCGACGGCGGCGTCGGCCTGGCGCCCTGTTGGGCAATCGCTTCGAGATCACCGTGCGTGGCGTGGAGCCCACGCTGTTGCTGCAGGTCATGCCCAAACTCGAGTCGATTGCCCACAAGGGTCTGCCCAATCGGTTCGGCCCCCAGCGATTCGGACATCGAGGGGTGAATCCGCTGTTGGGTCGGGCGATGCTCGCCGGAGACCACGAACAGTTGTTGCGCATCTGGCTTGGGCAGGAGGGCCCGCCGTTTGACGACCGCGAACTCGACCGGCGGCAGTGCTTCGATCAAGGCCGCTTTGAGGAGGCGTTGCAAGGCTGGCCGCCATCGTGGCACGCGGAGCGGCTGGCGTTGTCTGCCATGCATGCCACCGGGCAGGCATCGCGCGCCGTTGCGAAGGTGCCTGGTCGAATTCGCAAACTGTGGGTGGATGCACTGCAGTCGATGTGCTTCAACGCGGTCCTCGACCATCGTGAAGCCAATGGCATGCTCTTCGACATCGGTGAAGACGACGTCGTATCCGTGTTCACTCGCTTTCACGATGAAGTTGGCGACGACGAAGGCCCTGATCGAACGGCAACCGGCCCGATGTTCGGCAGACGGATGCGATCACCCGGGCCATCCGTCGCCGCGCTTGAACACACGGTGCTCGAAGCACAAGGGCTGACGGCGGAGCAGTTCAATGAAGGCCGCGCGGCGCCCGGCGGGGCGCGGCGTCCGTTGATGGTACCGGTGCTTCGAGCCTCGGCAGAGTCTGGGGTGGATGACCGCGGCGGGTTCGTGAAGGTGCGATTCAGCTTGCCACGGGGTGCCTACGCGACCACGGTGCTCGCCGCGTTGGGGTTGGGCTGATTCAGGCCTGCCCGCGACGGGCGAGAAAGAACGCCTGCAGGAGTTCAAGACAGGCTTCCGCCTGAATGCCGCCGGTGACATCCATGCGGTGATTGAGGCGTTCGTCGCGGGGGATGTCGTACAGCGTGCCGGCGGCCCCGGCTTTGGGGTCGGTCAGTCCGTACACCAGTCGTCCCATGCGGGCATTGACCAGTGCACCGGCGCACATCGGGCACGGCTCGAGCGTGACCACCATGGTGCAGTCGTCCAACCGCCAGGTGTTCAATGCCTTGCCCGCTTCACGCAGGGCCACGATTTCGGCGTGCCCGGTGGGATCCAGATCACGCTCCCGTCGATTGCCGCCGGTGCCGACAATCTCATCGCCGCGAAAGATGACGGCGCCCACCGGGATCTCATCGGCGGCTGCGGCCTCGCGGGCCAGCGCCAGTGCGTGGTCCATCATCACCGTGTCGGGTGGGGTGGGCAGTGGCACGGTGATCAGGCCTCGGCGTCGGCGTCGACCGGTCCACGCATCTTGGACGCGGGAATCCAGACGGCCAGCAGAATGCCCAGCTCGTACAGCAGGTACAGCGGGATCAGCATGATCATCATGGAGAACACGTCAGCGGGCGTGGCGATCGCGGCCACCATGGCGCACACGAGCAATGCCCACTTGCGACGCTTGCGAAGCGTTTCAACTTTCACCACGCCGATCCAATTGAGCAGCAGCACCACCAGTGGCAATTGGAAGGCGAACGCGATGCCCAACGCGAGCGCCAACACGAAGTTCACGTACGAGCTGAGCTGGAACACCTGGCTAATCGCGTTCTGTCCCGCCAGCTGCATGCTGAGCACCTGTACGTGTCCGGCTTCGGTGGCCGAGACCGCAACTTCGATCGAGCGGCCGTCATCGGCGAGCCAGGCTTGGCCGATGGCGGCCAGTTCGGGGCGGCCCACAGGGAACGTGGCGCCCATCACATGCGATGGTTCCATGGTTGCAGGCAGCAACACCTGTGGCGAATCGATGCCGCTTGCGAACAGCATGAGCATCTGCAGCATCAGCGGCAGCATGACGTAGTACAGCAGCGTGATGCCGGAGACCATCAGGATGAAGGAGCCCGGCACAAGCAGATGCACGTACCGCCGTTCGTGGGGGTACAGGCCCGGCGCGATGAACTTCCAGCCTTGCCACATGATCCACGGCAGAGAGATCACGATTGCTGCCACGATCGAGAGTTTCATCTCCAGCAGCAGAAACTCCGGAGGGCTGAGCACCTGCAATTGCGGAGCCCATCCGCCGGCCAACTGCACTTTCTGCAACGGTCGAATGATGAGTTCGATCAGCCAATCGGAGATTGCGAAGATCACGACCGCCAGCGGCAGTGGCACGATCAGCGCAGCGATCACACGCTTGCGGAGATCATCAAGATGATCACCGAGCCCCATGGTGTATTCGCTTGGGTTTTTGGGCAACATGCTGACGAGGCATGGTATCCGCCTCTTCTCCGTGGTACGCCAGGGGACGTACCATGCACCTGTGGACCGTGATCCGTACGACGTTCTGGGTGTCAGTCGCTCCGCTTCAGCCGACGAGTTGAAGGCGGCCTATCGCGCGCTGGCCCGCGAGCTGCACCCCGATGTGAACGACGATCCTGATGCAGCGCAGAAGTTCACCGAGGTGCAGCAGGCGTGGGATCTGCTGTCCGATCCGGAAAAGAAGGCCATGTACGACCGCCACGGGCGGGTGGGCTCACCCGCGGGCGGCTTCGGCGGTGGGGCGGGCATCGATCCGGCTCGCTTCTCCGAGATCTTCGAAGACCTCTTTGGGGGCGGAGGCGGTGGTGGCCACAGCCCATTTGGTGGGCAGCCCAGGTCTCAGCCTCGGCCACAGCAGGGCGCCGACCATCGCAAGGATCTGCATGTGACCTTCGTCACGGCGGTGCGTGGTGGCACCGAGACCATCAAGCTGGACAACGGTACGAGCATGGATCTGCGGATTCCTGCGGGCATCGACGACGGCCGCACACTCCGGGTGCGTGGCAAGGGCGGCCCCGGCGGCAACGGCGGAGCGCCAGGCGATCTGCTCGTGACGGTGCGGGTGGGTGGGCATCCACTGTTTCGTCGCGATGGACTGCATCTTCGGCTCGATGTACCTGTGACGCTGGCCGAAGCGATCACGGGCACCGCCGTCGAATTGGATCTGCTCAGCGGTACGGTTGTGCTTCGGATTCCTCCGGGGACATCAAGTGGAACGAAACTGCGTGTTGCGGGGCATGGGGTGTCTGCTGCCGACGATCGCAGCGGCGATCTCTTGGCCACAGTGATGATCGTGGCACCGGCGGAGATCACCGATGCGATGAAACAGGCCGCGGCCCAAATCGATCTGCCCGATCCGCGAGCGGGCATCGACGGCATGCGGACGGTGTCCGAGTGAAGCGGGCAATCGTGCTTGTGTCGGGTGGTCTCGATTCAGCGACCACGCTGGCGATCGCACGGGACGAGGGCTTCGAGTGCATCGCCGTGTCGTTTGACTACGGCCAGCGGCATCGTGTCGAACTTCAATGTGCGGCCAAGGTGGCCCAGGCGTGCGGCGCGATCGAGCATCGGGCGATGCAGATCGACGCTGCAGCATTGCATGGTTCGGCGCTGACCGGATGCGGTGACGTGCCACTGGACCGCAGCGACGCGCAGATCGGCGAGGGCATTCCTGACACGTACGTGCCGGCGCGAAATCTTGTCTTCCTCTCATTGGCATTGGCCGTGGCGGAGACGACAGGTGCGTCGGCCATCTTCATCGGTGCCAACGCCGTGGATTACAGCGGGTATCCCGATTGCCGCGGTGTGTTTCTCGAGTCGTTCGGTCGCACGGCCAATCTGGCCACCAAGGTGGGGGTGGAGGGCGACGGCATTGAGATTCGGTCGCCGCTTCTGGAGTGGACCAAGGCCCAGATCATTCGAAGAGGGCTGGACCTGGGTGTGGATTTTGGCCTGACTAGCAGTTGCTACGACCCGGGCGATGACGGCACGCCGTGTGGCCGATGTGACTCGTGCCACATTCGGCAGGCCGGGTTCGCGGCGGCCGAGGCGGAAGATCCACTGCCATGATTCGGACGATGCTCCTGGCGATGGTGTGCATGCTGTGGTCGTGTGATGCGCCTCGCGCCTATCCACCAGAGGAGGCGCTCAAGTGGGTGCGGCAGTGTGGGGGGCAGTTGATCGCCGATGCAAATGCCGCGTGGGCGGCCTTGCCGGAGTCGGCGTCTGCACAGGACATCCGGGTGCGGCAGGAAGCCTTCCACGCTGCTGCGGGACGGTTGCTCACACTGCAGGTACGACTGGACGAAGAGGGGCGTCCCGTTGGACTGCAGTTGCGGCCAGCCTTCTGGGACAACGCGACATTCGATGCGTCGCCGCAGGTCGACATCGCCAAGCGGTTGGCACTACGGCAAGCTACGCTCAATCTGGTGCGGCGAGTTGATGTGGCACTGGGTTTCGCAGCGCCAACCGGTTCGGCGGATCATGCGATGCTTGATGGGTGGCTTGGTGAGGGTGCTTCGCGTATCAACTATGCCACGCCCGGTCCATGGACCATGCAGCTGCGTGCAATGGGCGCGAACTTCACATCGTGTGATGCTTTCGACTGGCCGCCTCAGATGGCGCAGTAGACGGCGGTGCTCTTGTCGTTCAACCGCGTGGGCTGTGATCAGACATCGAGGTTTTTCACGTCGAGCGCGTGGTCTTCGATGTAGGACCGTCGCATTTCGACGTTCTCGCCCATGAGCACGGTGAAGAGGCCGTCGGCATCGCTGGCGGCATCCCACTGCACCTGCAGCAACGTGCGCTGTTCAGGATCCATGGTGGTTTCCCAGAGTTCCTCCGGGTTCATTTCACCAAGCCCCTTGAAGCGTTTGATCTCGATGTTGCGGCGGCCAATGTCACGCAGTTGTGGCAGGATCGAGTCGATGCCTGGCACATCCACCACGGTGGCTTTGTCGGTTCCGCCATCCACGCTCCATGCGTATCGCGTGGGCAGCTTGTCGCCGGTGATGTCTTCTTCCTGCACCAGACCCCAGTCTTCGATGGCCAGGCCAACATCGGCCAGTTCGGCGGCGATCACATCGATCTCGGCGTTCTCATGGAGTTCGCGCATGGAGGCGATGAGCGCCAGATCGACTTCGGCTTCGACTTCATCAAGCTGCAGGCCGGTGGCTTGGGCCAGCTCGCGAGCCTGACGTTCCGACCAGCACAGTTCATCGCCCGATTGCCACACCAGTCGGTGGGAGGGAAGACGACGCTTGCCTTCGGGGTCGTTGTCGCGGGCGGCGAGCAGATCGACAAGCGAAAGACCACGTCGCTGCGCGATGTCCACGAGCATGGTGAGCCGTGTGAGCCGTTGCACGAGGCGTGTGAGGTCGTCACCGCTGATGGTGGCCGACGTCTCGGTGCAGTCTTCGTTGCGAATGCAGAACTCGGCATGGCCGAGGGCCATCTCGGTGAGGGTGCTGGTCATCTCATCTTCGTCGAGCACGTACTGCTGCTTCTTGCCGCGCGTCAACTGATACAGCGGTGGCTGGGCGATGAAGATCTTGCCTTGGCGGATGAGATCGGGCATCTGCCGGAAGAAGAAGGTGAGCAGCAAGGTGCGGATGTGTGAACCATCCACGTCGGCGTCGGTCATGATGATGATGCGACCGTATCGCAGTTTGCTGATGTCGAAGTCTTCACCGATGCCGCATTGCAGCGCCTGGATCAGAATCCGGATCTCTTCGAAACCAAGCACCTTGTCGAGGCGGGCCTTTTCGACGTTGAGGATCTTGCCTTTGAGGGGCAGGATGGCCTGCGTGTCGTGGTCGCGTCCACCCTTGGCGCTGCCACCGGCCGAATCACCTTCGACGATGAACAGTTCCGAGCGACCGATGTCCTTGGTCATGCAGTCGGCGAGCTTGGCGGGCATGCCGCCGGATTCCAGGGCGCCCTTGCGCTTGATGAGATCGCGTGCCTTGCGAGCGGCTTCACGCGCCTCGGCGGCGAGAATTGCCTTCTGGCAGAGCTTCTTGGCGTCGGCCGGGTGTTCTTCCAACCAGCGGCCGAGCACTTCGCTCACGGCGCGAGCCACGAAGCCCTCGACTTCTTCGTCGAGCAGCTTCTCTTTGGTTTGGTTGTTGAATGTGGGGTCGGGCAGCTTCACCGAGATGACGGTGGTGAGGCCCTCTCGCAGGTCTTCGCCGGTGGGCGTGAGCTTGTTGAGAAGGTTGTTCTTGCGGGCGTAGCCATTGAGCGTGCGGGTGAGCTGCGTTCTGAAGCCCGACACGTGCGTGCCGCCGTCGCGGTTCATGATGTTGTTGCCGAACGCGAGCGTCGTCTCACTCGTGGCGTCGGTGTACTGCATTGCGCAATCGAGAATCAGGCCTTCGGTTTCGTCTTCCGCGGTGATGCGGACGATCGGGCCGATGGTGGTTTTTGATCGGTTGAGCCAATCGACGTAGCCCGCTAGACCGTCGTCGGAGCAGAACGTTGCTTCACGGACATTGCCTTCGCTGTCGACACGCTCGTCGATCAGGCGAATGTTCGCACCTGGGTTGAGGTACGACAGTTCGCGGAGACGGTGTTCGAGGATGTCCCAACGGAAGTCGGTGTCGGGGAAGATCTGTGGGTCGGGCTTGAACGAGATGGTGGTGCCGGTGGGGCGGCCTTCATCTGCGGGGCCGACCTCGTTGAGTGGGGCCGTGACTTCACCACGCGAGAACGTGATCTGGTGGACCACGCCGTCCTTGGTGACTTCAACTTCGGTCCACTCGGACAGTGCATTCACGCACTTGATGCCCACGCCGTGCAGGCCGCCGGACACCTTGTAGGCGCTGGAGCCGAACTTGCCGCCAGCATGCACCTCGGTGAGGATCACTTCGACGGCGGGACGGCCATCGATGGCGGGGTTCTCGTGCTGCATGGGATCGAGCGGCATGCCGCGACCGTCATCGCTGACGGTGGCTGCGCCATCCGGGCCGATGCGCACGGTGACGGTGCTGGCAAACTTCGCCATGACTTCGTCGATGGCGTTGTCGACCGCCTCGTACACGAGGTGATGCAGGGCGTTGAGCCCGGTGCCGCCGACATACATGCCGGGGCGTTTGCGGATGGCTTCAAGACCCTCGAGCACCTCGATGGATTCAGAGGTGTAGTCGGGGGTTGAGGTGTGTTCGTCGACCGGAGTCGTACCGTCTGCGTCGGCCATCTGGCGAGGTGCTCCACGTGCCCAAAAGGGACCCAAATTGTACCCGATCAGGGTCGGTTTTCGGGGGTGTGCGGCGGTGTGGAAAGGGCTGTTTTCAGGCCGCTGACCAGCGATTTTGAGCACACTTGGACACAGTTGGGGTCAGACCCCAAGTGCAAAGGCAAAGTGCATTGGGGTCTGACCCCAGAGGGTGCTTGCGGGGTGTGAAGTTGGCGTCTTTTGTGGCGCTTTGACCGCAATTTGGGGCACGTTCCGCCAGGTTGCTGATGCATTGCACAATTGGGGTCTGCCCCCGGTGCTTCCGGAAGTCAGCCGTATACTCCAGCGGTCGCTCCCCTCAGGCCGATGCCATACACCGGGGGCTTCGCGTCCACGCACCCTATGCCCGAATCTGACCGATCTCGACGCCTCTTCTTGCTGAGTTCAGCGGCGCTGCTCGGTGGCTGTGCGTCATCCAAATCCGGTTCGGTCGTGGCGCTGCCCGATCTGGTCTGGGGGACAGGACCCACCAGCCCTCGCACCGAAACAGTCCGGCCAGCTCGGCCCGACCCGGTGCCTTCAGGTGTGATCCCTCGAAGTCAATGGGCCAAGGGCGATCCGATTCCCTCACGCATGAACCGCATGCGGCCCATTCGCCGCATCACGGTACATCATGATGGCATGTCAGCCTTCACCCAGACGAGTTCTCGTGACGCAGCCATTCGACTGGAGACCATTCGTCGCTCGCATCTGCGACGAAGTCCGCAGCCATTTGGTGACATCGGGTACCACTTCGCCGTCGACCCGTCTGGTCGGGTGTGGCAGTGTCGCCCGTTGCAGTGGCAAGGAGCCCATGTGGCTCGTCAGAATGACGGCAACCTTGGCATCGTGCTGTTGGGCAATTACGACAAGCAACGCCCCAATTCGGCACAACAGTCCGCGTTGGTCGCCTTCATCGACAGCCAGATGAAGCGGTATCGCATTGGTGCTTCTCAGGTGCTAACGCACCAGGAGATGGCCGCGACCGCATGCCCGGGCCGCAATCTACAGGCATTCATGACGAGTGCTCGCCGCGGCCCATTGGCCTGACTCGGCGGTACGCTGTAGTCATGTTCGACACGGTAACGATCGACTTCCGACGTCCCTTCCCGGTGTTCCCACTCCCGGAAACGATGTTGTTGCCTCACGGCATTCAGCCGCTGCACATCTTCGAATATCGATACCGCGCCATGGTCAGCGAGGCGCTCGACGGCCGTGGTCAGATCGCCATGGCGACGTGGGCAGATCTGTCACCCGACCTGCTCACGGAACGACCGATGCGGCCGGTGGTGTGTCTCGGGCAGATCGTGCAGCATGAAAGCGTGCAGACCGGCTATCAGATCCTGTTGCATGGCTTGTGTCGCGCTCGCATCGTGGACACCCATCCGCCAATTGAAGACCGCCCGTGGTCGAACATCACCGTGCGACCATTGACCAGCGAAGACAAGGACGAGACGCAGCTCGATCAAGCCCGTGGCACGATGCACGATCTGCTTCGTCGCGATGCCCTCAAGCCGTTGGAGCGACTTGAAGTGGTGGCCAACTGGTTCGACATGGCCGATGTGCCCACCGGGCCGTTGGTCGACCTCACGGCGGGGGCGGTCATGGCCAGTTCGGATCAACGCTATGCCCTGCTCGCCGAGTCCGACGCCTGCGTGCGTGCCGCCATGGTGCTGCAGGAATTGCGGGATCTGGAGCGTCTACTTCGTCTGGCCGCCCTGCAGCCGCCGATCGACGACCGACGCATCTCACTGAACTGACGGTGCGCGGCCGACTTGGCCGATACACCCTGCATGGTTCGACTTCAGCAACGCCTTCTTCTGGCCCTTGTTCTGACGGGCATCGGTGCTGCGTCCGTGTGGTGGGTGATCGACTCCGCCGCTCAACGGCGCATCAGCGAATTGGAAGCTCAACAGGCTGAACTCGAGGCGGAGGTTGTCGCCTTCGAAGCTATGATCGATCGTCTTGGCCGCGCTCGTCGCCTTGGCCAGATAGAAGTGCTCGATCAGGTGACCGATCCGGCCACCAGCGAGGTGCTCAGCACCACCGTGGAGTTTGTCGAACTGGATGACGACGGCCGTGCCATCGGCACGCAGGTGGCCACGTTGCCCGGCGATGTCATTCACGTGGACACGCAGACGATTCGCTTCCCGACTGACGACGTGGCCAGCGGACATCCGCTGCGCGGTGCTACGCTCGTGTTGCTGCGGCGGATGTACTCCGACTGCATCGCGCCGATCGACGGTGTACCGCTTGATGTGCCAGGTGCAGTGCCTCCGGGCTATGCCTCGGAAGATGGTTCGCACGGCGCCTGGGCGCAGGGGTTGTGGGGGTCGTTCTGGCGTCTGGCCAGTGATCCGGCCTTCGCCGCTGCGGCTGGCGTGCGTGTTGCCCAAGGTGAAGCGGTGTATCAGCAGATGTCACCGGGTCAGGTGTGGCAGTTGGACGTGGATGCCGCCGGCGGGGTGACGCTGATGGCCACCGTGCCTTGACTATTGGGGTCAGACCCCAAGTGTTAACTACCTTTGATCGTGAGCGTGGCCGGCGAATCGGCGGCGCCGCTGCAGGCTTCGGTCTGCACATGCAGGGCCTGCGCACGCTGGCTGGACCAGTCGTCCACCTGCAGATCCGGGGCGTCGGGGCCGTCGTGCACGCGAAGGAGGTCGTAGGCATTGTCCCGCTGGGCGGGGAGGAAGCCCGCGTCGCGGATCAGGTGGCAGATCACCTCTTCGCTCAGGCAGTAGGTGGTGCCTGCGGCGCTCACCACGTTCTCTTCCATCATCACCGAGCCCATGTCGCTGGCGCCAAAGTTGAGCGCCACCTGTCCGATGTGCGGGCCCATCGTCACCCACGACGCACCGATCGACCAGACGTTGTCGAGGAACAACCGGCTGATCGCCTGCGTGCGTAGGTACTCGCTGGCCCCAGCCATACGGACGCGGCGGCCGAACTCCGGGTGCTCCGCCTTCGTGCCCGAGCCATCAAGCGTGGCAACCACATCACCGGGGAAGGGCTGCGACAGATCATCACCGGGGCCTTCGCCCCAGTTCTTGGCTCTGCCCAACGGTGTGTTCTCACGCTGGAACGGCCAGGAGATGAACGCCATGTACCGCCCACCGCCGTCGGCGGAGAAATCTGCGATCGCCCGATCCTGCCAGGTGCGCACCATGTCCATGTGATGAATGCGATCAGCGAAGCCTTCGATGTGCCCGAACATCATCGTGGCGGATGTGTTCATGCCCAATTCGTGGGCGACACGCATCACCGTGAGCCACGCATCGGCAGTGCACTTGCCCATGCCGATCTTGCTGCGCACTGCCGGTGCGAAGATCTCGCCACCACCACCGGGCAGTGAGTGCAGGCCCCAGCTCTGCAACTTCTTGAGCACCCATCGCACCTTGTCTTCGAAGGACGATCCCGGGGGATCGAAGAAGTTCACGAACTCCACCATCTCCGGCGGGCTGAAGGCGTGAATATGCAGGTCAGGATGTGCCTGGCGAATGGTGCACAGAAGGTGCTCGTACCAATCCAGGGGCAGCCCCGGGTGCATGCCGCCTTGCATGAGAATCTGCGTGCCGCCGATATCCTCGAGATCGCGGATCTTGCTGAGGATGGTGTCGGTTTCCAGCACGTAGGCGTCGTCGTCGCCTTCATCTCGGCGGAACGCACAGAAGGTGCACTTGGCGGTGCACACATTGGTGTAGTTGATGTTGCGATCGATCACGTACGTGCGGATCGAATCGCCGTGCAACGCCCGGCAGCGGGCATCCGCCCACCGGCCCAGTTCCATCAGCGGCATCTGCTGATGCAGCTGCAGCGCCTGATCCGCCGTGAGGCGGATTTCCCCGTCGGCCACCGCCTGCAGGAACCCCGTATCGAAGGGGTCCGCGGTGGGCCTGTGGGCGATCGGTTGATGCGTGGGGTGGGGCATGAACGTGGATGATAGGGGCTACAATGGGAGGTCCAACAGGCAGGAGCCCCAATGGCACGCAGCATCTGGATGAATGGCACGCTGGTCGACCCGAACGACGCCAAAGTAAGCGTTTTCGATCATGGGTTGCTCTATGGAGATGGCTGTTTCGAGGGGATCCGTGTGTACGGCGGGCATGTCTTCAAGCTGCAGGCGCATGTGGAACGCATGCAGGCCTCAGCTCGTCGCATCCATCTTGAGCCGCCGTACTCCGACAGCGAACTGGCCGCAGCGATCGAAGAAACGGTGCAGGCCAACCGCATCGAAGACGGCTATGTGCGTGTGGTCTACACCCGCGGCAAAGGATCGCTCGGGCTGAGCCCGTTCTCCTGCACCGAGCCGGCCTGCATCATCATCGCCGACACCATCACGCTGTACCCGGAAGAGATGTACACGCAGGGCATGCCTGTGGTGATCGCCCAGCGCCCTCGCATTCCGATCGAGTGCCTAGATCCGCAGATCAAGAGCTTGAACTACCTGAACAACATCCTTGCCAAGGTCGAAGCCATCGACGCCGGCGTGCACGAAGCGATCATGCTCAACACGCAGGGCAAGGTGGCTGAATGTACCGGCGACAACATCTTCCTTGTGAAGGACGGCGAGATCATCACACCCGATACCGCTGCCGGCATGCTGCACGGCATCACCCGCCAGTTCGTGATGGAAGAAGTCGCCCCCGCGTGCGGCTACACCGTGACCGAGCGCGAGGTCGAGCGCGACGAACTCTTCACGGCCGACGAGATCTTCCTCACTGGTACCGCGGCCGAGGTGATCGGTGTCAGCAGTATTGATGGCACGCCCATCGGAAGTGGTGTGGTCGGCCCGATCACACGGCAGTTGACCGAGCAGTTCCGTGGCATGGTCACGTCGCTGTCGGCGTCACCCGTCGAACAGTGAATTGATCAGCCCAGTGCCTTGAGCATGGTGTCGAGCGACGCCTGCAGGGCGTTGCGCCGTGCAGTATCGCTGACCAGTGGCAGATTCACCCGTACGTTTTCCGCTGCCGCGTGCGCTGCGGCCATGCACAGGTGCAGCGCACCGTTGAGGTCGCTGTGCAGCATGGGGTTGGTGCGTGGCCGCATGGCGTCGCAGCGTTCCAGGGCATCGATACAGGCGCCGATGGTGCGCATGGGAGCGTCGATCGCGGCGTCCACCGCGTCGTCCCATCCCGCCACTCGAGCGGTGTCATCCTTTGGCAGTTTCCACAGTGCGTTGAGCGTGCCGTAGGCATCGGCATCGGCGTCGGCCAGCGTGAGCGTGTGGGCGGCAAGATCCTGCAGTGCATCACGGTCGGCAGTGTTGGCCGCGTCGTGGTCGGCGAACTTCGCCTTGCCGATGGTGTACGACAGCACCATGCCCGCCAGTGACATGCCCATGGCGGCCACCGTGCCGGCTGCCGCGCCGCCGCCGGGCGTGGGGGCATCGGAGGCGAGCGCCTCGATGAAGCCTTCGATGGTGTGTTCGCGGAGGCTGGTCATGATCGCACCTGGGCGTCCACGCCAGTCTTGAGGGCATCGACAACACGTGTCATAGGGCCGTCCACTTCTTCATGGCGAAGCGTGCGGTCATCGGCTCGGAAGGTGAGTCGCAGCGTGACGGATTTGTGACCGGCATCCATGCCCTTGCCGCGATACACGGTGACAAAGCGAGTGCCTTCGTGCATGGGCAGATCGAGCGCCGCGATGGTGTCGGCCATGGCGGTCCACGACACGGCCTCTTCGACGATGGCCGAGACATCGCGTTCGATGGATGGGAATGCCGGCGGGGGTGACGCGGCGGCGTCTTCGGTCCCTACCGACATCCACGGTGCGACACGCAAGATGGCGCAGAGCACGGTGATGTCATCGAGGCCGGCTGCAGCAGTGACGCTCGGGTCGATTCGGCCCAGCCAGCCGAAGGTGTCGCCGTTGAGATGGATCGTGCCACCGGGCGACATCCATTCTGGCGCGTTGCCAGCATCCACACGCACCTGAGCGCCATCGCCGCCAAGGACCCGAGCGACTTGATCGACTGCAGCACGCAGCGGCCGGATGCCGTCGTCACCTTCGTCGGCGATCAGGCACAGTTCAAGTTGTTCCTGTGGGTCGGTGTCGGGCATGAAGGCGCTGCCCAGTTCGAACAGCCGCATGCCGTGTGCAGCGCCGTGGTCGGCGTTGTGCTTGCGCACCTTCAACAGGCTGGTGACTAGGCTCGGCCGCAGCGCGTCTTCTGCCATGGCGCGGGATTCGTCCAGTTGCAGGGGATCAGTACCCCCGAGGAGTGCCTTGGCCTGGGTGGCATCTGTGAGTGAATGGGTGACGGTTTCCACGTAGCCCTCGGCGACGAGGCTGTCAGCAAGATGGCGGCGGCGGCGTGCGTCGACGGGTTCCGTGACGGGTTTCACCTCGATGCGTTCGCGCACCGGCACCGGCCCGAAACCATGCATGCGCATCACTTCTTCGATCAAGTCCACTTCGCGAGTGATGTCGCCGCGGTGGCAGGGCACCGTGCAATGCAGCGTGTCGCCGTCGGCCACCGGGGCGAAGCCCAGGCGCGTGAGCGAATCGATCATGGTGGTATCGTCGATGTCCAGGCCAAGCAGGCTGCGGCAGCGATCAGGGCGAATGTCCACCTGTAGTAGGTCAGCCATCTTGAGGCACGCGCCAACCATACCGTTGTCCATCACGCCGCCGGCGGAATCAAGAATCAACCGGCACAATCGCTCGGCGGCGAAGTCCACCTGCAAGGGCGACACACCGCGCTCGAAACGAAAGGACGAATCGCTGGCGATGTTGTGCAGTCGGCTGGTGTGTCGCACCATCAGTGGGTCGAAGGTGGCAGCTTCGATCAAAAGATTGGTGGTACTTTCAGTCACGGCGGCGTCGGCGCCGCCTTTGACGCCGGCGAGCGCCACTGGCTTCTCGGCATCGGCGATCACCAACTCGGTGCCGTTGAGCTCGATCTCGACGGCGTCTTCACCCAAGGGGAGAAATCGCTCGCCCTTGCGGGCCATGCGCACTTCAATGCGTCCGCCGGCGAGTTTGTCCAGATCAAAGGCGTGCGTCGGCTGGCCAAGTTCAAATAGCACGAAGTTGGTGGCGTCGACAACGTTGTTGCGGGGCACGTCGCCGCGGACTTCAAGACGGGTGCGGATGTGGTCGGGCGATGGGCCGATCTTCACGCCTCGAATGATGTGCGCCGTGTATCGGGGGCACGCGTCGAATTCGTGGTTGTGAATGAGGTCATGGTTCGGGTCGATATCAGGACCGCAGGTTTCCGGGTCATAGATATCAGCAAAGGTCGGCAGCACGAGTGTGCGGCCGCTGGCGGCGGCAATCTCTCTGGCCAGGCCGACATGGCAAGTGCAGTCGCCCCGGTTGGACGTCATTTCAAAATCTTGTTGAACGCCCCCGGCGACGTCTTCAGTGCCTTCAAGCGGAAAGCCCGCCGCGGTGAGCAATTCAGCCTGCTCGGCAGCGTCGGCAGGGCGGTCGAGGTAGTCATTGATCCAATCAACGCACGTCAGCATGGGTGCAGTATCCGTCAAGGCGGTACGCTCTGTCCATGCGATGTGCCGTATGGATCTGTGGCTTGGTGATGGTTGTGGCCTCCGGGGCGTGCAGCCGTGCCACGGTGTCTGATGCCGATGCCTTGGCGTGGTCGAGCGTGCCTGATGATTTCAGTGTGGATCTGACGATTCTGGTGGCCCCTGATGGCGACCGTGCACACGAACGCACCAGCCGCCTGGTGGTGTTCGCCGACGGTTCGGTGCATTACGACGCCCGCCGCGGTCGCGGTCCCAACACCCTGCCTGGCTGGGTGCGTCATCTGGACCATACCGAGATGACGCGGCTGTGGGATGCCGCCTTGCGGCAGGGGATGACCGATGTGTCGAAGGCCGATCCGCCGCAGGATCTTCGTCGGGTGCGCATGCCCGAGCCGGGTGGGTCGATCTGGTTGCTGGCCCTCACGGCCAATGGCGATCGGTGGAATGTGCTGCGGGCCTATGGTCCGGGCGAGATGCCGGATGCATCGCTGAAGGCCTTCGCTCGCGCCGCTCTGGCCACGGCGTGGGCCAAGGACACGCCAGATGAACAGAGTGTGGTTGATCCCATGCGATGGGCGTATGGCGATGATCCGTGGGGGGTGTGGAATGAGGCCATTGAGGAGAACGATGATGATTCGTGAATTGAGTGCGGTGATGTGTGTCGGTGTTCTGGCGGGGTGCTCATCGGCGCCATTAGGACCCTCGGGTGGATCGCGTGATGCCGTGGTGGATGTGTTCATGACCACAGACGACGGGCGGCTGGCTCGTTGGGTGTTGGAAGACGACGGCACGATGCACTTTGCTGGTGGGCACGCGGCTCGCAACGGTGACTGGCAATGGACCGGCGCTGGTGATCCGACCGAGGTGGACAAGATCAAGCGTGTCGTGCAGGCGTGGGGCGACCGCCCGATCCCCGGTGATGGCACGAATCATGTCGTCTGGCATGTGCGTGTGGGTGACGATGCTGTGCAGCAGATTCACGGCGTCAGTGCACCAATCCAGACCATGTGGTTGGCGCTTGATACCGCCGGGCGGGAACGACTTCGAGACGTCTTTGACCGTGTGCCAGAAGGTGATCTGACCAAATACATGCGTGAGCGTGAAGCTGCAGCGCAGGTTGAGGAGTGAGTGTGATGCGTCGAGGTGTTTCGCTGCTGGGAATGTTGATCTCACTGGTGTGTCTGGTGGTGCTGGCCGCGCTTATGATGGAGGGGTTGTCCAAGGGCGGGGCATCGATCGGGTTGGGTGGTGGTGAAGGCCGCGGCGGCGTTGCCGGTTCGGCCATGGGCCTGACCGACTCGATGAATCTGAATCAGATCTTCCAGTCGATGCATGCGCGTCGAGCGGCGAATCCCACCGCGGGCTTACCGCATCCGAGCAAGTACACCAACGACAGTCAGGACAATGTCTCCGATGCGATGTGGAGTTTGTTGATCGCTGAGAATCTGGTGATGCCCAAGATGTTGGTGTCACAGCTCGATGACGGGTGGGTCGAGGTGTATGAGCGCTACGATTACGGTGCGATCGATCCGTCCAATGGCTACTACTGGGATCCCGGATTCAGCGCGGATCTGCACGACATTTCCAATGTGTCATTCGCTCACGTGCCGCTGCACGGCAAGCGTGCGGAGCATTGGACGAAGTGGCGTATGGACAGTTCGTTTCCGTTGGTTGGCAATCGTGGGCCCGAAGATGGCGATGAGTCGCTGGATTCGGTGACGTGTCCAGACGGCCGCTGGCAGGGGGCGGTGGTGTTTGGTGACGGCCATGTGGAAACGCTCAAAGGTGTTGGCGACTTTGGTGGCGGTCGCGACAACCTCTTTATGATCGACGATCCCGGTGGCAGCGACGCCATCCTGGGTTTCACCCAGCGCATGGGTTCACGAGGGCCCGTGCTGCAGTGGGATTAGCGGGTCGGGGTCAGACCGCACCTTGTTCAACACTGGGCTGGGCAGGATTCGAACCTGCGACCAGGCGATTATGAGTCGCTTGCTCTAACCACTGAGCTACCAGCCCGCTCGAGTGACATTCTACGACGTTTTGCTTATCAGACGACGGGCTGCCACAGCCGCGCCGTCCCTGCGGCCACACAAGCGGCGCAGGATGCGCGGCTCCACCGGCTCGACTCCGTGGCGGTGTGGTTGGCTCATTCAACAACCGACGAGTTGTGTGGACTGGATAGGAGCCCGCATGCACACTCGCATTCACACTGCCCTCGTCTCCGTGCTTATTGCGACCGCCACAAGCGGCGCAGATGTCATCACGGTGGGCCCCGGTCTCGATGCACAAACGCTGACGCACGCGCTTTCCCTGGCTGCCGATGGTGATCACATCGCCATTGCCTCCGGCACCTGGTCGCCACCGGCGCCAGGAGGCGCAGCGATCCATCTGATCGACCGAACCCTCACGATCCGCGCCCTTGATGCTGCCGCACCACCCACGTTGAGCGGTGGCGCCACTGGCCGCGCGGTCATCGTGGAGGGCGGCGACATCATGTTGCAGGATCTGATTCTCGAAGGTGGCACCGTGCCTGGTGGCGACATCAATGGCGACAGCCTCACCATGGACTGGGAGCGATCCGGTGGTGCGGTCACCATGAGCAACGCCACGGTCGCCGTGCACACATGCACCGTCAACGGTGGTGGCGCCTTTCATGGCGGTTGCATCGGGGCCTGGTGGTCGAATGTGTCACTGCAGAACGTGAGTCTGTCCGCCGGCATGGCGACATTCTTCGGTGGTGCGATGCGTGTACATGGGGGATCGCTCATGATCGATTCCAGCGGCCTGTCCAATTGCCTCGCCGACACGGGCGGTGCGATCGTAGTGGGCGGTGGGTGCGAGGTGCAGTTGAGTTCAGTGACCGTGGATGCCTGCCAGGCCACGTTCTATGGCGGCGGTCTGTGCATTGACGGTTCGCAGGGTGCGATCGATGCGGCACTCGACAGCGTGACCGTGTCCAACTGCGCTGCTGGTCAATCTGGAGGTGGGCTGTACATCTACGGCGGCAGTCTGGATGGTGAGGATCTGTCCATCAGTGGATGCAGCGCTGCCGATGGCGGTGCCATCGCGGCGATCAACACCACGTGTCGCGTGGACTCGTCATCGCTCAGTGGAAACACTGCAACAAGTGACGGTGGAGGCCTGTGGGCCTATCAGAGCGATGTGGATGTGCAGCAGTCTTTGCTGCAACAGCACAGTGCCGTGTATGGCGGCGGGGTGTTTCTGGACTGGTGTGCATCGGCGTCATTCATCGGCACGCAGTGGTCATCAAACGATGCCACACTGCGGGGCGGGGCGATGTATGCCGTGGGGTCGGCCGGGCAAGACACCGGGGTGGTCAGTTGCACGGTGGAAGACAACACTGCCGGCCTAGGCGTGGATGGTGTGGTGTTCACCGATGGCAATGCAGGTGTGGTACAGGGATCGTCGTTCTGCGGGCAGGATGATCATGTCGGCGGCACGTGGACGGATCTCGGCGGCAACACCTTTGCCGATCAATGCGCTGGCGATGTCACGTGCCCGGGTGATCTGGATGGGTCAAACATCATCGACATGGGCGACATCGTGGCGCTGTTGTCGGCCTGGGGGCCGTGCAGCGGCCAGTGTGATGGTGATGCAGACGAAGACGGCCTCATTGGCGTGCGCGATTTGATTTCGCTGCTGCGCCGTTGGGGCGAAGGCTGTTGAGTGGCGTGGGGCGGGCTGTGGTCCAGTTCGTCGTGTCGGTCCGCCCGCGCCGGCTCAATCATTTAGCACGTTCAAGATGGCTTCGTGCAGGGGACCGTTGCTGGATAGCCCGCGTCGCACGCTGCTGTCGTTGGTGTGTGCACCGTTCCAGTCGCTGAAGTGTCCACCGGCGTGCCGTAGCACGGCGATGATGGCGCTGCAGTCCCAAGGGTTGAGTTCCGGCTCGAGCACGGCGTCCACGCGTCCGGTGACGAGCAAGAGCGAGCTGTGGCAGTCGCTCCAGCCGCGGGTTCTCCGGGCGGCGCTGTGTAGCCGCAGCCAAGGCGCGTGATCGTCGTCGCAGTAGTCGAGGCTGGTCATGCAGACCATGGCTTGCTCAAGTGCCGTGGTAGTGCTGACGGTGGCGGCGACGGGTTCGTTGTTCCCACGTTTCCAGAACGCGCCGGCGCTGGTGGCCCACACAGTTTCGTACAGGCCCGGGTAGTGCATCACACCGGCGATGGGGTCACCGTCGTGTTCCAGGCCAATGAGTGTGCCGAACACCGGCACGCCGTGTACAAAACTCACGGTGCCGTCGATGGGATCGATCACCCATCGCCAGCCGGTCGTGCCGCCTTGTGCCCCGTGTTCTTCGCCGAGGATGGCGTCTTCGGGGAAGGCAGACGAGATCGCGGCGCGGATGATGGCCTCGGCCTGCGTGTCGGCGGCGGTGACTGGGGAGCCGTCGGCCTTGTCGTCCGTGTCGACACGTGCGCCGCTCACGTGCGATTCAAAGTGCTGCATGATGGCGGCGCCAGCATCGAGTGCCGCCTGCATGGCGACGTGGATGCGGTCGTGTTGTGCAGGCGGTGCGTCCGCGATGGTTGGGGAGAGCCAGTGCATGGGGGTGGACACTAGCAGGGTTGGTGTGTGCGTCCGGGTGAGGTGGGGCGTGGGGTGACCGGTGAATGTGTCGATCGTGTCGTGCTAGGGTGTCTTCATGGTTGAGTTGCCCTACGACCACGCGCAGCCGGGCTGGTTGATCCGCTGGATCATCGGTGGGATTCTGCTGGGCCTTGGCGTCATGGCGCCCTCGACCACCCAATTCCTGTGGATTCCAGCAAGCATCATGTTCGTTGTGTTGGTGCTATTCCATTCGCTGCGAGCGCGAGTGGATCGACATCAGGTGCAGCTGTCGTTCGGGATCGGGGTGATTTCGCGGGCCATCGATGTGGGCCGCATCGCATCGTGCGAGGTGGTCACCACACCGTGGTTCTTTGGCTACGGCATTCGCTACGTGTTCGATGGATGGATGTGGAATGTGTCGGGGCGATGGA
>JAKVBV010000040.1 GCA_022446965.1 Phycisphaerales bacterium
CTGCGCCGCGGGCCGATGGCACATGGTGCAGTGCGGTTACACGCAACGACTCCCGATTGTGCAGTGGCAGCACGAACGACCGCTTGTCGCGCGTGCGGCGCCCCCAGTTCTCACCGCCCTCGGCCGGAATGGTCCACGCCACGGCCATGGTGGCGGTGCGATGCGTCCCGCCAGATGCGGACGCAGGCGCCGACACGATCACGGCATCATCCTCCACCGGCATGTCCGAATCGATCCAGGCCGCGAGCATCGCCCGCTGCGCATCATCAACATGAGGCGCATTCACCAGCCCACCATGTGCCGCTCGTGGCGGCATCACCCCCTGTTCGATCACATCGAGCACGAAACGAGCACGCGACCGCACATCGGTCGCGCGCTGCAAGCTGAATGGGGCCTCACCCTTGTCGTGATGGCACTGCACACACGCGGTCTCCATGAACGGCGCCACGGCCGTGTTCCACGTGGGATCGGCCCCCACCACCGCGACCAGAGCAAGCACCTTGATCATTCGATGAAGCATCCCAGCGGGGCGCGATAAACCTGCTGCACCTGTTGCCCGCTCAATGCGGCATCGATGCCCTCTCGCAGCCAATGCTGCGTGGCCTGGTCACGTCGATTACCCAATGATGCGTACAAGTCGTTGATGCGGCCTTGGTACACCGTTTCCCACGCGTTGCCGTCGCGCCGAAGCACCACGCCTTCGGGTGTGACCGTGGCCCGCAGGGCGCCGACCAGATCGTATTCCGTATCCAGCAGCACGGGCATGGACAGTTGATAGTCGCGGGCATGAGACCTCGCCCGCTCAGGCGTGACATCACGTCGAGCATGCACCAGATAGAAGTCACCGCCGCCCTGGCGCGTTCGGGCATGCAGTCGGGAGAACTCCGGCGCCAGTGCATTGGCGATTGGACACTCCGGGCTGCTGAACACCAGTACGACCACGTCAGCAGCGTCATCGCCAAGCGGCGCGTGCAGCGCGTTGTGGCTGTCGGACAGCGTGATCGGCGGAGCAGTGCAGCCGCCGACGCATGTCGCACAGATGAGGGCCAGCACCGCCAATCGATGCATCGTGTGCATCAGCCGCCGCAGAATTCTTCGGCATACGCCTGGCACGCGGCGTCCCAATCCATGCAGCAATACTCGTACCCGGGCGTGTTGTGCACGCAGTGGCAGACTGGAGGCGGAATCATGTGCTGCGCACAGGCATCACACCCGCCGCCACCGCCACCGCCACCACCGCCGCCGCCGCCGGCGAAATTGGACTCGTCCGGCTCACCGCGAAAGCACCCCTGTACCCAGGGAAATCCATCGGACCGATCGGCGTATGCGACCGCGTGGTAGTGATACCCGCGGACGGCATCTTCGTGCCCGTTGCACTCGTCGAGCGCCATGTCGCCGGTCAGATCCATGGCGTAGACGTCGGTGTCTTCGAATGGCCCGTACACCGGATAGCCGTCGAACGAGTAGCCAATGATCACCGAGTGACCGGGTAAGCCGTCGTAGGCCCAGAGCGGCGCCTGGTGGTAGTGATACCGACCATCCGGAGATGGATGGCCGTAGTAGTCATCCATGCAGATCGTGCTGGGCGCATCGATGCCGCCGGCGTCATACGGGTTGTAGTACGTGGTGCCATTGACCATCACGCCCACCTGCCCCATCTGGGCGAGGTAGTCCACGCTGGGATTGTCGGTCGGCACCGGATGCAGTGGAATGCGCCAGGTGTCATTCTGTGGTGTCACGCTGTTCGGGTTGTAGCAGCCAGTTGATCCATCGAACGGACCCGTGGGATGCTCGGGGATATTGGTGCTCGTGATGATTGCGACACCGGCTGTGTAATCGAGTTCCACCGAAAGACCAGACACATCCTTGAACGGATGACAGGGGCTCCCCCAATCGGCCAACACAGCCAACAACTCCGAAGCGCCGCACAAGCCGTCACCGTCCACATCAAACGCGGATGAACCCCAGAGATTGATCACTTCCAACACGTCGTCGGTGTTGACCGCACCATCCTGCGTGGGGTCACCGGTGCATCCCAGGCCATTCCCCGCAGCTAACACAGTGGATGTGATGAACAGTGTGAATCCCGCGGTCAATGCATGATGCATGGTCAGCCTCCGTTGTCAATGCAGCGAAAATTGCGCTGCAGTGCACTCTACGCCCGCCTGCGCAGGCACCATCCCTCGCCTCATGTCAAAATGACACCATGGCCCAGCCGTGTCCAGCACAATTCCTCGATCCAGCCTCTGAAACGGCCGCCATCGAGCGCAGTGTCGGTTCATCCGCAGTGGCTCGCGCTTCGGGCATCGTGCTAACCCCGCCCGACCTCGCACTGCAGTTGGCCGCAGCAACACTCCCACAGTCATACACCGAAACGCTCCGTGTACTTGATCCTGCCTGCGGCACCGGGCGATTGTTGACGGCCGCCGCACGCATCGCCGCCGAACGCAACATCTCGATCGAGATGTTCGGTGTGGAGCACCATCAAGCGTTGGCCGACGCATGCCGCGAAGCGTTGCCCGATGCGCACATCACATGCGCCGATGCGCTGGCGCACACGTTTCCTCCCGACATCGACGTAGTGTTAATGAACCCGCCCTATCGCGGACGCATGCGAACGAACAACGATGCCATCACCACCTTGACCGACGCACTGTCCACACGATTCGGCGACCGACTCGGTCCGTATGCCGACCCAGCTGCGGGCTTCATGCTGTTGGGCCTCGATCTCCTTTCGGCCGGTGGCCGACTCGGCGTCATCGTCCCGGTGTCCATCGTCGCCGCCCGTGATGCGGCACAGGTCCGTTCAGCACTCTCACGTACCTGCGACACGGTGACTTGTTGGAGTGCCCCCGCTGCATTCGAAGCACAGGTGCACACCGCATCGCTGGTGATGGAGCGACGACCCGAATCTCGGGACACACCATGCCCCTGGCCGTCGATGCTGGCCTCGGCCGCAGGTGTGCCGTTGATCGACACCATCCCCGCAGCAACGATCGGCGCCATCGCCACGGCCACGGCGGACTTCCGCGATGAGTACTACGCGCTCCGCGATCACCTCGTGGAATGTGATGTGTGCGACAACGCCGTCGGCCTGCTGACCTGCGGTCTTGTCGAACCAGGACTGCACCTGCACGGCCAACGGCCAGCCCGAGTGCTGGGGACTCGCTGGCAGGCACCAGGCGTGCGTCGAGCGTCGGACATCGAACAACTCTTGGCGCAGCGTCTTGTTCCCAAGGTGATCGTGGCGACGCAAACGCCACTCATCGAGGCGGTCGCTGACCCTGAAGGACAGTGGCTCCCCGTCACGCCCCTGATTCGCGTTTCACCTGAAGATCCCGATCACTTGTGGCGCATCGCCGTGTCGCTCTTCGCCCCGCAAGCCTCGGCGCTGGCGCTGCATCGACACTTCGGTGCGGGTCGTGCCCCTGCCACCCTCAGGTTGCGAGCCAAGGATGTGGAGGCACTTCCGCTGGTGGATGACAGCCCCTCGCTGGCCGCCGCCATCGCCGCACTGCAGTCGGTGACCCCCGCCTCGTTGATCCAGGCGGGCCACGCCTGTGCCGCCGCATGGGGGCCATTCCCCGATGGACTGCTGGATTGGTGGGTGAGTCGATTGCCGCGGCGATTAATGGGACAATAATTGAACTTCACGCAAGGAAGTTTCACAACTGCAAACACCCCTCATCTGATTCGCCCTTGATTCCACCGCGTCAGGGCCTATCTCGTCCCAAAGACACGATCACCGGCGTCGCCAAGTCCGGGCAGGATGTACCCCACCTCGTTGAGCTGGCGGTCGATCGCGGCGGTGTACACCGGCACATCGGCGCAGGCCTCCGTCAAGGCTACAACACCTTCCGGTGACGCCACGAGACACACGAAGCGCACATCGCTGCACCCGCGCTGCTGGAGCGCTTCGATCGCCGCGATCGCGGATCCGCCGGTAGCCAACATCGGATCGACGAGAAACACGGGGCCATCAGCGATGTCGTCGGGCAACTTGCAGTAGTACTCCACCGGCTGCAGTGTGTCTTCGTTGCGGTACAAACCAATGTGTCCGGTGCGCGCCTCGGGCATGAGCCGCGTGATGCCGTCCGACATGCCGATGCCCGCACGCAGAATCGGCACCACAGTGACCGGCCCGCCGAGACGTCGGCTGGTGGTGATCTCAAGTGGCGTTTGCACCTGTACGTCGCACAGAGGCAGATCCTGGCTGATTTCAAACACCATCAGTCCGGCGATCTGCGCCAGCACCGCTCGAAACACATCCGGCGGTGTATCTGCATCACGCAGCCGGGTCAACTTGTGTTGAATCAGGGGGTGATCGAGCACATGCACGCCGGAGTTCGCCATGACTGCACCCTACCGCGCCGCACCGGCGGCTCGCCGCGCTGCGCCAACGATCCGTTGCCGCTCCTGTGGCGTGAGCAACACCGCCACCGCCAGAATCGCGTAACACACGCCGTACACGCCACCGGAAATCGCCAGATCCAGAAGCGACCAGACGCCATCACCGCACCAGTGCGGAAGCATGAGCAACGGCGACAGGGCGCCCGCCAGCAATGCCGGTGGCACCAACGGCGTGACGAATACTCGTCGGCGGACCTGCAAAATGCGGGCACCACGCATT
This sequence comes from Phycisphaerales bacterium, assembly GCA_022446965.1. Classification (GTDB taxonomy): domain Bacteria; phylum Planctomycetota; class Phycisphaerae; order Phycisphaerales; family SM1A02; genus JABAAC01. The sequence continues at coordinate 4,631 of JAKVBV010000040.1, forward strand.
GGCAGAAGAAATCCATGGAAGAACAGGAAGCTCAGTGACACGGCCCACGCTGGCCCAGTGACTGCATTCCACGGCACGGCCTGGCCTTCGCCCAGGGCTGGCAGGGCCACGGCCAGCGCGATCGCCAGCAGCGGATCCAACAGACCACCGACCACGATGATCTTGGCATACCGGCGGATGTGTCCAGCGCCGTACAACAGAAACACCCACCCATCGGAGATGGCGCGGGCCGCCAAACCGACAGCCATGATCTGCACCAGCAGGGCCGACATGTCGATGTATCGATCGGCGTCTTCCAATGATCGGCCGATCCATAACCGAAGGAGCGGCTCCGCCAGGACAGCGGTACCGATCGCCGCCGGAATGGCCATCATCGCATGCATGCGTGTGGCGTTGGTCACCATGTTTCGCAGCCCCGACCCGTCGTCTTCTTGTGCTGCCAGCCTCGCACCCACGGCATCGAGACCGAATGTCATGCCGATGGTCATCATGCGGATGTAGGACACCAACCGTGTGGCCAAACCGAACACGGTGTTGCCCCACAGCCCGAAGAAGATGTTCACGATGAAGGCGCCGGCACGGTCGTGCAGATTGGTGGCGAGAATCGTGCTGGTGTTCCAACCGAACGTGCCCACGATGTTCCGCACGCCTGCGCGAGTGGCACGCCACGGTCGAGGCAGAATACGTGGCTCACGCACCCACATGATCGCGGCGGCAGCAATGGCCGCGAAGGTGCGCCACCCCACTGCCACGGCGGCGAAGGTGATCAATCCCGTCTCCACGTCGGCATCGGGCACGAGCACGAAGCGGCACAAGAGCACCGAAATAAGGAAGTCCGCTCGCCGGAGCAGCGTCCACATGTTCTGCTGTACGAAGCACTCCCGCACCACGTACAGATTGACCGCGGGCGCCAACTGAATGTTAAGCACGGTAAAGGCGCCCTCGAGCACGATGATCCAACGTGCTGCGTCCACGAGGCCATCACCCGGGATGTTGAGCACGGGCATCACTGCCCAGAGCAGCGCGAACGCGACCACGGCGAGGCCTGCCGTGGCCAGGCACACCAGCGACGCCGCCGCCGCGGCTTCTCCAAAGTCCGATTCCCCATGCCACGCCGAGGCCAGTTCGCGGATGAGGCTCGTCCGCATGACATCCTGGAAGATCGCGGCCAGCCCGGCCTGCGCCATCAAGAACAGAAACAGCCCCAGCGCATCGCCCCCCAACCACCCCGCCAACAACGGCACGAGCGCGATACCGAAGACAAGCGTGCTGCCAAGACGGGCATAGTTGCTCCCGATCCTGATGAGTCCGCGTTTTGCTTCGGTCGGCATGCGTGTCAAGCCCCCACGAGGCGTCGTGGGGCATGTACCGTACCCGCTTCGTGACGACCAAGTCCCCCAGCACAGCACCCGTTCTCGTGGCAGGACGACAGCACTCGGGCAACACCATGTTGTCGGTCCTGTTGGGCCGCATGCCTGGGTGGTATGCACAGAGCGAAGAATCCACCCTGCTGGAGCGACACGGGATCATCGATCAAATCGTGGATGTCCCCGCCCGCGCCGAGGCGCTTGTGCAGGCCATCGGCCTTGAGGACCCCGACCACGGACCGTGGCTGGCGGACTACGTCAAAGGTCGCTGGATCGAAGACCCGTCCCTGCCCGCGCTCACCATGTGGCGAGACGCCATGGATGGTCTGTGCATGCTGCGAGAAGACACACGGTGGGCCCAGAAAGGGACGTCCTACATCTTCTATGCTCAGGAGGTGTTCGACGCTTGGCCGGATTGCCGCATGCTCTTCATGCTGCGAAATCCATGGGATCTGGTCGCGTCGCGGCGAAAGCGCAACCCCAAGATGGAAGCGGTGCTGAGCACAGTCCTGGCCTGGGTCAAGGGCGTCCAGCTGGCCGAGGCCCTCGAACGATCGTACCCAGATTGCTTTCGCATCGTGCAGTACGAGAAGGTCACCGCCGAAGGCCCCGACACCATTCGGTCGCTGTGCGAGTGGCTCGACACGCCCTATGACGACGCCTTTCTCGACGTCCCCCACGTGAACCCCAGTGAAAACCCGTACGTGCTCGAATCGGAGGGCCGACAGCACGGTCTCAACACGTCACGGATCTTCCAATACCGCTCGCGGCTGAAGCCACATGAGGTGGCCGCGACCGACATGGCACTGGCCCGACTCGGTGGCATGCCGTTGATCCACCGTCACTATTCCGACATCCCCCACACGCCCGGAAGTCACCCGCTGGGCGCCAAGTGCCGCGCCGCAGCGGGCTTGAGCATCGCACCGTTGCGATACCTGTGGGTGTATCTCACGTATCTGAAACGCAGCCCGATGCACATCGTCACGAGAACGTGGCGTCGCATGCGGTCCTGAGCGGGCGGACTACACTCCAACGCACCATGGCCCGTCTGGACTTGATCGAGAACGAACGGTTCTCACCCGCGGCGCTTCGGGTCGATGATCGTCGCGCTGGGATCGCAGCCTTCATGCGCGTACGCAACGGCGGGCAGTTCCTCGATGCGGTCGTTCGCAGCCACGTCCCGTTCTACGACGAGATCGTGATCTGCATCAATCAGTGCACCGATGACAGCGAAGCCATCGTCGAAACACTGATGGATGAATTCCCCGACACGGTCAAGGGATACCACTACGTCGATCGCGTGCTTCCTCTGGGCCATCCCGACAACGCAACGCTGGCGTTCGACGATCCCAGTTCGATGGCCAACTACTGCTCATGTGCGTTGGCGAGAACCACGTGCACCGTGGCCACGAAACTCGACGATGACCACATCTGCATTCCGAACGAGACGCGCCGTGTCACTGCATCGATCCGCGACCAGGGTTGCCGCCTGCCGGGCGAAATGCTGTGTTTCTCCGGACTCAACCTGGTGGCCAATGACACCGGCCTGGGCGTCCTGCACCGTGATCCGTTTTCTGGCCAGGGCGACATTGGCTACTTTCAGGTCGGCACAAACACCTACTTCGTGAACACAGCACGATTCGAACGCATGCAGCGGCCGGGCTTGCGTCGGCGTCATGTGGGCCTGGCCTATCTGCACGTCAAGCACCTGAAAGCTGGGCGTGGGTTCGACAACTACGAGCTCGATGCCCTGCCAGACAGTCGATTCGCTCGCATGCGGGATCGATTCGATCACGATCACGAATCGTGCACGATCGGGCAGCTGGCCGCGTCGCAGCGGCGGCTGGCCGCGATGGCGCCAATGGCGTTCGCCCTGCCTGAAAAACTGCGGCTCAAGGTTGAACGGGCCGTGCTCATGCATGGTGCATTGACCGATCCAGACCTCGAGGCCTTGATCGCAACGTGTGGCGACGGTGTAGCGACACCCTGATGCCAAACTCAACGGCCCAGCACGACACGGTCGGTATCCCCTGGACAACTTGTCTCCTGATTGGTGCCATCCTTGGATTCCCGGTGCTGGGCTACGCCTCCTTGGCGATCGTCGCCACGGGCGGACTGCTGGAGCTGCGCCACGGGCGACAGACGCTCGCGCCCCTGTGGGAAGACCGGGCACTTCGAATGCTGCTGCTGTGCGGCGGCGGTCTGCTGGGCATGATTTGGCTCGCCGACGCCGTGCATCCCGGCGACGTGTCCTGGGCGAAGTCACTGCGGTTGGCCATTCCGGTGCTTGTGCCCTTGCTGTTGGCTCGGCAGTTGATGGCTGCTCGACTCACGCCGTCGGTGCTCTCCAACGCAGCCATGTGGACCGTGCTGGCCTGTGGCCTGGCGGTGTTTGTTGAACGTTGGATCCGGCACGGTGGATCTGGCATCGGTGCCGAACCAAACCTGGGCACGGGAAGCCCGCTGTTGGTGGCCACCATGATCCTGCCTGCGATGGGACTCATGTGGATCGACGCGCGCCGGGCACCCCACGCTGGTGTGGTGCTGCGGTGTCTTGCCGCTGCCGTGCTGATCGCTGCGCTCGCCTCGCCACTGGGTGCGCGTGCTGCCACGATCACGGCGGCCGTCACGCTGCCGCTGGCCATGGTGTTTCTGTTCAACCGACACCGAGTTGATCGCCACAGCATCGTGCTCGCCCTGGCCAGCCTGATCGTGTGCGCGTCGCTGGCGTGGGGCGCCATCTATCTGGCGCCGCATGTCTCTCGTGTCGCATTTGATGCTCGGATCGCCGAGCGTGTATCGACGACCGTGCAACACGCCATGAATGGGGACTTTCGTCACGACACCAACGTGGATGCGCGACTAGATGTGTGGCAGGCGGCATTGGATGCCGGGCAGCACCGACCTGTGTTTGGGTGGGGATTTGAGAATGAACGACCTGTGCTGATCGCCCATGCCCCGGACGATGCCGTCATCCCCACGACTGCGCATAATCAATACCTCAGCTTTCTGCTCGGCGGTGGTGTCCTCGGTCTGGGTGTGGGCACGCTCTGGCTGTGCGCTCCACTTCTCGCCGCAGCACGCCGCACGCCCAAGCGGCCCTATCTGCTGACTGCTGCTGCCATCACCGTGCCCACCATGATGGTCCAGTTGAGTGACACGCAGTTCGACGACATGCGCGTGCTCTGCTGGTACACGTCCATGGCGCTCCTGGTGTGCTGTATTCAGTTCGGCCCGGATGATCCCGATCACGCTCGCCAGGAAAACAGCGACGTGATTTGAGCGTCATCGCTGGCGGACCGCAGCAACACCATTCGCATCACGACTCGAACCACCATCGTGGCGATGGCCACGCCGACGATGCCCATCAGTGCACCGCCGGCCTGCATGGCCAGTGCGCCCGATGCGGCGATCAATGTGATGCGCGCAACCCGACCGGCCATGCCGGCCTGATTCATCGCTTCAGTGAGCGGCCCCACTGCGATGACGACCAACTGTGTACAGGCCAGAATGCCCCAGCACCACCACCCGGTGGCGCCAGGCATGTCAAATCGATCTGTCAGGTGCGGTCCGAGCCAGAACACGCCTGTCCCACCCAGCACGATGCACCCGGCCCACCCGAAGCCGATCAGCCGCACTCGACGGAGCACAGGACGCAACGAGTCCATGGTGCCCGCGGCATGCCGTGATCCGAGGTGCGGCCGCAACGCGCTGGCGGCCGCCTGCATGCCCACCACCATCACACTGCTCAATCGTGCCGCCACGGCGTAGATGCCTGTGGCGGCAGGTGACGCGATCAATCCCGCGAGCGCCACGTCAGCTCGAGCCAGAATCTGGTTGCCGATCGTGGCCAGTGTGAAACTGCGCAGTACAGCGGCGCAGCGTGTCTTGTCCGCAGGCTGCAGGCGTGTCTCGCCCGAGGCTGGACCAGCCTTCAAAACAAGTGCAATGCCGACCAGAGCGGCGCAGGCCCAGGACATCAAGCCCACAACAGCGGCGGCCGTGATGGTGGCTGGCAGCACTCCAGTTGCCATGCACGCGACGCCCGATGCGATCCCCAGTGGCTGGCCCAGCACCATCGGCATCACACCCTGCGCCGCATGCCCGCGGGCGGTCAGATACCCCTGCATCGCCATCACCGCGGTACACAGTGGCAGTGCGCCAAGCAACACGATCGCGGCGGTCAGGTGGTCGTATGACGAGATGCTCAACACACCTGCCAGCGCAGCGCCGAGGACGATCGCCAGCGGCAGTGTGGACCACAGTGTCCACCGCAAGATGGCCAGTGGACTGACAGCACCGTGTTCCGTGCACATGCGCACCAGACCACTTTCACATCCACGCGAGGCCACGGCGGCGCAACACCGCATCACGGCGAGCCAGGTGGCGTAGACGCCAAAGCCCTCGGTGCCCACAACCATCACCAAACTCAATTCTGCCAGCGCCCCAAGAGGTAATCCGATCCCCGCGACGAGCGTTCGGCTACCGACTCGTGGTTGTTGCACCTGTGTCAATGCAGCCTTTCTCCCTGGGGAGGGCCCCGTGGGGGCCGGAGAACTGTACCTCGCCCGAGGCGATCACAACAGAAGATCTACCCCCGTTCAACGTCCTGCCGAGTACGGCTACAACCCGTAAGGCTTCTACGTGGGCATAATCGGCACGCCGTGATAAGGCTGCTGGGTGGACTTCTCGGCGTATCACAACCCCAAGGGCGTGAACGTCGGCTACGTGGATGGCTCGGTGCGCTTCTACAACTTTGTCGATGACAACTTGCCCGAGACGGTCTACCAGGGCTACACCTATAGGGACTGGAAGGACCGAATCTCACGAGTGAAGTGAAAGAAGCGTCGTCGACACTGGACCCCGCCAAAGTCGTCACCATCGCCGTCATGCTGGTCCACTGCAGCATCGTTGAGATGGTAGCACCACGTTTGCGCAGGGCTGATCAGTCTTCACCCAGCAAGTGACGATGAATGAACGACCACTTGGCCGAGTTGACCGCCTTGCCATACAGACCGTGCGTCAAACCGGGAAAGAAGTGCATCTCAAAGGGGATATCTGCATCGTGCAGTGCATCAGCCAGCGCCCAGGCGTTGGACGGATGAACATTGTCATCTGCCATGCCGTGCAGCAACAGCAGATGGCCCCGCAAGTGCTCGGCCTGTTTCACGCAACTGCCCGCGTCGTAGTTGGCTTCGTTGTCCGCCGGCTGGCCCATGTACCGTTCGGTGTAAATGGTGTCGTAGTGTCGCCAGTCGGTCACCGGCGCCGAGGCGACCGCGGCGTGGAACACATCTGGGTGACGCAGCAGCGCCAACGCGCTCATGTAGCCGCCATAGGAGTGCCCTGCGATGGCGACGCGGTCCGCATCGAACCAGGTGTGCCGCTGGGCAAGTTCACGAACCCCAGCAGCCTGATCGTCCAGATCGACCTGGCCCAGCCGATTATATGTGGCCCCTTCGAAGGCCTTCCCGCGGCCGGTCGTTCCGCGATTGTCGATCTGCACGATCACGAAGCCGAACTCCGATCGAGCCGAAGACACGTCGAAGGTGTTGTGAATCGACCGTGACAACGGCCCCCCATAGACCTGCACCAGCACGGGCCAGCGTCGGCCTGGATCGAAGTTCGATGGATAGTGGATGCGACCGAAGCAGGTCTGCCCGTCGTCGGCTGAGAAGTTGAAGAGCTCGGACACACGCCGCCCCGATGCATCCAGTGCGGTCACATCCGCCTCCTCGAGCACTGCGATTGGCGCACCTTCACGTTGCAGCAGGATGCGTGGCGGCGTGGTCGAATTCTGTGCGGTGGTGACGACATGCACGCCATCAGGCGCCATGTGGAACGAGCCGTGATGCAGTGTCTGATCCGTGAGCCGGCGAAAGCCCGAGCCATCAAGATTCACAACATGCAGCTGCGTGTTGAGCGGATGATCGCCACTCGTGCCGGCAAACCACACCTGTCCCCCGCCGGGCAAAGCGTCGTCTTCCTGCACACGAACAAGCTGGCCACTGGGGAACGTGGCCGGTCCGAGCACGGTGAGCTGGCCATCGTCCACATCCCACACCTCCCAAGTGCGGTAGCCCGACCGCTCGGTGGCGATCAGGAATCGGTGACCATCGGCCAGCCACCGAATCTCTGGTTCATAGTGCACCCAGGTGGGCTGTGTCTCTTCAAAGAGCACGGTGGACCGGCCGGTGCGTGGATCCACGCGAAGCAGCTCGAGATGGTTCTGCGCCCGATTGAGGCGGTGCGCCAACAGGTACCGACTGTCGGGGGTGAACTGGACGCCATAGATGTACTGATCGTGCCGTGGCCCCACGTCCACCGTGACCAACCGCCGCAGATTGATGTCGTACAGCTGCAGGCCGGCGATTGGATTGGGATCGCCCGGCTTGGGATACGGCGTGGTGTCGATGGTGGGCCGCAGGCCGTCAAGGCCATGCAGCAGGTGGTAGTCGGGCACCTCGCTCACATCGAAGGCGTAGAAGGCCAACATGCTGGAGTTGGGCGAGAACCACATGGCGGAACTCTGATCGAGTTCTTCGCCGTACACCCAGCTGGCTGTCCCAAACGGCTGCGCCGCGGTGCCTCGCTGCGTCACCATTCGCTCGTGCCCGCCTTCCCGCACAAGCACCACGTTGTGGTCGCGGTGCTTCGCCGTCCACTGTTCGTCAGGTGAAGACACTTCCGTGGCCTGGGCGCCTCGGGGCACACGCTGGCCTCGGCGGCGAGGTGAACGTGGTGCTGTCTCGTCGGTCTCTGTTTTGACCACGGCCTCGGTCGACTGCAGCGTGCCGTCGACCAGTGCGTGGGTGCGCCAGCTCGTCCCGTCGCTGAGCCGCACGGATCCACCGTCCTCGGTCCAGTCCACTGCATGGATACGCGGAATCTTCACAAGCGACCGTTGCTCACGTTGGGCCGTTGAGACCGCGGGAGCACCTGGAAGATCGTCGTACCGCTGCGTGGTTGGCGACGTGATTGGCACGCGGCCTGTTCGTACCGTACTTGAGGAACAAGCGATCAGGCCCAGCATCAAGGCTGTCAACACACTCATCACGATTCGCCTGTACCAGTGTGTTGTCACAGCTCACAGTCCCTTCTCCGCGTGCTGCGGGGAGGCCAAGCGTATCTCATTGACCGGCCCCGATCGTTGTAAGACAGGGCATGGGTTCCTGTCTTTGTGGGACTGCATGATGGAGACCAGGCTGAGGAAAAGGTGTCAGACACCTTTTCGATACACTGACGATCGATCACTAGGAGGGCATCCATGCACATACTTGTCATCAACTTTCAACTGCACGACCTCAGCCATGAGGCCTTTGCGGATGTTGCTCAAGAGGTCGCCCCGGCCTTCGCAGCGATTCCAGGGCTCCTCTCCAAGACATTCCTATCGAACCCCGACACCAACACCTATGGCGGTGTGTACGTGTTCGAGAATGAGCAGGCCGTGCGTGACTACCAGGCGTCGGACTTGTACGCCAGCCTGGGTGCCAACGAGCACTTCGTGAACATGCAGGTGCGAGACTTTGGCGTGCTTGAAGGGCCGTCAAAGATCACGCGGGCGATGTGAACACGGCCGCCGACACGGTGGATGGGGTCACGTCGCCCCCCACCGGATTCAGCCACAGCTCCCCCACGCGGCGACAAGAATGAGCAGATCATCCACGCCCACCTCGCCGTTGCCGTCGAGATCGCCGGGGCAAGCTTCGTCACAGTCATCGCATGACACCTGCACACAGGTGCCACCGCTGTCGGTGTAGTCGCCATACGTTTGCGTGGTGTCGCCGTCGAGGCCCACATTGCCACACACTGTGTGTGTCAGCCATGGTGGCCGTCGCTGCCATTTCAGTGCAGCAAATGGGTTCACCCGTATCGCTTGGATGTCCCTCGGCGATTGGAGTTGCTCACACGCCGCTTGGTTGCCGGCCGATCCCCACCACCCTCACGCGATGAGGGCCCTTGAGCACGCGACTTTGATGTGAACGACGGCTTGGACTTGGAGCCACCCTTGAACGGCGCCTTGCCCTTGGACTTGAAGCCGCCCTCGCGACTTGGCTTGAAGCCATCCTTCTTGAAGCTCTTCTTGAAGCCGCCTTCACGCTTGGGTGTGAATGACCGACGGCCCTCGCCGTCCTGGCCTTCGCCATCGCGCTTCCACTTGGGCTTGAAGCCGCCCTCGCGCCTTGGCTTGGAACTGCCCTTGAAGCCGTCCTTCTTGAAGTCCTTCTTGAAACTCTTCTTGAAGCCACCTTCACGCTTGGGTGTGAATGACCCACGGCCCTCGCCGTCCTGGCCTTCGCCATCGCGCTTCCACTTGGGCTTGAAGCCGCCCTCGCGCCT
>JAKVBV010000041.1 GCA_022446965.1 Phycisphaerales bacterium
AAGGGCAAGCGACCAGCGTCGCTTCAGGAAGACTGGGCCGGAGATCTGGCTCGCACCGCCGACCGTGAGTACGAGCGTCGAGTTTTCGAAGCCAAGGTGTTGACCGCCATTCGGCGGGCTGAGGCCGACACCGATTTCGTCTCATTCGAGGTGTATCGCATGCGGGTCCTCGATGGGCTCACCGGCAAGGCGGTGGCGGAACAGATGGGCGTGAGCGAACCCACGATCAGCAGGCATCTTGCGACAGCCCGTACGCAGTTGCGACGGCGCCTTGCGGAGGTGGTGGCCACCTGGAGCTTCACTCAGCAGGAGATTGACGAGGCGAACGACGCAGGCCTTGGCAATGATGACAGGCTCTTCGATGAGGCGATAGCCGAAATCTGGCACGCCGTGGCGCGACGGAACGACGGCCTGTTGGAGCCACCTTGCACGGAGGAGGCACCCTGATGTGGGGCATTGGTGCTGCAGTCGTCGGGGGTGCCGTGCTCATCACGATCGTGGTGGTGCTGGTTTTTGCGCTCAAGTTGACGTCGCAATTGGTGGAGTTCATCGTCAACGTGGTACAGGCGATTGGCCGCACCGCCACCGCCCTCATTCGCGACATCATCATTGCGGCGGCCTGCACGGTGCGGGCCACGGCATTGGCGGTTGGTGCGGTGGTGGCGATGTTGTGCGGTCGCTGGCCGGTCGCCAAGCGGCTGGGCAAGCAACTCCGCGAGCAACTTGCGCGGGCTGGCCGACGATTATCCGATCTCCCCACCCGTGCCGCGTCGCGAGGGCAACGCACCCCTGTGACGCGATCCACGACCGCTGACGATGATCCCGATCACTTCCCAGGCTGGGAAATCGTGGACGAACTCAAGGCTGGTGGCAGCGGCGCCCGACTGCTGGTGGCCACACCACTGCCGGGCAATCCACACAACGTGGATCGTGCCGTCATCAAGGTGTTCAACTTGAGCAGCGGTTCACCTTTGCCTCAGATGATGCGCGAATCACGGGCACTTGATGGCGCCCGCAAGATGGGCATGGTGCTTGAGCATGGCATGGATGAGCAGCGGTTCTGGTACGCCATGCCGTTCATCCCTGGCGACAACCTCAGTGTCACTGCTGGAGCACTGCATCGCGACGATGCCCCGGTGGCCCAGGAAGATCTGCGTCGCATTCTCATGTGGATGCGTGATCTGATCGGTCAACTCGAGGCCTATCACGATGCTGGGCTGTGGCATAAGGATGTGAAGCCCGACAACGTGATCGTCAATGCCACCGGTGCGCATCTGGTGGACTTCGGTCTTGTCACACCATTGGGTTCGGCGATGACGCTGACCACGCACGGCACCGAGTTTTTCCGTGATCCAGAACTGGTTCGCCAGGCGTATCGTGGCAGCAAGGTGTCCGATGTCGATGGGGCACGCTTCGATATCTACAGCCTGGGCGCAGTGCTGTACTTCATGGTGGAAGGCACGTTCCCAGCGCATGGCAATCTGAGTCGATTCAGCAAGGCGTGCCCACCAGCGGTGCAGATGATCGTGCGCCGCGCCATGGCCGATTACGACAAGCGGTACACCAAGATCGCGACGATGGGGAAAGACGTGCAGCAGGTGATCGCCGCGCACGACATTGCCGCAGTTCGCCCGGCTGATCTGCCCAGCATGGCCTTGGGAGCCGCTGCCGGCCAGGAGGATGAGGCCAGGCACGAGCACGTCAAGCGGCTTCCCCCGCGCAACACAGGTCCGTTCAAGCCACGGCCACGATCCTTGTGGCAGATTCGCAGTGCCATGCACGCTGCTCGACGTGAGGATCGCAAAGCAGTGCGAGTGGCTCGACGAAGCGAGAAGCCCACGCAGCTTGGCGGCGGCGGGGCGTTTGTCATGGGCGCGATCGTGTTGGCGTTTGCGATGATGGCCTTGTCCACCATGCGGGACGACGTCACGGATGTGACGACGCCCACAGTGGAGCGCATCGAGATCGATCCAATCGCATCCGGAAAGGCCATCGTCATCAATGAGCTGGCCGGCGCGCCTGCTGCGGGTGATGAACTCGAAGACCGCCTGAGTGCGTGGGGCTGGCACCCGGTTCAGGACGCCCAGACCGAGGCGACATTCCGCAAGGCGCTGCCAGCAGCTGGGCCCGCGTCGGATGAGTTTGTCGGGAGTGCCACGGCTGCCCTCGACCAACTTGGTCTGGATGCTGCCTTTGTCCTGCACAACGAGGACGGTGAGGCCGCCAGTGTGCTGATGCTCTCCGCTGAAGGTGAGCGGAGCGTGCAATTGTCCACGCTGCAGTGAGCCAAGGCTCGACCGATACAATGCTCGCATGAGTTCACCGGGACACAAGCTCCGACAACACATGCAGGACGGTGTCGTGGCGGCCCCTGGCGCCTGGAACGGCCTTGTCGCTCATGCAGTGGCCGAGGTGGGTTTTGACGCGTGCTATATCTCCGGTGGTGCCACGGCCAACGCGTGTGGGGTGCCGGACATCGGCCTCATTCCACTGGATGAAGTGTGCCAGTTGATTCAGCACGTGACCGAAGCATCGGCGCTGCCCACCATTGTCGACGCCGACACCGGCTACGGCGATGTGGAGATGACGGCGACCACGTGTCGGCGGTACATCGAAGCAGGCGCTGCGGGCATGCATCTGGAAGACCAGGTGTTCCCTAAGCGGTGTGGTCATCTTGACGGCAAGGATCTCGTCACGACGAAAGCGATGTGCGAGAAGATCGCTGCGGCAGCGGCGGCGAAGTCGGATCCGGATCCGGATTTCGTGCTGATCGCGCGGACTGATGCGCGAGGTGTTGACGGGATGGATGCGGCGATCGAACGAGCGCAGGCCTATCGCGAAGCAGGTGCCGACATGATCTTTCCCGAGTCACTTCGTACACAGGATGAGTTCGCGCACTTCGCCCAAGCCTGCCCCGGACTGTTGTTGGCCAACATGACCGAGTTTGGGAAGACGCCACACTTGTCGGTGAACACGTTCGGCAACATGGGATACGACATCGTGATTTTCCCTGTAACCATGCAGCGCATCGCGATGAAGGCCATCACCGATGCATTGGCGCTCCTCAAGCGAGATGGCACAGCCGAGGCCCTGCTGCCCCGCATGCAAACGCGGCAAGAACTCTACGATCTGCTCGGCTACGCACCCTCCGAGGCGTGGTCGCAGCCCAGAGGCTGAACCGCCCCGAGGGGGTCACGGATCCAGTATCCTAGGGGTCTTCCCTGCGGGTGGGCCGCGGGTGAACTCAGGAATAAAGAGGCACTCATGACAGCTCCCGCCGCCAAGCCGGCCGACACCCGCGGTCTCGCCGGGCAGACAATCGGTGACACCACCATCTGCTCCGTGAATCAGACGCAACTCATCTATCGCGGCTACGAGATCGCTGATCTTGCAGCGAATGCGACCTTTGAAGAAGTTGCACACCTGTTGCTCGTCGGTCACAAGCCTTCCGGGGATGAACTCGCTGCATTCAGTGCCGAGTTGGTGTCCATGCGGGCAATCAGCGACATTGTCCGCGACACGGTGGTCAAGATCGCCAACGAAGCGCCCGACGCACATCCAATGAGCGTGCTCCGCACAGCCATTTCGATGGCCGGTCACGTTGACACGATCTGCGAAGACAACACACCGGATGCAGAGCTGACCAAGGCCAAGCGGCTCACCGCCATGATCCCCACGATCATTGGTGCGCACCAGATGGCCCTCGAAGGCAAGACGCCTGTCGATCCAGATCCCACGCTGAGCCACGCCGCCAACCTGTTGTGGTGCATGACCGGTGAGAAGCCCGGTGAGATCGCCACCAAGGTGATGGATGTCTCCCTCATCCTGTACGCCGAGCACGACTTCAACGCCAGCACGTTCACCAGTCGTGTGATCGCGTCAACGATGGCGGACATGCACTCGGCCGTCTGTGGTGCGATCGGTGCCCTGAAGGGTCCATTGCACGGTGGTGCCAACGAGGCCGCGATGGACATGCTCGCGGAGATCATGGAAGCTGTCGAAGGCGGGTCCACCGCTGAGGCATGGCTGCAGGATGCCTTCACCACCAAGCGCAAGCTCATGGGCTTCGGCCACCGCGTCTACAAGAACGGCGACCATCGCGCGGGCATCCTGCGTGACTGGGGCCTGAAGTACGCCGCGCAAGAGAACCCGGCCGCGCAGAAGTGGTTCGACCTGGGCGATGAAGTGCAAGCCATCATGATGCGGGAGAAGAACATCCACCCCAACGTGGATTACCCCTGCGGCATGACCTACTACGCCATGGGCATTCCCGTGCCTCAGTACACGCCGATCTTCGTGGCGTCGCGCGTCACCGGGTGGTGCGCTCACATCATGGAGCAGCACCAGAACAACCGCATCATTCGTCCGTTGGCCCATTACACCGGCCCGGAACTGACCAACTGGAACGACTGAGTCGGAGCCACAGCGAAGATGTCTGAAGTCAACGTCATCACAGTCATTGGTGCCGGGACCATGGGCAGCGGGATCACCATCACCGCAGCCATGGCTGGAATCGAAGTGTGTCAGGTGGATGTGAGTGAAGAGCAGCTTGATCGCGCTAGCGCCTATCACACCAAGATCGTGGGTCGCAATGTCGAGAAGGATCGCATGACGCAGGATGAGGCCGATGCGGCGCTCGCACGCATCACGTATTCCACGACGCATGATCGTGCAGAAGATTCTGCCTTCGCGATCGAAGCGGCCACCGAGAACGAATCGCTCAAGAAGAAGATCTTCGCCGAGATGGTGTCCACCTACGGCGACGATTGCGTGCTCGCCACGAACACGTCGTCGATCTCGATCACCGACATCGCGGCCGCTGTGCCTGGTGCTGAAGCTCGCGTGATCGGCATGCACTTCTTCAACCCGGTTCCAGTGATGAAGTTGGTCGAAGTGATCGTGTCCACGCACACCACGGACGATGTGAAGGCTGCCACCATCGCGCTGAGTGAACGCATGGGCAAGACGCCCATCGCTGCCAATGACTTCCCCGGATTCGTCAGTAACCGGGTGTTGATGCCCATGATCAACGAGGCCTTTCATGCCTGGAATGATGGCGTGGCCGAGCCCGAAGCGATCGATGGCATCATGAAGTTGGGGTGTGCCTTCCCTATGGGTCCGCTGCGTCTGGCAGATCTCATCGGGCTGGATGTGTGCCGCGACATCATGCTGGTGCTGCACGAGGGCCTCGGGCATCCGGACAAGTACCAGCCATGCGAGAAGCTCGTTGCGCTGGTCGAGGCCGGGCATCTGGGCAACAAGACAGGGCGGGGCGTCTACGACTACTCCGCCTGAGGGACCTCGATTCCCTGTCTGGAAGATGTACACCGGCGTACACCTGCGCCATAGACTGGTTGCATGCGCTGGACGGCCCTTATTCGCCCGGCAGGGGTGGTGTGTGCTCTGTCCACGATGGCACACGCCGAGCCTGACACGTGGTGGGCCGAGCAACCTTTGGTACGTCCGGCTGTGCCCACGGTGCAGGCTGACCAGTGGTGCGCCAATCCGATCGACAACTTCATCCTGGCCGGCCTGGAAGCGGCCGGAATGGATCCGGCGCCACAGGCTGACCGCGCCACGCTGATTCGCCGGGCGACCTATGACCTGACAGGCTTGCCACCCACACCCGAGGCGGTCGCGGCCTTCGTGGCCGACGATCGAGCTCAGGCGTGGCCGGAGTTGATTGATCGCCTGCTCGCGAGCGACCAGTACGGTGTGAAGTGGGGCCGGCACTGGCTTGATCTGGTGCGATACGCCGAGACCGACGGCTATGAGCGTGATCGTGTGAAGCCCGGCGCGTGGCGGTATCGCGACTGGGTGATCGATGCGTACAACGCCGACATGCCGTACGACGAGTTCGTCATCCACCAACTCGCGGGTGATGAAATCGCGCAGCGCGACTTCGATTCACTCGTTGCCACCGGATTCCTTCACCTTGGCGTGCGCGATGACGAACCGACCGATCCGCCACTGGCGATCTACGACGATCTCGACGGCATGCTCGATGTCACCTGTCGCGCCACGTTGGCGATTTCCATGGGCTGCGCTCGGTGTCATGATCACAAGAAAGACCCGCTGCCACAGCGTGATTACTACCGCATGTTGTCGGCGTTCCGGGATCTCGAGCCGTATCGCACAGGCTTTGGCAACAGTGTTCGGCAGGACAACTTCGTCCGGCAACTCCCACTGGACTTCGGCCACGAAGACGGCACGGGGCTGGCTCGTTGGATTGAGCATCGCGCTCGTGTTCGCCGAGACGCCGAGGGCCTTGTACACAAGGCAATCAATGCCACCGGTGGGGCGGATGCACCCACGTCGCTGCTGGAGACCGTCGGATTTCCGGACGAGGGCCGCGTGCTGCACTTGGACTTTGAGGGAGATCCGGAGATCTGCGAGCCAGGCCTGCGGGGGCACGCACTGCTCGTGACGAGCGTCGACAGCGCCATTGAAGTTCAGCGACCTGTGGCAGAGAGTTTCTCGATCACCGTGGCGTTCCGTCCTGATGCGGATGGCCCCGGTGATGACACCACGCCTCGGTGGTTCCTCGGCGCGGGCCTTGTTGATGGTGAGATACCGGGCATCGTCAACGACTTCGGTTTGTCGTGGTGCAAGGGTGGCCGTGTCGCTGCAGGCGTGGGCAACCCTGAGACATTCATCCACTCACCAGGCCGCCACGAACTTGGTCGTTGGCATGTGGCCACGTTGACGCGTGACCAATCAACAGGACACATTGCGCTGTGGGTGGATGGCGAGCATGTCGCCAACGCCAAGGGCGGCACCCAGGCGCTGAATGCGCCCGACACGCTGCACATCGGGTGCATGCACACGGGCAACAACCACTTCCCCGGTGCCATCGATGAAGTCATGGTGCACGATCGCGTGCTGCAGGCATCCGAGATTCTCGCCCTGCATGACTCACCAGCCTTCGGGAAGGACGCCGCTGATCTGGTGGCTGCTCGTCTGGGCATGAGCGGGGCCATGGCACATGGCGCGCTGGTCTCTGAGCGTTTGTCGCTTGAGCGGCCGGTCGTGCCTGTGGTGCCCACACTCTCGGCGATCCCGCGAGCGCAAGGCGCCATGCCCACATTTGTTCTGGATCGTGGCAATCCAGCTGCCGAGGGTGAAGAAGTCACACTCGGTGTGCCTCAGATGCTTGGCGGTGAAGATCTCACCATCGTGCCACCATCGCATGGCGAGAGCACCGGTCGCCGTTTGGCGCTGGCGCAGTGGATCACACGGCCAGACAATCCCCGCACGGCACGCGTACTGGCGAATCGAATCTGGCAGCATCACTTTGGTCGTGGCATCGTGCCCACGCCCGATGATTTCGGCCGGCTCGGACTTGAACCGACACACCCTGAGTTGCTTGATTGGTTAGCTGCCGAAGCGGTCGAACACGGCTGGAGCCGCAAGGCACTGCACCGCCTCATCATGACCAGCAACGCCTATCGCATGGCGTCTGCCCTGCCCCTGGATCCTCGAGACCCGAACAATGAACGCTGGCACCGTTTCGAGCCGCGCCGGCTGACGGCAGAGGAGATGCGAGATTCCATGCTGGTGGTGGGCGGCACGATCAATCTGCACATGGGTGGTCCACCGGTGTATCCACCGCTGCCGGCGGAAGTGCTGGCCACGGCGTCGCGCCCCGATGCAGCCTGGGGCCGAAGCACCCCCGAAGATGCCGCACGGCGAAGCGCCTACGTGCATGTCAAGCGGTCACTGCGTCATCCGTTGTTGCACGCCTTCGATCAGGCGGATACCGACACCGCCTGCCCGGTGCGATTCGTCACGATGCCACCGACACAGTCGCTCATCATGCTGAATTCCGAGGAGACCAACCGCTTCGCCGCCAATCTGCAGCGGCGACTGGCCGAAGACGCCGGCACACTGGAAGAACAGTGCGCTCGTGGCCTTGCGCTCGTCACTCAAGAACCACCCGATCCCGTGGACGTGCAGGATCTTGTTGCGCTGCACGGCGAGTTGATCGCCCACGGGCTTGATGCCGATGCGGCCATGAAGTACGTCTGTCTCACCATGCTCAACCTCAACGCCTTCGCTCACCTGGACTGAAATGACCACACCGCCCCAATCTGGATCATTCTGCGGCCGAACGCGACGTGAGTTTCTGTGGGAAGCAGGCGGCGCGTTCACATCGGTGGCGTTGACAAGCCTGCTGGCTGGCGACGGTTTCCTTGCCAATCAGGCGGTTGCCGCCGATGGCGCATCTTCATTCACGAACCCCCTCGCACCGCAGCCAATGCACCACGCGGGCAAGTGCAAGAGCGTGATCTTCCTCTTCATGTACGGCGGCCCATCGCAGGTGGACACCTTCGACTACAAGCCCAAGTTGTACGGCCTTGACGGTAAGACGATCGACGTACACACGAAGGGACGCGGTGGCACCAAGTCACAGGGCCGAGTGGTCGGACCCAAGTGGAACTTCAAGCAGCACGGCGAGTGCGGAAAGTACGTGAGCGAGTTGTTCCCGAACGTGGCGCAGTGTGTGGACGACATTGCATTCGTGCACTCCATGACCGCTGATTCACCCCTGCACGGTTCGGCCATGTTGATGATGAACTCGGGCCGCATTCTCAGTGGGTCGCCGGCGTTGGGCTCGTGGGTGAACTATGGACTGGGTACGGAAAATTCCGATCTGCCGGGATTCGTGGTCATGTTGGACAAGACCGGTGGCCCCATTTCTGGCGCCAAGAACTGGTCGAGTGGCTACATGCCCGCCACGTATGCGGGCACAGTGTTGCGCAGCGACGGTGTGCCGATTCTGGATCTGGATCCACCCAAGGACCTATCCCGCAAGGCGCAGCGCACACTGCTCGACCGTCTGCGGGCGATGAACGATCGACATCGACTCGAACGCATCGACAACAGTGATCTTGCCTCGCGCATTCACTCGTACGAACTCGCCTATCGCATGCAGGCCGCGGCGCCTGAAGCTGTCGACCTCGCTGTAGAGCCGGCACATGTACGAGAGCTGTACGGCCTGGACAACGAACGCACGCACGACTTCGCCAAGAAGTGCATCATGGCTCGGCGGTTGGTCGAGCGAGGCGTGCGGTTCATTCAGGTGTACAGCGGCGGCAACCACAACGACGCCAACTGGGATGCCCATGGCGATCTTGTGCACAACCACGAACTCCATGCAGGCAATACCGACCGACCAATTGCCGGGCTGCTCAAGGATCTGAAGCAGCGGGGCATGTTGGAAGAGACGCTCGTGGTCTGGGGCGGCGAGTTCGGTCGCCAGCCCACGGCCGAGTACGCCGAGGGCACGGGACGCGATCACAATGCCGACGGCTTCACCATGTGGATGGCCGGTGGCGGTGTGAAGGGCGGCGTGACGATTGGCGAGACGGATGAACTAGGCAACAAGGCCATCCATCCACTGCATGTGCGGCGTCTGCACGCCACCATGCTCCATCTGATGGGCATCGACCCCAACGCCTTGAGTTACTTCCATGCCGGGCTCGATCAGAAGCTCGTGGGGGTGGAAGGGGCCTGGCCCATTCGCGAACTGCTGGCGTAGCACGCCCCACCAGATCGATAGACTGGCTGAGCACCAATGGCCGATCCGGACCGCAAAGACGACGATCATCGCGACGATCAGGCGAACGATCCGCCGATTGAGCCCACGCTGCATCCAGATGCGACCGAGGACGATGACTTCGCCACCATCGATTCCTCGATTCAGCAGCGGCCCGCCGAGGACGACATCGAACAGACGATCGACTCTTCGATTCAACAGCGTCCTGCTGAAGTGCGCAAGGTGTCGGATGATTCGGAGTATCTCTCAGATGTCTCCACGATCCTGCCGTTGGAAGACAACATCGCCACCATGGAGGGGGTCGACGAGCTCCCGGCCAAGAGCCCTGAACGCATCGCTAAGTTTCGCCTGCTGGGCGTGATCGGTGTGGGCGGCATGGGCAAGGTCTACCTGGCGATGCAGGACCGCCCGCGTCGCCACGTGGCCCTGAAAGTAATGAAGGGGGCCGCTGTTTCCGAACAGGCGCTGCGTCGCTTCGAGTTCGAAGCGGAGTTGCTGGCCCGGCTGGTGCATCCCGGCATCGCTCAGATCTATGAGGCTGGAACATGGGATGACGGTGAGGGTGCCGAACCGTACTTCGCCATGGAGTACGTGCCCAGTGCACGATCACTGACGGCGTTCAGCCGAGAACGCAAGCTTGACGCACGAGAGATGGTGGAGCTCATGGCCAATGTGTGCGATGCTGTGGGCTTCGGCCATGGCAAGGGCATCATTCACCGTGACTTGAAGCCGGGCAACATTCTCGTAGGGTCCAAGGGCGACCCGAAGATCATCGACTTCGGTGTCGCACGCAGTACCGACAGTGATCGGTCGGTCACGATGCAGACGGACGTCCACGCCATCGTCGGCACTCTGCAGTACATGGCTCCCGAGCAGTGCACGGGAGATGTGCTGGATCTGGATACGAGTGCCGATGTGTACGCGCTGGGGGTGACGCTCTACCAGCTGCTCACGGGCAAGCTCCCCTACGAGGTGACGGGCCAACCATTGACTACGGCGATCCGAACCGTGGCCGAAACAGTGCCTGAGCCGATCAGTGCCACTGACAAGTCACTCGCCGGCGATCTGGATGTCATCGTGCAGAAGGCGATGGCCAAGGACCGAGCTGATCGATACCGCACCGCGTCGGAATTCGGTGACGATCTTCGCCGGTATCTGAACGACGAACCGATCACCGCGGCGCCGCCGACACTCATGGTGCTGGTGCGTCGCGCTATTCGCCGCAACAAGGGCCTCGTCGCTGCGGGCAGTGGCATGGTGGCGTTGCTCGCCATTTCGGTGGTCGTAGGCGTGTTCGCGTTGATGGCCCGCAACGATGCATTGCAGGCCCAAGCAGATGTCCTCCAGGCGGAAAACAGTCTGCTGGAGGAGCAGGCGCAAAAACGAGCCATGGTGGGTGACCTGATCACGTTCTTCATGCGTGACTCATTCGATGCCATCGCGGTGCTGGCCAATTCACAAGCGGCCCGTGAACAGTTGGTGGGTGTGAGCCTCGAATATCTGGAGAAGCTGCGTGCCGAGGCGGACACCGACCCTTCGATCAAGCTCATGTTGGCTGATGGCCTGCTCGCCGCGGGCATGAACCAGTGGTCCAAGAGCAGTGGTAATCGCGGCGACATCGTGGGGGCCGTGGCCAACTTCGAGGAGTCGGTCATGTTGGCCGACGAACTGCTTAAGACCGAAACAGGCAAGGCTGATGATCGTGTCCGGGTGCTGGCCGTGTCGGGCCGGTCCAAACTCCACGAGGCATATACCACGATGGGCCGCGGCGAAGATGCCAGTCGCGTACTTGATGAAGCCGCCGAACTGGCCCAGCCCATCGACATGCATACAGCCGACATCAAGGCTGCTCGCGTCGTGTTCGGTCTGGCGATGTTCCGCAGCCGACTTACCAACGGCGTTCCCGAAGACGACGAAGCCATGCAGCACATGCTGGACATGGCCGATCTGATGGCCGATCGATTCCCCAATGATGTGCGAACACGGCGTGATGCTACGCTCGCGTGGAATCGAGCGGCTTTCGCGTACAGCCGGAACGGGCAGCATGAGGAAGCGATCGCACTCTTCAAGCGATCACAGGAATTGCGGCGCGAGCTACTCAAGGGCAACGAGGAGACGAACTCCTTTCGTCGCGATGTGATGTTGGTGGGCCGGTATATCGCTCGAGAGCAATCAGCATTGGGGGACTCACAGACACCATTGCGGTCGTACCGACTTGAGATCGTGCCGCTGGCGAGAGAGTTGGTGAACGACAGTCCAGACGACATGCGGGCACGTCGCGATCTGGCCATCGCACTTGCGGAATTGGGATTGATGCGAACTGAGGCAGGGGATGCCCAAGGCGCCGTGCGGGATCTTTCCGAGTCGCGTCGCACCTGGCAGGTTGTGCATGACAACAGTGAAGGGGATTCCGAAAGCAGTTTCGCCACGCGAGCGCGTTACATGTTGCAGACGGCGATCCTGTTGGTGAATGCGCAGATCGCGGCAGAGCAACTTGATGCGGCGGCCACCACCGTGGCCGAGGCGCACGACCAAGCCGATTTGTTTACATCCAAGTGGCCCGATGACGCAGCCATAAGCGGTATGGCCGAATCACTGCTTGAGCTGCGAGCCGACGTTCTGGAACAGCAGGCCCAACAGGGCGAGTAGTGTCGGCGACCTCAACAGGGGCCGAAGGCGCTGATCACCTGCAGCACGTCGTCGATGTTCACGACACCGTCATCGTTGGTGTCACCGGTGCAGCCACCGTTGCAGTCGTTGCCAAACTGTCCAATCACCGTGAGCAGGTCGTCGATGTTGACCACCCCGCTGTCGTCTGTATCACCTGGGCAGCCATCCTGTGTGCCACTGCTTTGATCCGCAGTGGACAGTACAAGGGCGTTGCCTGCCACACCGGCAATCTGCTCGATGGTGACTAGGTCTGGAAGACCGGATCCGGTTAGATCACCAGTGGTTAACAATGATGTTCTATCCGCAATCGTCTCCAACGCAGTGAAGGTGCTGTTGCCTAAGCCGTAGGCCAGTTGTACGGTCCTCTCACCCTGTTCGTTGTCGACGATCCAGCCGAGGTCTATCTGACCGTCGTTGTCGAAGTCGGCGGCCGTCACGGATGCCGGCGCGCCGCCGCCAGCAGGCATGCTGACCACAGCCGTACTAATGTTGCCGCTGTCGGTGCCCTTGGCGATGGCGATCGCATTCAGATCACTCATTGCAGCGACAAGATCCAGGATGCCGTCGTTGTCGATGTCGGCGATCGTGAGCGAGCTGGCGTTCACACCCAGCGGGATCAGTTGGATGTCGAGCGTCGCGCCAGCAACACCGCTGGCGCCCTTTAGGACCATGGCGTTGCCTCGATCATCACCGCCGGACACGGGCATATCCTTCTGCCCTTCATCTTCACTGGGGTCGCCGAACACACTGGGGACACCACCGGGGCTGCCAGATGAACCGCCGCCAGACATGCCTCCACCAAGCAGATTGCCAGACCAAATGAACACCTCGAAGGCACCGGTTGGGGCGGCTTTGCCATTGGCATCCGGCACCAGCAGTCCCACGATCAACTCATGCGCGGTGTCGGTTGACCAATCTGCACGGGTCACACACATGGGCCGACCTTCTGAGGGGTAGGCCCAGTCGGCATTGAAACCCAGACCTGTATTCGTGTCACTGAAGAACAGCCCAACATTGCCGTCGCCAAAGTTGGCCACCGCGAGGTCGGGTGATCCATCGCCGTTGAAGTCACCAACGGCGAGATCACGAGCGTCGTATCCTGCATCTAACTCGGCGAGTAGGGCGAGATCGGTTCCGTCATACACATTGATGGCTGCCGGACCTTGGCCAGTGTCAAACAGAACGCAAATCTCATCCTTGCCGTCGAGGTCAAAGTCCACGGTGACGACATCGATCGCGGTACCTGACTCGTAAATGGAGGCCGGATCGTCAAAGTCAGGAAGCGTTTGGGCGGTAGCCGTCACTTGGACATCCAGATACCCCGCCGTGACGCCCCCGTCATACTGCAATTGCAGGACCAGATCATCACCAATGTCCGGCAGCAGGGCAGCGCCAAAGGCATCCTGACCTTGGGGGGGCGACGATGGCGTGAATCTAAGGAGCGTGAAACTGTCGCCTTCAGAGATTGACATGCCATCCGGGTTGGCCACTCCGAGTGAGCCAATGATGGATCCGCCACGGGCAATAACCGGGGCACTAGTTTGGTTCAAATCGACCAGTATTGACCCAGATGATTCGATGTGAAGATTGCCGTCGACGACCATACGGGAGTTGTTGGTGATCTCAAGTTTGCCCCGTCGATCCGTGTAACCGATACGCGCCGTGCTTTCGAGATCTAGAGTGCCAGGACCTTCGATCATGCAGATCGCACTTTCGGCAGGTGCCGTCGCGAACACCGCGAACGCATCCCGGCCTGACCAAGTATCACCGAATGTCACGGATTGGTCGTTGAGCGAAAATCGAGTGGGCAGCCGCACGATGAACTCGTTGAACCATGTGGATCCGTACATGGCGATGTCGCTACT
>JAKVBV010000042.1 GCA_022446965.1 Phycisphaerales bacterium
CGAAGACGACTTCGGCGAAGGCGCAGGATTCAATCGCGACTGGGCCCGCGTGGCCCATGACAGCGGCCTGTGGTGGCACCACGATCGGTACGCCATGCATCACCGCGTGATTGTGGATGAAGACATCGACCCATGCGAGGGCGACACGAATGCGGACGACATGGTCGACACCGATGACTTGCTCACCGTGCTCGCCCAGTGGGGATCGAGTGGTGCCGGCGACGTGAACGGCGACGGCATTGTCAACGTGAACGACATCCTCGTGATCGTGTCCGCCTGGGGCCCCTGTGCTTGATCGGCGTCACCTCGCGGATCTGTCCCAAGGCAACTGCGACCAGTACACCGGCCCGTCATTTGGCGCCGCCTCGACACATGCCCTGAACAGGCTGATCATGCGGTCAACCCGGTCCGGGTGAACAGCGAAGAGGTTGGTCGTCTCGCCGGGGTCGGCTGTCAGGTCATACAACTGCATGGGCGGCAAGCCTGCGTCACGTGCCGCTGCATCTGATGCGGGCGGTGTCCATCCGCCCGACCCTCCACCGCAGATCAGCTTCCATCGGCCATGACGAAGCGCAAATTGGCCCCGCGACGACTGACTCACAAGCACGTCATGCAGTGGCGCTTCGAGCGCTTCTCCGACAAGACACTGCCGCACGCTCTTGCTGTCGGGCGCTGCATGTTCCGGCAAGTCTTGACCGAGTGCCTCGGCCACCGTGGCCATGATGTCGGTCAAGCCGACTGGTTCGTGACATGAAGACCCCGGCTCGGTCACGCCCGGCCATCGCACCAACAAGGGTACGCGATGCCCGCCTTCCCATGCGTCGGCCTTCATGCCGCGCCATGGACCACGCAGATCGATGCCACCGGCCTTGAGTGCATCGAAGTTGCACTTGGGCGATGTGCCGTTGTCGGTGGTGAAGATGACCAGCGTGTCGTCGGCCACGCCGAACTGCTCGAGGGCCCGCAGCACCTGCCCCACAGACCAGTCGGT
Organism: Phycisphaerales bacterium; assembly: GCA_022446965.1. Classification (GTDB taxonomy): domain Bacteria; phylum Planctomycetota; class Phycisphaerae; order Phycisphaerales; family SM1A02; genus JABAAC01. Next base: position 992 of record JAKVBV010000042.1, read on the forward strand.
CTCAAGCAGAAAATCGGCATAGGCGCTGACGCCGCTTTGCCCTGCGAACGCGGCGCTGGGATTGATGGGCGTATGTGGCGACGTCATCGAGTAAAAGAGGAAGAATGGCTCGTCCGCAGTTGCGCGATCTCGGATGTAGTGCACGCACCGCCGCGTGAGTTCGGGAAGCACCGCCTCAAGCGACCACTGCGCCATCGCGGGGCCACGGCGTACACCATTGGCATCGTGTTCTTCCATGATGGTGTCGGGCACACCAAGCAGGCGGTCGTCCTCAAACCACACGTAGGGCGGCCAATTGGGGACATCATCACCAAAGTAGTGGTCGAACCCGGCGGCGAGTGCCCCCCCACCGAGCGGTGCCGTCCAGTCGATGTCCTCTGGATTCCGAGTCGTGCCGCCGTCGACGGACGGCCCCACCCATCCGAGATGCCACTTGCCGATGCACGCACTGTGCAGTCCCCCATCACTGGCCACATGCGCCAAGGTCACCGTGTCCTCGCCGATCATCGGCGGCCCCCACTTGGGCACGATGCCCGCCTTCAAGTGCGTCCGCCATGGGTAGCGGCCCGTGAGCAGCCCGTATCGCGTGGGTGAACACACGGCGGATGACGAGTGCGCGTCCGTGAATGACATGCCGCTGGCGTGCAATGCATCGAGATGCGGCGTAGGCAGCCCCGAATCGGTGTGCTCCGCGTGCAACGAGGCCAGGCCCATGTCGTCAGCCAGAATCACGACCACGTTTCGTGGCGGCGTGCCATCAACCGCCCCTGCCAGTGCTGCAATCAAGATGCCGGCGAGCATGACGCGAGCATAACGGCTGTGGCAGATGCCCCCTGTGCTATCTTCAATTCATGCTCTTCGCCCTGTCAGCATCGATCTGTACTCTCGCCGCCCCCGCCGAGGTGCCGGTGCGATACGGACGAGACATTCGACCACTCCTGTCGGATCGCTGCTTTCTCTGTCATGGCCCGGACCGAGAGCAACAGCAAGCTGGTCTGCGGCTGGATTCATTCGAAGCAGCCACCGCTGCACGGCAACGAGGCGCGGCCATTGTGCCAGGTGATCCAGAGATGTCCTCACTCTGGCATCGAATCAACGACCATGGCGACAACCTCATGCCGCCACCAGAGAGCGGCAAAGCTCCCCTGACCGAAGACGAACTGGCGCTGGTGCGTCGCTGGATCGAACAAGGCGCCACCTATGAGCCCCACTGGGCCTTCGAACCGCTTTGGACCCCAACTCCCCCGACGAACGACGATCCGTGGATTCGCAACGACATCGACCGATTCGTTCTGAATCAACTCATGGCACATGGCCACACACCGGCACCCCAAGCGGATCCCGCAACACTGTGTCGCCGTGTCTATCTGGACATCACCGGCCTGCCACCGACACCCGAGGAACTCGAGGCCTTTCTCACCGATGACAGCCCCGATGCATACACCACGCTGGTGGATCGCCTGATGACACAAGAGCCGTATGTGTCACGCCACGCCGAGCGCATGGCGGTCCCTTGGCTCGACCTTGCCCGATATGCCGACACCAGCGGCATCCACATGGATGCCGGACGCACCATCTGGCCCTACCGCGACTGGGTCCTCAAAGCCATGCGTGACAACATGCCATGGGATCAGTTTGTGATCGAGCAGCTGGCAGGCGATCTGCTGCCCACGCCGACACCGGCGCAGATGACTGCAAGTGGCTTCAATCGGTGCCATGTGACCACCGACGAAGGCGGCGCGATCAATGATGAAGCGCTGTTCAACTACGCCGTGGAACGCACCAACACGTTTGGCACGGTGTTCCTCGGGCTCACCATGAGTTGCGCCCAGTGCCACGATCACAAGTACGACCCAATCACGCAGGACGACTACTACGCCCTGCTGGGCTTCTTCAACAACAACAACGAACCGGGCCTGTACTCCCAGATTCAAGATCCGTACCGAGCGCTGGAACCGGCGTACACAATCACCTCCGATGAAGACGCCGCACATCTGGACACGCTTGAAGCACATATCGAATCACTCAAGACGCAGCGGGACACACCCAGTGAAGACGAAGCGCATGAACTCGCTGCCTTTCAAACCGCGCTGACCGATGGCCTCTGGGCGTGGTCCACCCCATCCGTGGTGACCGCTGTCAGCAGCCGCGGCAGTACGCTCGAACTGCAGGACAACGGCTCGGTGCTGGCCACGAGCATGGCACCCGCCAACGACGACTACACGATCGTGCTGTCGACGGATCGCATGAATCTGCGTGCCATCGCACTCGACGTACTGCCTCACGCATCACTGCCCCAGGGCCGGCCCGGACGTGCCGCCAACGGCAATGCGATTCTCAGTGGCATCACCGCCGAAGTGGTCTCTCACGACGATCCCTCGCAGCGCCGCACGGTGGACCTGATCTGGGCCTGGGCCGATCACGAACAAGCCAACGACGACTTCAACGTGGTCAATGCCCTCACGCCTGACAACGGCAAGGTGTGGGCGATCAATGCACATCAGCGTGGCGGTGGTCGCGCCGCCTTGTTCCTAGCGAGTGAGCCCTTTGGGTACGAAGGTGGCAGCGATCTCATCGTCACGTTGAACTTCCACTCGGTGTACACGCAACACAGCTTCGGCAACGTGCGGCTGCATGTCGGCAGTGCCACGAACGAAGCGCTCGGGGAACTGCCCACCGCACGCAGCAACTGGTACATCGTCGGCCCCTTCACGACCGACTCCGGCGAAGAAGCCTACGACACTGCGTTCGGGCCCGAAGCGGCCGGCCCGCTCGACTTCACCGCGGCGTGGCAGGAACAGAAGTGGCGATATGCCCCAGGCGTGGTAGACGCTCAAAATGTCACGCTGGCACAAGGGGTCGGCGCTGAGTATGTCGCACGGGAGTTCTTCTCTCCTATCGAACGAGCGGTGAACCTGTCATTGGGCAGCGACGATGGCGTGATGGTGTTCGTCAACGGTGAGCTCGTGCATGAGAATCGGGTGAATCGTGGGCTGGCACCGAACCAAGATGCCGCCACGGTCACACTGCAGCCAGGCCGCAACACCTACGTCACCAAGATCGTCAACACCGGCGGGCCGGGAGGCATGTACTTCCGCGAAGGCGACGACCCTGAAGTGCTCGCCCCACCGATGGTCGCCTGGGTGCTGCCCGAAGACGCTCGCGATCAGACCATGGCTGATGCAGCCCAAGCCGCCTGGCGAACGCGCTTCTCCCCCACATATCTGACCCACACCGAGGGCATTGCCAAGGCGGAATCGGAAGTCACAGCGCTCAAGGACGGCCTGCCCATCACCATGGTGATGCAGGAACGTGATCAACAGCGGCCCACGTACGTGATGATGCGCGGAGCGTACGACCAACCTGACATGAGCCGGCCCGTGCAACGCGCCGTCCCCACCGTGCTAGGCACGGTCATGGCCGAGCAGATTCCAACCCGTGCCGATCTCGCCCGTTGGGTCGTCGGGGACGAGAATCCACTGACCGCCCGCGTCGCCGTCAATCGGTTGTGGGCCACCCTCTTTGGCCAGGGCCTCGTGGGCACAGTGGAAGACTTCGGCCTGCAGGGCGCCTGGCCCAGCCATCCGGAATTGCTCGACTGGCTCGGGGCAAATCTGCGCGACGGCGGCTGGGACATGCGTGACACCATGCGCACTATGCTGCTCAGCAGCACCTATCGCCAGGCCTCGGACACCAACGAAGAGGTTGACAGCACGCTCTACGCACGCTTCCCTCGTCAACGTCTGCCCGCTGAGGCCATTCGTGACCAGGCATTGCACGTATCCGGCCTTCTCGTGGAGCACTTCGGTGGGCCGAGCGTGAAGCCCTATCAACCTGAAGGGCTCTGGCGTGAAGTCGCCATGCCACAGTCGAACACACGCCTGTTCGAGCGAGGCATGGGAGACGATCTGTGGCGACGCAGCGTGTACACATACTGGAAGCGTGCCGCACCTCCGCCATCCATGCTCACGCTCGACGCGCCCACTCGCGAGTACTGCGCCGCAACACGAACCAGTACCAACACCCCGCTGCAAGCGCTGGTGTTGTGGAACGACGAGCAATTTGTGGAAGCCGCTCGAGCCACCGCAGCCCGCGTACTGACGGAGGCCGATGAAGACGATCGGCTGGTAGATCTCTATCGCCGGTGCACCGGTGCTGAACCAAGCGAGGGTGTTCAGCGGGCCATGGTCGATGCCCTCGCACACTTCACCAACCGGTACACGGGCGATCCGCAGGCCGCAGCCGCCTTGTGCGGGGTCGGCGACAGCCCGCTGCCTGAGGGGATGGCGATCGACGAACTTGCTTCATGGACCATGCTGGCAAACGCGGTACTCTCGTCTGACGCCGCCATCGTGAAAGACTGACGCCGCATGACCAGATCGAACCACGCCCCGAACACTGCCGACCCGCTTGAGGAGTACCTGCGCAATCTCACGCGACGGCGATTCTTCGGCACGGCCGCCTCTACGATCGGCGCCGGTCTGGGCGCAACTGCTCTGAGCACAGTGCTGGGACAGCAGGCCACAGCAAGTCCGATCACCACGCCTGAGACTGCCGAATTCCTCGCAAACTTGTCGCACCACGCGCCGCGGGCCAAGCGTGTCATCTACATGCACATGGAAGGCGCCCCGAGCCAGATCGACCTGTTCGATCACAAGCCCGGGCTGGTAGACCGCTACAACGAAGACCTTCCCGATTCGATCCGCAAGGGCCAGCGCATCACCACGATGACCAGTGGTCAGTCACGCTTTCCCGTGGCACCCAGTCGGTTCAAGTTCCATCGCGCCGACAACAACGAAGGCGGCACGATGCTCTCGGAACTGCTGCCCTACACCGCCGCGATGGCGCCCGAAATCTGCTTCATCCGATCGATGCACACGCAGGCAATCAATCACGAACCGGGCATCACGTTCTTCCAGACGGGAAGCGAGCAAGCGGGCCGACCCAGCTTTGGATCGTGGATGAGCTACGGCCTTGGTTCAGAGAACCAGGATCTGCCCGCCTTCGTCGTGATGATTACGCAGGGCTACGGCAACATGCAGGCGCTCTCCGCCCGCTTCTGGGACAGCGGCTTCCTGCCCAGTGAACATCAAGGCTGCAAGCTTCGGGCCGGCAAGGACACGGTGCTTTACCTCCGCAATCCTGATGGCGTGTCGCGAGAAGACCGCCGCGCCATGCTGGATCTCGCGTCGGCGATCAACCACGACGAATACGAGCGCAGTGGCGACGCCGAGACCATGGCCCGCATCGCGCAGCACGAGATGGCCTTCCGCATGCAGATGTCGGTGCCGGAATTGACCGACATCAGCGACGAGCCCGAGCACGTGCTCAACATGTATGGCCCTGATGTCCGCTCGCCGGGGACATTCGCGGCCAACTGTCTGCAAGCCCGCCGCCTGGCCGAGCGAGGTGTGCGCTTCATTCAGCTGTTCATGCGTGGCTGGGATGCCCACGGCAACCTGCCCACGGAAATTCGCAAGCAGTGCGCCGCGGTCGATCAGCCTCAGGCCGCGCTGCTGCGTGATCTGAAACAACGCGGCATGCTGGAAGACACCTTGGTGCTGTGGGCCGGCGAGTTCGGTCGCACTGTCTACTGTCAGGGACAGTTGACCAAGACCAACTACGGCCGGGATCACCATCCCCGCTGCTTCAGCCTCTGGGTCGCCGGCGGTGGCATCAAACCCGGCATCAGTTGGGGCAAGACCGACGACTACTCGTACAACATCATCGAGAATCCAGTCAGCGTGCACGACCTGCATGCCACCTTGCTGCACCAGATGGGCTTCGACCACACGAAACTCACCTTCCGCCATCAGGGCCGTGACCATCGGCTCACCGATGTCCACGGCAAGATCGTGCACGACATCCTGGCGTGATCCTGCACCGCTGCTGATGGTCGCTATCCTCGATTCCCCAGTGCTTGCATTGACCTGCATGTTGACCTTGGCTGCGCCGCCCTCGTTCAACGAGGACGTGCTGCCGATTCTGTCGAACAACTGCTTCGCATGTCATGGCCCGGATGCAGCTGCTCGAAAGGCGGGCCTGCGTCTGGACACGCGCGACGGCGCCATCGCTGACGGTGCCATCGTGCCTGGCGATCCCGATGCCAGCGGACTACTGCATCGCGTCACGGAAGACCATGCCAAGCGACGCATGCCACCTGCACACACGGGCAAGCAACTCACCATGGAAGAGATCGACATCCTCCGACGGTGGATCTCCGACGGAGCGCCTTGGGAAGGCCACTGGGCCTATGTCCCGCCAACTGCGGTACACCCGCCTCGCGGTGATGCATGGTGCCGCACACCGATCGACGCCTTCGTGAAAGCCCGCCTCGATGCAAAGGGCATGGCCCCCAATCAAGATGCCGACAGGCACAGTCTCATCCGTCGTGTCACGCTGGATCTCACCGGGCTGCCCCCCACCCCGGATGAGGTGATCGCCTTTGTGCATGACGATCGGCCCGACGCCTGGGAACATCTGGTCGATCGCTTGCTTGCATCACCGCAGTACGGTGAACATGCCGCTGGGCCGTGGCTTGATCTCGCCCGCTATGCCGACAGTCAGGGGTTCGAGAAAGACAATCTCCGCACGATGTGGCGATACCGCGACTGGGTGATCGACGCCTGCAACGCGGACATGCCCTTCGATCAATTCACTCGGGAGCAACTCGCCGGCGACCTTCTCCCAGATGCCACGGTGGGCCAGCGCATCGCCACGGGCTTTCATCGCAACACGCAGACCAACACGGAAGGCGGCACGGATGACGAGGAGTTTCGTTCCGCCGCGGTGATCGATCGCGTCAACACCACCATGCAGGGCTGGATGGGCATCACCGCGGGGTGTGCCCAGTGCCATGACCACAAGTACGACGCGCTGAGTCAGCAGGAGTACTTCGAACTCTACGCCTTCTTCAATCAGACCAAAGACACGGACCAGGTCGACGACCGGCCGTTCATTGCTGCGCCCACCGAAGATCAGGAGGCCGCGCTGGCGTCCCTCGACATGCAGCGGGCCGCACTGGATGCCCGCCTGGGCTCGCCCGACGCCCAACTGCAGGCGTCACTCGATGCATGGCTTGCGTCTCGTTGTGGGACCGACGCATGGACAGTGCACCACCCGCTCGCCGCGGCAGCCATCAACGGCACGCTGTATCGCACACTTGGCGACGGCACCGTGGAGGCCCACGGTCCCGTGCCATCAACCGAACGCACCACCGTGCAGGTACGCACCGACCTGCCCTTCATCTCCGGCCTGCGCCTCACCGTGCTGTCCGACGGCACTGCGCTTGGTCGCAACGGCAACACGAATGTGGTGGTGAACGACGTGCGGATATCCACCAGTGCAACCGACGTCCCGATCGCCTTCGCCCGCGCCGAGGCCCACTTCAGCCAGCATGAATTCGACGTGGCCGAAGCCATCGATGACGACGACACGGCACACTCTGGCTGGGCCTTGGCCCCAGCGTTCGATCGAGATCACAGTGCGGTGTTCGTCCTCACCGAACCACTGCAGGTGCCCGCCGACGGCCTGGTCACGGTCGAGCTCTCTCAACAGTGGGACCGACACGGGCTGCACCGCTTTCAACTGGCGTTCACCGATCATGATGGTCCCGCCTTGCCACTGAGTGAAAGCCTGCACCAAGCCACGTCCACGTCGGCATCTGAACGAACCCCCGATCAGTGGCAGGCGCTTGCCAGAGCTGCCTTCGCGACAGCCCCACAACTGCAGTCGCTTCGCGCTGAAGACGCCGCCCTGCAATTGTCGCGCGATTCGATCGTGGCGCAGATCCCCACCGCCCTGGTGATGGAAGCACTGCCCCACGAACACCATCGCACCACGCACCTGTTCCAGGGCGGAACATTTCTGGCTCCGGATGTCGATCGTGGGCCGCTGCAACCGTCCACGCCCGGCGTGCTGCACCCGCTGCACCACGATGACTCGAAGGCGGCCACCAGACTCGATCTCGCAGGATGGCTGACTGACACGAACAACCCGCTCACCGCCAGAGTGCAGGTGAACCGGGTGTGGGCACGGCTGTTCGGCCACGGGCTCGTGTCCACCGAAGACGACTTCGGTGTGCAAGGCGAGCGTCCATCACATCCCGAACTACTCGACTGGCTGGCGCATCACTGGCAGCACGACCTGCACTGGTCGCCCAAGGCACTCATGAAACTGCTCGTGACGAGCAGTGTGTATCGCCAGAGTGCACATGTTGACGACGACGATCTACAACACGATCCCGACAACCGCCTGCTGTCCCGAGCGCCTCGCATTCGGTTGTCCGCCGAGCAGCTGCGCGATACCGCACTGGCGTGCGGCGGGCTGCTCAAGACCGACCGCATTGGCGGCCCTTCGGTCGTGCCTCGCTTGCCCGAAGGCATGCTGCCCCAGGCGTTCACGTCGTTCGTGCCTGCCCAGAGCACCGGAGACGATCTCTACCGGCGCGGCCTCTACACGCAGTGGCGCCGCACCGGGCACTACCCCACATTCGCCACCTTCGACGCACCATCGCGCGAAGTGTGTCTGGTAGCCCGTGAGCGGTCGAACACGCCCCTGCAGGCATTGGCCATGCTCAACGACGACGTCTTCGTGGAAGCGGCCCAAGGCCTGGCCCGCCGGGCCATGGCTGACAAGCAGTTTCCAATCCGCACGGCCTTCGAAATCGCCCTCGCGCGCACACCCACTGATGAAGAGTACGCCGTGCTGCAGCAGATCCATGATGCCACGTTGGACCGCACCGACATCGACGGTACGCTGGCCACGGTGCCACTTGGGCCGTTGCCCGAAGGCATGGACCCGGCACGTGCTGTGGCGATGACCGTGACCTGCAACGTGATTCTCAACCTCGACGAGTTCGTCAATCGGCCATGACTGGATCACTCGATAACGCGGCACTGCACCATGCGACCGTCGAAGCAATGACGCGACGGCACTTTCTCGGCAGAACCACGTGCAGCTTTGGTGCCGCCGCACTGGCCGGGCTGCTCAACGACGCGCTGCTTGCTGGTGACGGGCTGCTCACGCATCATGCCCCCACCGCCAAGCGGGTGATCTACCTGCACATGGCCGGGTCACCACCGCACCATGACCTTTTCGACTACAAGCCGTTGTTGAACAAGCGACACGGCGAGACGGCGCCGGTGGATTGCTACGCGGATCGCAGCGCGTTCGTGAAACCCAATGCCAAGGTACTCGGTTCGCCGTACACCTTCGAGCAGGTCGGCGGCAACGGCGCCTGGGTCAGTGAGTTGCTGCCGCATTTCAAGTCAATCGTGGACGACGTCTGCATCATCCGCTCGATGCACACGGATCAGTTCAATCATGCTCCGGCGCAGCTGCTGCTGCACACCGGGCACATGCTGCAGGGCCGCCCGTCGATGGGGTCCTGGTTGTCCTGGGGCCTGGGCAGTGAGAACAACGATCTGCCTGCATTCCTGGTGCTCGTGTCTGGTGGCAAGAAGCCCTCGGCCGGCACCGCAGCGTGGAGCAGTGGCTTCATGCCCACCGTGCATGGCGGCGTGCAATGCCGCTCCAGCGGCGACCCGGTCCTGGGGGTGGCCAATCCTGCCGGCATGGACCGCTCATTGCGCGGCGACACGATCAAGGCGATCAATACGCTCAACCACATGCAGGCCGAGCAGTTCGGTGATCCAGAAACGCTCAGTCGAATCAAGCAGTACGAGCTGGCGTTCCGCATGCAGACGGCCGTTCCGGAGGTGATGGACATCGCCGACGAGCCGGCTGATGTGCTCGACGCCTACGGTGCGGATCCCGGCACGAGTTCGCTGGCCAACAACTGCCTGCTCGCTCGCCGTCTGAGCGAATCCGGTGTGCGCTTCGTACAGCTCTTCGACTGGGGCTGGGACGTCCACGGAACGAATCCCTCGGATGATCTGATGCACCAACTGCCAGCCAAGTGCGAGCAGATGGACCGGCCCGTCACCACGCTGGTAAAGGACCTCAAGCAACGGGGCTTGCTTGAAGAGACGCTCGTGATCTGGTCTGGTGAGTTTGGCCGCACGGTGATGAACGAAGAACGCAACGGCAGTTCGTACCTTGGACGCGACCACTATCCAGGGTGCTTCACCATCTGGATGGCCGGCGGCGGTATCAAGGGCGGCACCGTGATCGGCTCGACGGACGAATGGGGCGCCCACGTGCACGAAGACCCGGTGAGTGTGTACGACCTGCAGGCCACGGTGCTCCATGCCATGGGCATGAACCACGAACGGCTCACGTACCGATCACAAGGCCGCGACTTCCGCCTGACGGATGTCCACGGCCACGTGCGTCACGATTTCTTTTGAACGGTCTCTGACACCGGCGCTCACACGACGGTCACGGTGCCCGTGGCGAGTTCGTGCACGGCGCCGATCACCGGCACATCCAATGCAGCTTGCACCGTCGCCACCATGGCCTGCACATTGGCGGCCACGGCTGCATCCACATCGTCATGCCCACCGGTACAGATACCGGCCACGAGCCCGGCAAGGGGCTCAGGTAGCGTCACGCCCTGCACTGCGGCCGTCACCGCGCCACAGCAGCTGTGCCCGAGGATCACGATCACCGGCACCTGCAGCGCCGTCGCGGCGTAGGTCAGCGACCCGAGCACCGCGTCGGTCACCACGTTGCCCGCGATGGCACAGGTGAACAGTGATCCTTGTGCCTGATCGAAGATGATCTCGGGGGTGGTTCTCGCGTCAGCACAGCACACGATCGCCGCAATGGGCGTGTGGGTGGTGGCAAGGGTTGCGCGGTCGGAGATTGTCTGCACATGCGTGGGCTGGCCGTGCACATGCCGACGATTCCCCATGAGCAGTGTGTCCAAGGCCTCTTCGGCGGTGCAGTCCTGAGCCGTCATGGCGGGCAGGGTAGCATCCGGACATGGACCAGTCTGATCTCGTTGCCGTCCCCTATCTGCTGTATGACGACGCATAGGCGGCCGTCGACTGGTTCGTCGAGGCCACGGGCGCCGACCTGGTCCAGACGCAATTGGATAAGCACGGCACGCTCTTTCACGCCGAGGTCCGCCTAGGCCCGGCCCGCATCATGCTGGGCGATACCGGGCCTGATCCTGCCTACGGTGGACCGCAGCCTGAAGGTCGCACTGCTGCCAGGGTGCTGGTGTATGTCGATGAGGTGGATGCCCTCTTTGACCGAATGGTCGCCGCGGGCGCGACCGTGCTGGCTGAACCGACAGACCAGGCCTACGGAGACCGCTCGTTCGGTATCACCGATCCCCAGAGCCACTGCTGGTATTTCCACAAGCGCAGTGCGTCAGACGCGTGAGCCGCCGAGGCGATACCCTGCCGCCCATGAGCACTGCACCCTCCCGCTTGATTCCCAAGTTGACCGCCGAGTTTCTCGGCACGTTCTTCCTGGCCCTCACTATCAGCATGGTGGCTGTTCAGACGCCCGGCATGGATGGCGTGCTGATCCCCGTCGCCATCGGCCTCACCTTGGCGGCCTTGGTGTACGCCTTTGGCCCCATCAGTGGTGCCCACTTCAACCCCGCCGTCACCATCGGGCTGTATCTGGCGGGCCGACACCCCAAGGCACAGGTGGCTCCGTACATCGTGGCCGAATGCCTAGGCGCCGCCATGGCCGCGATTCTGGCGATCTACCTCGGCAGCGTGGATGGCATCACGCCCAAAGCCGTGGCCGCCACGCCCGGACTCATTGCTGAAGGCCTGTGGACCTTCCTCCTGGTGTGCGTGATTCTGCAGATCACGTCCAAGCGAAACGATGGCAACCAGTGGTTCGGCATGGTCGTGGGCCTCACGATCCTCGGCGGCGCATATGTAATGGGCCCGGTGTCCGGCGCAGCGTTCAATCCAGCCGTCTGGATCGCACTGTGCCTTGAAGGCGCACTGGCCTGGTCGGATTGGCTAGTGTTCGTTGTCGCACCATGCGTGGGCGGCGGGTTGGCCGCCGCAGCGCAGGGTGTACTCGAGCCGGATGAAGCCAAGTCATGACCATGCGGGCGAACATCTCGTTCGTCACTCTCGGCGTGGCTGATCTCCCCCGTGCCCGGTCCTTTTACGAGGCGCTCGGACTGACGCTGCATCCACGCAGCAACGAGTCGATCGCGTTCTTCGACATGAGCGGACAGGTGTTCGCGTTGTACGCACGAGATGCACTGGCCGAAGATGCTTTGATGCACAACACGCCCGCCGGATTCGGTGGTGTGACGCTGGCGCACAATGTCGAGTCAGCCGATGCTGTGCAGCCCTTGATCGATGCGGCCGTCGCAGCCGGTGGCACCCAACTTCGGCCCGCTTCGGAACCACCGTGGGGTGGCCTGCGCGGCTACTTCGCTGATCCCGATGGGCACCCGTGGGAAGTCGCTTGGAATCCTGGGGTCACGATCGACGACGATGGCCGGGCGCATCTGCCGTCATGACGAAGAGCTATCTGGTCTACGACTTCGAGACCGACGGGAGCCATCCTCGCACCTGTCGCCCGTTGCAAGTGGCTTGGCAGCGATTCAATCTGGACTTCAAACCGATCGAAGACCCTGTCAATCTGCTGATCAAGCCCGCC
>JAKVBV010000043.1 GCA_022446965.1 Phycisphaerales bacterium
GCATGGATTGTCCTCGCAAGACCACTGAAGTCATCAACAGGCTCGCGAGGGGGAATTGTACCACACCAAAGACCCAATGCAAATCGACCCTCAACTCGGGATTGATCCTAGCCAGCCCAATTCAGATGAAAAAAAACTCGACCCGGGCCTCATGCCCAGGGCGAGTTGAGGGAAGCGGTGAGGCCTCATGCCCCGATTAATACCCCCGCTCAAACCAGTCCCCAGCCTCAGATGCACACCTCCATTGCCTCAAGTACCAAACCGATCAGGGCGCCTGAAGAGGGTGTCCGCCTTACTTGGCAACCAGCAAAGAACTCCCGGCTGCCTCGGCCCGATGGTAGGCCCGCCCAAGCGGGTTCACAAACTCAAGGGACACCGATGATTGAGGAATCAGGAAGTCGCCGAAATCGGAACAAAAGGCATCACCTTCCAAAGTCACACGCTCAGAAGTCGACAACGGAACCGGTAACACATCTCGCAGCAGGAGTCATCGGCCCTGCACTTCTGGATGGGCATCATCGAATCTGTGGGGGTATAGGCACCGCTAGGAAATCCATCATCATCCCGTCGAAGCCATACACCTCGTAGTTTCCATTGCCCGCTGAACGCACCATGTCATCACGTACGTCATCGGAGGCATGTTGCCAAGCGGCGATGAATGCCAGCAATTGCTCATCGCTCAACTTCGTGTTCCCCATCCATCTGGCCTGCTCTGCTTCGTCGGCTTGCACCCACACCGCGGTCCACACCAATGGAGGACGAGCAAGGCCAGGGGCAAAGGGCGCCGCATCCAAATTCCATCGGATCTCGCTTCCACGCGCCACCCACGAACCATTGGTCAGGCTCGGTTTGCCGAAGTCGCCTGTGTTGGCCGTGAGATCGAGTTGACGAGAGGTCAGCATCTCTGTGATCTGCGTCACCGTTGCGAGCACCCACGGCTTGTCGGCCAAGGTCGTGTTGATACGCGCATTCAGCAAATCCACCAATTGCTCGCCCTCCTCCGCATCAAAGGCACTGCCCAGATCCCACAGTTCGTGTTCTGTTAAGCCGCCGAGGCGTTCTCCTAAGCGTTGCATGAATGACGCTGCCATCGCCGCGCCAAAGCCGTTGAGTGAGGAGTCCGGGTCGACCTCCATCTCTGTGCCCAACAAGGCCACCATCGCGGCCGTCTCATGTGAAATCCAACCACGCTCACCGAGGAAGGCTGCGGCCGCACTCCATAATCGCTGCTGTGCCTCAAGCTCGATGGTTGCCAGAGTTGACTTGAGTTGGGCATCAGCTGCCTTGTGGCTCTTCATCGCATCAAGATCGATCGCGGCGTTGGAGTAGGCCATCCCCCACAACACGGTGGCAATATCCTGCAGATCACGCCGCAGATCACCGCGAATCAGAGATGCCAACTGGGGCCCGCCACGGTACCCATCGGCCTGCTCTTCAACGAATGTTGCGGTTTCGTCGCACACCATCTGAACCAGATCTTGGATCTCAGCGAGATCCGAGGCCACTGGCACCGCACCGCCACGTGATTCAATCAACACCCGGGCGCTGCCCAGCGGCGAAGTGACCTCCCGCCATAACGGATCAGTTCCCAAGGTGGCGGGCACCTTTACGGCGATGTCATTTTGCTCCGGCTCGGTGAGTGAACCGGTTCGTTTCTGCCCAGGTTCAAACTGCAGAGTGTTCGATTCAGACGCACGGGTCCTCATTCGACCATCAGCCACTTGGACCTGCTGCCACAGACCATCTTCCTGAAGGTGCAGTGTTTCCTTGAAGTCGATAGAGCAGCCCGCGAGCACACCTGCTAACGAGATTATTCCTAACGTGTGCTGTGCGGTCATGATGGCACTCCAATTGAAGGCAGGGCGCACCCTAGCACGGCTATAGGCAGCTAGGAGTTCCAGACATCGTGGAAGACATGCTTGATGTTCGTGCCAACATTGGTGCGGATTGCGCAATGATGGCCTGAGGAGATGAACTGATCGGTTGGCGCACAAGCACATGCTCGGGTATGCTCAGGGCCACCCGTGTGCGACAGGCTCACCGCCTGACGCACCGATGGGAGAGAGGAGTTGCGGCTCGGCATCTGCCGGGCCGCAGCCCTTTTTGGGGGGGCCGTGGAGTGGATCGCATGGGCTTGAGGGGGTAAAAATCGCTTCAGGGGAAGTGCAAGTTGACACGGTTAAGGCAGCCAATATGCTCAAAGCTCGATCGGCGAAGGCCTCCGGGTCTGGTCGGTCTGAGAAGGAAGTGCCGCGGTCCGAGATTCGGGCCGCGGTATTTCTCTTTGAAGCTGGCAACTGGCCCTGTGTTTCCAAGGTCAGAGGCCAGGGGCCAGGGGAAGGCCGGGGGGCGGGCGTCAGCTGTTGATGGGCGCAGTGCGGTACCGTTGCTCGGTGCCCGCTTCAGGTGAACATGCCAAGGCCACTGCACAGGCGATCGAGCGCTGGTTCACAGCCAACGCCCGCGTGCTGCCGTGGCGCACTGGACGCACACCATGGCGTGCCTTCGTGAGCGAACTGATGCTGCAACAGACACAGGCCGCACGCGTGGCCGAACGATTTGATGCACTGATCGCTGACTTCCCCACACCGGCGGCGCTCGCGCAGGCCGATATCGATGACCTGCTCAAGCACTGGCAAGGGCTCGGGTACTACCGCCGGGCCCGACACCTGCATGCTGCGGCGGGCATGATCGTCGAGCAGTTTGATGGCACCGTGCCGCTGGATGTGGACGACCTTCTGCAATTGCCCGGCGTGGGCCGCTACACCGCTGGCTCGATCGCGTCGATCGCCGGTGGGCGGCGGGCACCGATTGTCGATGGCAACGTTCGCCGTGTCCTGGCCCGCCTCCATGGTGATCCGGGTCGATCCGGCGACTGCGATCTGGAAGACAGAACCTGGCAGCGTGCCCAAGAACTCGTGCAGGCCTGCGGCGATCCAGCGGTACTCAATGAAGGCTTGATGGAACTTGGTGCCACCGTCTGCACGCCCAAGTCGCCCACCTGTGGCCAGTGTCCATTGGGCAACTCGTGTCAGGCGCGAGCTGATGGCACGCAGGCTGCGATTCCTGCGCCCAAGGCACGCAGGGCCAGACCTGTGGAGCATCTGCAGGCGCTGCTCGTGCATCGCCGCGGCCGCGTGTTGCTGACCAAAGGCACATCAGATGATCGCTGGGCGGGCCTGTGGCAACCGCTAATGCTTGAAGCCTCTGCGGTCACTGCAGGCAGCGTGTTCGATTCCAGGCTCACAGCCTGCGTCATGTCCACCATCGGCCATGTGTCGCACACCCTTACGCATCGACAGATTGAAGTTGATGTCCATGGCACCGAAGCGCCTGCCGGCGTGCGACTGGCCGGCGCTGATCATGTGTGGACAGATCCGGCTGATCCAGCCGTGCCCGTCTCAAGCCTCGGTCGCAAGATCCTCGGTGTCTTCATCGAGGCCCTCGACAGGGATGTCGCGTTCGCCTGACGTGGCACCGTCGGCGGACTCGTCTTGGCCACCATCGCCGTCGGGATACGCGATGCGGGCATGGCGTGATGCCGCCACGCGCTTGATGATCGTTTCCTGCACGATGCGCAGTTCGTCGAGAGTGAGCGGGCAGTTGGACAGCTGCCCGTCGAGGAGACGCTTGCGGGCAATGTCGTGCACGAGGCCTTCGATCTGCGCGCCGCCGGGATTGTCCATGGCTCGAACCGCCGATTCCACGGCGTCGGCGATCATCAGGATCGCTGCCTCCCGAGTGCGTGGCTTGGGGCCGGGGTAGCGGAACGTGTCTTCGTCCGGGGCATCGCGATCATCTTCGCTGTGCTGCAGCGCTTGGTGATAGAAGTACTCCACCAGTGTCGTGCCGTGATGCGCTTCGATGAAGTGCGTGATCTGACGGGGCAGGGCGTACTCATCGGCGAGCTCCATGCCGTCCTTCACATGGTTCACGATCACCAGCAGGCTCATGGTCGGGCTCAAGGTGTCGTGGGGGTTCTCGCCGCCGGACTGGTTCTCCACGAAGTACTGCGGCTTGTGCATCTTGCCGATGTCGTGGTACAGACCGCCCACGTAGGTGAGGAGCCCATCAGCACCGATCGCTTCGGCCGCTGCTTCGGCAATTGAGGCCACCTGCATGGAGTGTTCCCACGTACCTGGAGCACGCTGCTGCAGTTGACGCAGCAAGGGACGTCGCGGGTCGCGCAACTCAGCCAATGTCATGCCCGTGGTGATGTGAAAGAGTCGCTCGATGCTTGGCAGAATGCCGAGCAACAGGAAGCCGATGCCCAATGCGGCAGCGCCACCTTGCAGTGCGTCAACCAACACCTGCACGATGCTGGCGGCAACTGGCGGTGTTTCAATCATGCCCAGCAGCAAGGCGCAGCCTGCGGCGATGGCTGCCGTGCCGGTGGAGGCTCGAATGACATCGCTTCGGCTGCGTACTTCACGCAGCTGCCCGATGAGTGACGCGGCCGACGCCATGAGCAACATGAACATGCCAATGCTCTGCTGCAATGCGAGCACCGTGATCGCCCCTTGAACGCCAGCCACGGCTAGTGCCAGTCGCTGGTCATAGGCCAGGCGGAGCACGGCCGTGCTGAATAGCAACGGTGCCAGTGCCGCGATCATCATCAAAGCGGGGGCATCGATCGCAACCGTCACCGTGATGGCGAGCATCGCCAACAGCAAGAAGCACACGGCCGCCAGACGCCATGCATTGCGGGCGATGCGTTCGTACGCGCCCACCGTGAATGCGGCAAGGAAGAAGGCCACGGCCACCAGCAAGAGCACAATGCCGATTCGGGGCAGCCAGATGCCAGCCCAAGGGCCTCGGCTCAGGAAGGCGTCGTTCTCTCGCTGGATTTCGTCGAGCCGTTGTCCTGTGATCGTGTCGCCGCGCAGGAGCAGTGCTTCGCCTCGCGAGTGCGCCATGGTCACTGGTTCAACTGCAGCCGCTGCCGCATTGGATCGCGCAGCGGTTCGTTCGTCGTCCAGCTGCAACGAGGGTCGGCCCTCTTCCACGATGCGGGCCGCAACCACGGGGACCAACGGGCCGGGGAAGCCGGCCCTGCGGGCGAGTTCACGCACACGCGCGCTGCCTGCGGGTGTCGCAAGCGCGGCGGTGTCGAGTGCTTCTCCAGTGAGTGGCCGCACCATCGAGCCGTCGGGATGTTCGAGGGCGCGAGCCATGGGGGCTTCGGTGGTGTAGATCTGGAATGCCTCGGGCGCCAGCAGTGGGGCGTCGAGCAGCACCTTCGAGGTGAGGGCGTCAGTCCACTTGGCCCAGTTGTCCGTCGGTGGTCCGGCGGTGGCATAGGGGCGAAGTGCTTCCAACGAGGCAGCGGTGAGCCCGAACTGCTTGCGCAGGGTTTCGGCGACGTCGTCGATGTGTTCGGCTGTGCCGATGGCGGTGGGCAGGCCCTTGAGCGCCGAGCCGATGCTCTCGAGGGCCGGGGCGTTGGGGACGTAGATGGTAGGCGTGCCCGCGGCGGCCTCTTCCCGCGCCGCTTGCGTGGCTGCGGCGTTCTCCACCTCGTAGTCCATGCGGGCCAGTTGTGCTTCGACGGCAACCCGCCCTGCCGGGAGCAGCACTTTTTCCCGCGACCAGATCACCAGCATGGCGGCGGCCAGAAGGAACAACAGCGTGATGGACAAGCAGCGGATGAAGGCCGGGTCGGTCATCGCCTGCCGCAGGGCGGCAGCTGGCCGAGGCAGCTTGCGGCGCAGCTCTTGACGGCGCTGCTCACTGCGCGGCGTGCGGGACCCGTTTCCTTTGGCCACGATCAATGCCCTGCATGTTCAACGCCGGGGAACGGCCCGGTCCGGTGGCGATCCGTCACCGGCACCATCCTACCCGTGGCTACCATGCCGTTGCATGTCACCGTGCCCTCAATCTCGTGCAGCGGCCGTTCTGTATGTCCTTGGCGGGCTGATTGCCAGCAGTGGCTGTCAATCCAAAGGCGCCATGAGCGAGCCGGCACCGGCGTCGACCGTGGCGCTGTCCACACACGCGGCGCATCAGGCCAAGGCCGCTCTGGGGTCGATCGCCACGGGCGTGCAGATTGAGGCGCCGGTGTCCTTCGTACCTGCATCAGGTGTGCGGATGAGCGACGTGCCCAGTGCGGTGTCGACAGCTGGGGAATCGGTCGGCGTGGCAGTAGATGGCAAGCGTGATGCCGATCCAGACACCATCGTGCTCACCTTGCGCACCGTTGAAGGGTGGCCGGGCGTGATCAGCGTGACGCGGCGAGACGACACTGTCATCGTTGACGCGACGATCGGGCCGTGGCCTGGTGAGCCGGCGCTGGATGACCGCAGCCGCATGCTCGAAGCGGCGGTGAGGCACGAACTGCGTGAGCTGGGGCGTATTCCGCGAATCGAGCCCTACAGCGTGGACCCAATCAAGCCATGACCGGCTGAGCGAGGTGATGCGTGCTGGCGGATTGCAGTACGTGCGCGGCGCGAAGCACTGTCGCGTCGCCAAGCACTGGGCCGAGCAATTGCACGCCGACGGGCAATGTGTCGTCGTCATCTTGGGCCATGCCGAACGGGATTGAGCAGCCACACAGACCGGCGATGTTGGCGGTGACGGTGTAGCGGTCACACAAGTACATCGATACCGGGTCGGAGATGGCACCTTTGCGAAATGCGGGTGCAGGGGTGGTGGGCCCCAACAGCAGATCGACGTTGGCGAACTGCGCGGTGTATTCGTTGCTGATAAGACGACGCACTTTCAAAGCGCGGTTGTAGTACGCGTCGTAGTACCCGGCGCTGAGCACCCATGTGCCCAGAACGATTCGGCGACGTGCTTCAGGGCCGAAGCCCTCGGTGCGAGATCGTTCGTACATCTCCGCCAGATCACTGGAGCCAGCAGCGCGGCGTCCGTACCGCACGCCGTCGAAGCGAGCGAGATTGCTGGATGCTTCTGCCGGCCCGATGACGTAGTAGCACGCGATGCCAAGATCTGTCGCCTTCAGACTGACGTCGACAATCGTGGCGCCGAGATCACGGCACGTGTCCGCTGCAGCGTCCACTGCTGCGTTGACTGCCGGATGGTTGTCGTCCGAGCGGTGTTCCTTGGTGATGCCGATGCGAAGGCCGCTGAGGTCGCCATCAAGATCAATCATTCCCAGGGCATCGGCGGCGCTTGTCGCATCACGCTCGTCGTGACCAGAAATCACCTGCATGACTGCGGCGGCGTCAGCCGCAGTGCGAGTGAATGGTCCGATCTGGTCCATGCTCGGTGCGAAGCTCACCTGGCCCCATCGAGGCACGCGGCCTTGTGAGGGCTTGAAGCCGGTGATACCGCACAAGGCGGCCGGCTGGCGAATGGAGCCGCCGGTATCGGTGCCAAGGGCAACGGGAACAAAGCCCGCGGCGACGGCGGCGGCTGAGCCACCGCTCGATCCACCTGGCACGCGGTCGGTCGCCCACGGATTGGAGACGGGGCCGCTGACACAGTGTTCCGTAGAGGATCCCATGGCGAACTCATCGCAGCGGGTGCGGCCAAGGAGGACGGCGCCAGCATTGACGAGCCGTTCGATCGCGGTGGCGCTGAATGGGCATACATAGCCCTCGAGAATGCGCGAGCCGCAGGTCATGGGCTCGCCGGCCACGGCGATGCAGTCTTTGACAGCCACGGGAACACCAGCAAGTGGCAGATTGGTGTCGCCTGAGGCGATGCGTGCGTCTACGGCGTCGGCCATGGCGCGGGCCTGGTCGGCCCGGACGTCTTCAAACGCGGTGATGGCGGCGTCGTGTGCCTCGATACGGCTGATGGCGGCGTCGATGATGGTGCGAGCCGAGGCGGACCCGGTCTGCACAGCCTCGGCGATGTCCAATGCGGTGGTGGGCAGGCTCATTCGGCGTGCCCTTCCAGAACGCGGGGCACCGACACGAAGTCGCCCTGCGTTTCGGGCGCCAAATCGAGGATGGCCTGCTTGTCGAGCGTGGCCTGCGGCGTATCCGGTCGCAGCCGGTTGGTGTGCTCCAGTGGCGAGGCCATGGGCTCAATGCCCTCGACGTCGACATCTTGAAGGGTGTCGATGTGGCCAAGAATGCCCTGAAGATCGTGCAGCAAGGCCTGGGCTTCTTCGGGTGTGAGCCGAAGCTTGGCTAGGGCGGCTACGCGGTTGACGTCGTCGATGCTCAAGTCGGCCATGGGGGTGGGATGGTACTCCATCCGTATGGGGTCAGACCCCAATTGTAAGTTTGTGCTCTATCTCACGGTAACTGATGCGATCTGCGGCGATCGTGCTGGCATCGAACGCGATCGTGTTTGGCGGCAATCCTCCGCTTGGGGTCTGCCCCCAAGCGGAGGCAGGTGGGGAGGCGGGGCGGTAGAATGGCCCAGTCTGATGCGTGAACTCACCGGCAATCCAGTGGCCCCCGGCGTGGCGTTGGGGGCTGCGCTGCTTCTGGAGCAGCCCCGCGAGCGGCTCGCCCGCCGCACGGTGCCCCCAGAGCGGCGGCAGGAGCAAGTTGACCGGCTTGAAGCTGCCCTCGCGGCGGCGCTTGAAGGCCTGCAAGCAGATCGTGACCGCGTGGAACAGGATCTGGGTCCTGAAGCCGCCCAGATCTTTGACGTGCACCTGGTGCTGCTCAAAGACAGCGCCCTGATCGAGCCCACCAAGGCCCAGATTCGCGAGGACGGCCTCACGGCCGCGTCGGCGGTCTCAGAGACCTTCGCCAATCTGGCCCAACGCTTCCGAGCCATGGGCTCGCAGGTCTTCCGTGACAAGGCCCGCGACGTGCTCGATCTGGAAAAACGCATCCTCGGCCAGTTGCTCGGCCGCACACAGGATCGCCTCGCCAACGTGCCTGATGAGGGGGAAGGCGTCGTGGTGATCGCCTACGAACTCACACCGGCCGACGCCGCTGCGCTGCAGCACGATCGCGTGCTTGCGGTGGTCACTGAGTTAGGTGGACGCACAGATCACACCTCGATCGTGGCAGCTGCCTTGGGCGTGCCCGTGGTGGTCGGTTGCGCCGACGTGGTGGCGCAGTCACAAGACGGCGACACGATCGTGGTCGACGGCACCCGCGGCAAGGTGGTGGTGCGTCCGACGGACGAAAAGGCCGAGCGGTATCGCGCTCGTCGACAACGACTCGAACGCTTCCGTGCCACGGCCGCCACGCGAGATGGCGAGGATTCAGTCACGCTCGATGGCACCCGCATTTCACTGCAGGGCAACATCGAGTTCATTCGCGAGATTCCCGGGCTGCTCGAACACGGGGCCGACGGCGTGGGGCTCTACCGCACCGAGTTCCTCTATCTCACCAGCGACACGGAGCCGGACGAAGACACGCTCACCGAGCGCTATTCCGAGGCGTTGCAGGCGCTCGACGGCCGCCAGCTCACGCTTCGCACGTTGGATCTGGGCGCCGACAAGTACACCCAAGCCATGGCGCTGGTGCCTGAACGCAACCCGTTTCTGGGGCTACGCAGCATTCGCTGGTGTCTGCAGAACCAGCCCGTGTTCCGCCGACAACTTCGCGCCGTCCTGAGGGCATCCATTCACGGCAATCTGCGTGTGATGTTTCCGCTGGTCACGACGGTGGGTGAGTTTCGACAGGCTCGCCTGTTGCTCAACGATGTGGCACAAGACCTGCGGGACGAAGGCCACGAGGTATCACGCGACATCCCCGTAGGCATGATGGTGGAGGTGCCCTCGGCCGCCATCCAGGCGGCCTCGTTCGCCAAGGTGGCCGATTTCTTCTCGATCGGCACCAACGACCTCATTCAGTACACCGTCGCTGTGGACCGCGGCAATGAGCGGGTGGCCAATCTGTACACGGCCGCCAATCCGGCAATTCTGCGGCTGGTGCGAAGTGTGACAAAAGCGGCCGGAAGACGCCAAAAACCCGTTTCCATCTGTGGCGAGATTGCCAGCGATGTGACGTACACTATGCTGTTGATAGGCCTTGGCCTGCGATCGCTTTCGCTGGTTCCGGCCCTCATTCCGCGTGTCCGAGAGGTCGTGCGGCGAGTGCGGGTGGAGGACTGCGAAAACCTTGCAAGGCGTGTGACGGGTCTTGAATCGGAGCGGGGCATCTTGCGTGCCCTGCGTGAAGAACTTGAACGTGTGCTGCCTGAAATCGGCGCTGACGACGATGCCACTTGACGCATCCGTCCCGCGAGACAGACAGCTGAATTGAACCTCGCCGCCACTGCTGGCGGCTCAATGACTCCTCAACAGATCCGGGCCAAATCATGACAGCGACGAAGACGCAGTCCAGACGAGCAAGCCGACCATTCGTGGTCGAAGCCGTCGCGCTGCGCACGGCGCCAGCCATGCACCGCCCGGACGGAAATGGATCAGACTTTGACTGCTGCACGGAAGAAAGCTTCGTCCAGCGGTGCCTCGATCATGGTCGTCAACGACGCCATGGGCGAAGAGTGCCGCATCGCCATTCTGCAGAACGGTCGTCTTGACGACCTCTATGCCGAGCGGGCCGCCACGGCCACAAGCGTCGGCAACATCTACAAGGGTCGAGTGACCAACGTCGAGCAGGCCATTCAGGCCGCGTTCGTCGACTTTGGTCATGCCCAAAAAGGATTTCTGCACTACTCCGACCTGCACCCGCGGTACTTCCCCGGTGGCGACAAGACCGAGAAGGTGGGCAAGAAGACTGCCCGCCGCGAACGTCCGCCACTGCAGGAGTGCCTCAAGAAGGGGGACGAAGTCCTCGTGCAGGTGATAAAGGAGGGCATCGGGACCAAGGGGCCCACGCTCACCAGTTACCTGTCGATCCCCGGTCGGCTCATGGTGATGATGCCGCACATGGACAAGGTGGGGGTCACGCGGCGCGTGGAAGACGACGCCGAGCGCAAGGCCATGCGGGCCGTACTCGACAAACTCGATCTGCCCGACAACTTTGGCTTCATTGTTCGCACCGCGGGCATGGGCCAGTCCCGCACTGAACTGAAGAGGGATGTCGCCTATCTCACTCGTCTGTGGAAGGTGATGGAGAAGCGCATCGACACGGCCGGCACGCCCTGCGAGCTGTACACCGAGTCCGACCTGGTGCTTCGCACCATTCGCGACAATCTCCATCCTGACATCGAAGCGATCGTTGTGGACAGCGAAAGCGCCTACGACCGCGTCAGTGCGTTCCTCCGTGTTGTCGCGCCCCGCAGTGCGCCGCCGGTGCTGCACTACCGGCGGTCGATGCCGATCTTTCACGCCTTTGAAGTGGAGCGGCAGATCGAGATGATCCACTCTCGCGAAGTGCCGCTGCCCAGCGGTGGCGCGTTGGTGATCGATCAGACCGAAGCCCTTGTCGCCATCGACGTGAATTCTGGTCGTAGTCGTCGCTCGCGTGACGCGGAAACCAACGCCTTCAACACCAACATGGAGGCGGCCGAAGAGATCTGCCGACAGCTGCGGCTGCGCGACATGGGCGGCATCATCGTGAACGACTTCATCGACATGCGGCAGCACCGTCATCGTCGTGAAGTGCTGGCCAAGTTCAAGGACGGCCTCAAGCGTGATCGTGCCCGCACCACAGTGCTGCCGATTTCCGATCTGGGCCTTCTGGAGATGACCCGCCAGCGCATGCGCCCATCGCTGCGCATGGCCAACTACGTGGAGTGCCAGCACTGCACCGGCCAGGGTGAGATCAAATCGGCCGACGCCGTCGCCAACGACGTGCTGCGCGAAGTGGGTTTCCTGCTGCACTGCGGTGAAACCGCACGCATCGAAGTGGTGGTGTCGCCTCGCGTGGCCTCGTCGCTGTTGAGTACCCGTCGCCGAATGCTCGACGCCATCGAGCAACGCATGGGCAAGCAGGTGGACGTCCGCATCATCGAGACCTTCGCCGGAGACCGTGTGGAGTTTTACGCCTACGACGCTCGTGGCGCCGATCTCGAACTGGACAACCTCACGCCGGGTGCCCGGCCCACCGTGGCTGAACTGCAGGCCGAAATGGAGCTGAGCGAGGAAGAGCTCGAGTCGGATGTCGAGAAGGCTGCTCGCTCGCGTCGCCGTCGTCGTCGCCGCAAGGCGCCGCCGGCCGATGCCACGGCGATCGCCTTGTCGGAAGACTTCGCCCGCGAACTCGATGAGATCGAGGCGCAAGCCGAAGAAGAAGAGGCACGTGAAGAAGAGGCCGCCAAGGAAGCCGCCGACGCGCCGACCAAGAAGCGTCGCCGCCGACGCCGTCGCCGCCGTCGCAAGATCGAACCGCTCATCACCGAAGCTGCACGGCTGCACGTGTTGGCCAAGGCCATGGGTGTGACCAGCAAGGAAATCCTCGCCAAGTTCACCGAGAACGGCGGCGAGGAAGGCACCGGCTTCGCCATCAAGAGCCATGCGTCATCGGTGACGCCGGACAACGCGGTCATCATTCAAGGGTGGTTCGCGCCGCAGCCCGAGCCTGAAGCTGAAGGTGGTGCTGATGAAGCCAAGCCGGAAGCGTCAGAAGACGGCGAGGGCACCAAGAAGAAGCGTCGCCGTCGCCGCCGTGGTGGTCGAGGCCGCCGCCGCAAGAGTGATGATGACACTGGTGACGGCCAATCCGCCGAGAGCAGTGGTGAAGCTGTTCAGGATGACACACCCGGCGACGACGAAGCAGCCCCCAAGAAGAAGACCCGCTCCCGGCGGTCCCGCAAGAAGTCGGAATCCAAGTCGGAGTCGCCCACGGACACCGCGGCTGAAGCACCGGCCGAAGAGGGAGGCACGAAGAAGCGATCACGCCGTCGTGCCAAACCCAAGGCCGACAGCACGGTGGAGTCGAAGCCTGATCCCGCCGA